>CAVBWE010000220.1:0-2001 GCA_963598715.1 Sphaerochaetaceae bacterium | reverse complement strand
TATTGCTGCCGTACCCGTGGAAGAATTTTCCTTCACCCTCATCAGTGACGTATCTACCGCCATATCAGAGAGGGTATCCTTCACCCAGACGCCGTCTTTTCCTATGGTTGCAGCAAGAAAGACTTCCGTTCCTGCCTTTTTAAGCGCCACTGCCTGGTTGGCCCCCTTTCCTCCCGCCGAAAGAGAGAGTGATGCGGACCGGAGTGTCTCTCCGCACACAGGGGTATGCGGTATATGGAATGTTCTGTCGATGTTGACCGAGCCGAAGACAAGTACTGACATTCAAGCCTCCCGTAAGTTTCATTATATGGAAAAAATTCTCCGGTGGAAGAGGCTGCGGCACCTGTATGATATCGACCTGCTCGGCCCAAGTGATTATCATCATAGAAGTCAGACGGAGGCAATGATGTTTTCTTTGAAGCGATTTCTTGATGTCCGGGACGAAGATGCCGGACTTTTGTACAGAGCCTACTATGCTTTCTTCTTTTCCGGAATGATGGCAAATGTTCTGGGTTCGATTCTTCCTTCCATTATAAGCGAGCACTCTCTCTCGTTCTCGTTTCAGGGGACTCTTCTGTCCATCAATCAGATAGGAAACCTTCTTGCAGTATGGCTCTCCGGTTTTCTTCCCTATGCCATAGGAAGGAGACGCAGTACGGTAATCATGGGAAGCGGCATAGTGCTGGGCTTTCTTCTCATGGTTTTTACGGGAAACCCCTGTGTGCTTCTTGTTGCGTTCGTTTTTCTCGGAGTGGGAAGGGGAACGATGAGCAATATAACAAATGTCGTCGTCGGTCAGTATGCGGGTAACAGGGCAACGGGACTGAATCTGCTGCATGCTGCCTTTGCCGTCGGAGCCTTCATCGGGCCGTTCCTGGTTGTCATATGCGGAGATGAGAAGTGGAGGATACCTGCCCTCATAATTGCATGCGGCATGGCTTCGGCTCTGACACTGTTCCATTTTTCCCGCCTTCCCGTGACAAGGGAAAAGAAGGCTGAGGATGATTCGTCAATTCCGTCTTCATTCTCCTTCTGGCTGAACACCATGATTCTCTTCTGCTATCTCTGCGGAGAGTCCACGTTCATGGGCTGGCTTGTGACTTATCTCAAGAACCAGGGGATTTTCCCCTCTGCACTGGCAAATGCGATGTCGTCCCTTCTGTGGATAATGATTCTCCTGAGCCGGCTTATGGCAGCAGCTCTGTCGACAAAGGTGAAGAAGGAAAAACTCATACTCGCGCTCGGCTCGTCGATGTTCCTCTTCACTTTTCTCCTGGTCAATACGGCAGACTCCGTTACTGCTGCGGTGGCGGTACTCGGCATCGGACTCAGCATGGGCGGAATATATCCGACGGTAATTTCCACAAACGAAAAGAGATATGTGGAATCGACGATTGCAACCGGAATCTGTATTGCGACCGCTACTGTAGGCTCGGTCGTAATGCCGTCCGTTGTCGGCTGGATTGCGGACTCCATGAGCATGGATGCTGCATTGAAATCGATACTTCTGCCTCTTTTCGTCATGGTTATTCTGATGGCTGTAAAACTTGCCCGCTCCGCAGGAAGAAGTGCCGCCAGATGAAAATCCTGCGGTCTGTGATTTCCGGATCCTGATTGTCAGGGTGCGTATCGATTGTCTTTTTCAGGCTGCTTTCTTTTCCGGCAGCCTTTCTTACTTCTTTTTTTCATCCTTATCCCATATACTCTGCCTTATGACGGGATTCGAGAAATATTACGAGCTGTATCACAGTGATCCGGAAGGAGTATCCTTCTGCCCATACAGGATAAGTCCGCTTGGTGCCCATATCGACCACCAGAACGGTATCGTCAACGGCTTTGCAATTGACAGGGGAATAAGAGTCTGTTACGGGACGAAGCATAACGGGGTAGTCGAGCTGACAAGCCTTGCCTTCGACAAGAGGGCACAGTTCTTCGTTTCAGCCGTACCGGAAAAGAAGGAAGGAGACTGGGCGGATTACCTGAGGGGGGCCGTGAAGATCC
>CAVBWE010000219.1:0-2004 GCA_963598715.1 Sphaerochaetaceae bacterium | reverse complement strand
GTATTACACCATAAAGGCAGCACATTTCATAGTGCTGCCTTAATCCGTCGAGTCTGCCTCTTATTTCACTTCTTCGAAGCTGGCATCCATCGTGCCGTCATCACTCTGAGTATTCTGGCCGCCCTGGTTTCCGTATGTCTGATCCTGGGCATTCTGGCCTGCATTCTGCTGAGCCTGCTGGCTTGCCTCATAGACCTTCTGACCGAGCTGCATCGAAACGCTCTGAACCTTTTCGGTCTTGCTCTTGATTTCCTCAGCCGTTGCATTGGCATTGGCAAGAGTATCCTTGAGTTCCTTTACAGCTTCCTCGATGCTGCTTCTCTCCTGCGGGGAAACCTTGTCACCGTAATCCTTGAGAGCCTTCTCCGTTGCATAGACTGTAGTCTCGGCATTGTTCTTGGCCTCTATGGTCTCCCTTGCCTTCTTGTCATCCTCCGCATGAGCTTCGGCTTCCTTGACCATCTTGTCGATGTCAGCCTCACTGAGACCGGAAGAAGATTCGATTCTTATCTTCTGTTCCTTGCCTGTTCCGAGGTCCTTGGCCGATACGTGAACGATGCCGTTCGCGTCGATATCGAATGTAACCTCAATCTGAGGTACTCCCCTCGGAGCCGGTGCAATGCCTTCAAGGTTGAACATACCCAGTGTCCTGTTCTGGGAAGCGAGTTCCCTCTCTCCCTGGAGGACATGGATCGACACAGCTGTCTGTCCGTCTGCCGCAGTAGAGAAAATCTGGCTCTTCCTCGTAGGAATTGTCGTATTCCTTTCGATGAGCTTGGTGCTGACACCACCGAGTGTCTCGATTCCGAGTGAAAGCGGAGTTACATCGAGAAGGAGAACATCCTTGACATCACCCTTGAGAATACCACCCTGGATTGAAGCGCCGACTGCAACGACTTCATCAGGGTTGACACCCTTGTGAGGTTCCTTGCCGAAGAGCTTCTTGACAGCTTCCTGAACCATCGGGATTCTTGTCGAACCGCCGACGAGAATGACTTCATCGATATCGGAAGCTGAAAGACCTGCATCCTTGAGTGCGTTCATGCACGGAACCTTCGTCTTCTCGACAAGAGGTTCAATCATCTGCTCGAACTTTGCCCTTGTAAGCTCCTTCTGAAGATGCTTCGGACCTGTAGCATCAGCAGTGATGAAAGGCAGGTTGATGGTTGTCTGAGTTGAAGAGGACAGGGTAATCTTGGCCTGCTCTGAAGCTTCCTTGAGTCTCTGAAGTGCCATCTTGTCGGATGAGAGGTCGATGCCGTACTCCTTCTTGAAATCACTTACAAGCCAGTCGATGATGACCTGGTCGATGTTGTCTCCGCCAAGATGCGTATCACCGTTCGTGCTCTTTACCTCAAAGACACCGTCACCGAGTTCCAGGATCGAAATATCGAACGTACCGCCGCCGAAGTCATATACGGCAATCTTCTCTTCCTTGCTGGAATCCTTTCCGAAACCGTAGGCAAGAGCTGCTGCAGTAGGTTCATTGACGATTCTCTTCACATCAAGACCGGCAATCCTTCCGGCATCCTTTGTTGCCTGACGCTGTGCGTCATTGAAATATGCAGGAACGGTTATGACTGCTTCCTTGATCTCCTCACCGAGGAAGTCCTCTGCTGTCTTCTTCATCTTCTGCAGGACAATCGCAGAAATCTCCTGCGGGGAATAGAGCTTTCCGTTGATGTCTATCTTTATCTCGTCGTTTGCACCGCATGTCACCTTGTAGGGAACCATCTTGATTTCCTCAGCGACCTCATGGAATTTCCTTCCCATGAATCTCTTGATGGAATAAATGGTATTTTCAGGATTCGTCACCATCTGGTTCTTTGCCGGCTTGCCGACGAGTCTCTCATCCCCCTTGAACGCCACAACACTCGGCGTGGTTCTGTCACCTTCGCTGTTGGCGATGACGCTGGGCTCGTTTCCGTCCATCACTGCAACGCAGCTGTTTGTTGTTCCAAGGTCAATACCTATAATCTTTCCCATATTCTTAATCTCCATTAA
>CAVBWE010000218.1:0-2011 GCA_963598715.1 Sphaerochaetaceae bacterium | reverse complement strand
GTCGACTATATATCCCACTCAGATGCGTTCTGCGGGAAATATTCATCCTGAGCCGATAGCAGTCGCTATGTAATATACTCGAAGTCCTTCGAAAAGAAGGAAACATCATCTTCATTTTTGTTCTACATGACGATGTACCTTTTACCTTCAGACTGAGTCTGCTTCTCTTTTTTCTGAGAAAAAGATGTCTCGCTGTCTGTCCTGACGAAAAGAAATACTGCAGGCCTAATTGGAATATCTGCCATATTATGTTTTTCTCTTTCTGCTGGAGGAAATTACTTTCCCTGTCCGAAATAGACGTTCTTGCCGTGCTACCTGAGGTAATGCCTCTCGAGAAGTGCCTTCTGCATTCCTGTCTGCCCGGGATTAATCATAGAGAATGGAAGTTCATGAAGGTAACCTCCTCGAGTACCACTGCGTTGTGGACGGTTTCGAATGCATTCTTTCCCCATGTGAATGGACCGTGACTCTTGACGAGGGCTGCGGGAATCGCCCCGGGTTTGATATCTCTGAATGTTTCGATGATTACCTTTCCCGTTTCCTTCTCGTATTCGCCCGTTATCTCCGTTTCTGTCATTTCACGCGTACAGGGAATCTCTCCGTAGAAGTAGTCGCCCTGTGTTGTTCCGAGAGGAGCAATCCCTTTCCCAGCCTGAGCGTAGATGCACCCATCGAGAGTGAGTGTGTACAATGCCGCCACAGGAAGGAAAGGCCTTATAGAGTTCAATGTGGCTGTCCGTGTCGCTTGAAGGCTTCCATTTTCCTTCGACGATATTTCCTTCAAGGTCGACGACGATTATGTCGTCTTCAGTCATGGTTTCGTAACTGACTCCTGAGGGCTGATTACCACCAGTCTTGATTTTCGGTCGAGCTCGGATACGTTTCCCCACGTGAATGTCACGAGGTTGTATTTCGGGAGAAGCAGATTTGCTTTTAATACATTCCTATTGAGTTCTTTCGTCATCAGAACACCTCCACTGCAAGTCTTTCGACAGAAAGGCTTCCTGTATTTATCGAGGAATGCATTGAAGCCTTCGCATTCGTCCTCCCCCGGCCTTGATTGTAATGGAAACTGCGTCTTTGAAGACATCCTCATCGAGCCCGGACGGAAGACTTTTTCCTTCATTCCCGATTAGATACTGTGCAAGAAGCGCCATGCCGTAGGTTCCGCCGTCTCCTGCGGTCTCCATGACAGATATCGGAGCGCCGACTGCCGCCGATAAAAGCCTTTGTCCGACTTCCTTCGTTTTGAAGAAGCCGCCGTGTCCGTAGAGCCAGTTTATCTCGACATGTTCCTCCTTCAGTATATAAAATCCAATCTTGAGTGTTACGAGGGTAGAGAGAAGGTGGGTGCATATGAAATTGGAAAGCGTGGAATCAGCATCGGGCTCTCTCGCATGAATACAGGGCATCCTGCATTGAGATTTGTTACTTCCTCACCGGAGAAGTTATTGTAGTTTAAAAGTCCTCCGCAGTCTCTGTCTCCTTCGAGAGCTTTTTTGAAGAGAAGTGTATAAAGTCTCTCGTCGCTGATACTTTCATTAATTGCTTCTGCAAACTCCCTGAAAAGCTTCATCCAGGCGTTTATGTCGCTTGTGCAGTTGTTGCAGTGAACCATTCTAACGGGTGAACCGTCAGGGGGTGTCACCATGCCTATCTCCCTGTGAAGAGATAAAGGGTTTTCGACAACAACCATCGCGTAGTCACTTGTTAGCATAGATACGTTTTCACTTCTGATTCTTACCGAGTCCGTGGCTGTCATCCCCGTTGCGGCGTCTTCCTCGGGCGGAGAGAAAACAATACCGCTTTCGAGTTCTCCCGACGGGTCGAGAAGAAGAGCGCCATCTTTCGTGAGCCTTCCGGCTTCCTTACCGCAAGTAAGCTCCCCGGGGAACATTCCGGAAGCTTCCCCTATACCGAGTACATGCCTTCCCGTAAGAAGAAAGTGGATGTAGCCAGAAAGTGTTGTCAGCTTTTTTCTTTCCAACATGCTCTTCTCCACTCAATATGG
>CAVBWE010000217.1:0-2105 GCA_963598715.1 Sphaerochaetaceae bacterium | reverse complement strand
TACGAATACCGTCTCGATGAGAGCCTTAACTCTCTCGTCAACTTCAGCTTCCAGTGCGCCATCTCCGTTGATTATTCCCTTGACGACCTTTCCGTTCACACGAATCGTGACTTCGTCGTTCTCTACGTAGAAGCCGCTGTTCGTGCTGTTCTCGAAGTCATCCATCCTGCTGAAGAGAGTGAACTTCTTGAGGTACGGTCCTCCGTCATGCGGGCAGAAAGAAGCACAGTTACCGCATTCGTTGCAGTATGCATCGAGGTGAAGAACCTGGAACGGATCTTCGAAGAGTCCTGTATCTCTGAGGTCAATCATCACATTCGCCCTGTTGGGACATACCTCAGTACACTTGTTGCAGTAGTATGAACATTCGATGCATCTCTTTGCTTCTCTCTCGAAGAACGCACTGGTCTCACTTCCCTTTCTCAGAGGAAGTGTGATTTCGGCCTTCTTTGCCCTTATCTGGGAGAAGAATTCGTCTTCTTCCTCTCTGATTTCGTCTTCGTCCTCGTCTTCGTCTTCGTCCTCGTCTTCAACGACATCCTCTTCTACCGCCTCAGCGCCTTTGCAGCAGCACTCGCCACCGCATTCGCATTCCTTCTTGTCGTCCTCTTCTTCACTGAGGATTGCATCGTAGACCTTGTCAATGGCCTCGTCGACTGCACTCTGTGCGCTTGCGATGCATCTCACTACCGTGCTCGGACCGGTCTTTGTGTCGCCGATAATCCAGACGTTGTCACCTTCCTCAGCTCCGATTGCCTCGAGAACAGCCTTGTCCGGCTTCTCTCCGATAGCAGAGATAAGATACGAACACTCAAGCTCGATCCTTTCGCCGCTGTCGACAGGCTTTCTTCTTCCGGAAGCATCCTTGTCACCGAGGACCATCTTTGCAGCTGTAACTCTGCCGTCCGTAAAATCTACGGGATTCGTGAGGAACATGAACTTTATGCCGTCACTGAGTGCTGCCTCGTACTCTTCCCTGTCAGAGGGCATCTCGCTTTCGCTTCTTCTGTAGAGAACGGTTACAGATTCGACACCTGCTGTTCTTTCAGCCATTCTTGCAGCGTCCATTGCAGTATTACCACCGCCGACTACGATGACATGTTTTCCGAGTTCAACAGACTCGCCTCTCTTGCTCTTTGTGAGGAAGGAGACTGCGCTTTCCCTGGGGCCGTTTCCGCTGACATGCGGGTCATTGGCCTCTGTTGCACCAACTGAAACAAAGATATATTCGAACCCTTCCTTCTTCAGTTCCATAACGGTCTTCTCCGTATTGAAATGGAACTTGACACCGTGTTCCTTTATGAATGCGACATCCTTATCCACTGCAGATGAAGGGATACGGAATTCGGGGATTACGTTCTTCACGACACCGCCGGCCGTTGCACCCTTTTCGAAGATGGATGTGTCAAAACCTGCAAGAGCCAGGAAATATGCGGCACTGAGGCCTGCCGGACCTGCGCCGATGACAGCAGCCTTGATATCAGAAGGCTCTTCAGGCTTATCCCAGAAGTCTGCCTTGAATTCATCAAACCCCTTCTCTGCACAGAGTCTCTTGACTTCCCTGATCTGTACCGGTCCCTCATAATCCATTCTGGAGCAGTGGTTCTGGCACTGGTGGTCACAGATCCATCCCGTGATGTTCGGAAGTGCGTTAGATGTATAGATGAGAGAGAGCGCCTCTGCAACTCTTCCCTCTCCTGCGAGAGCAACATACTCGGGAATCGGCTGATGAATGGGACATGCCTCGACACACGGAGCGACATAGCAGTCGAAGAGCTCAAGAGGTGTGCCAACCTTTGCCCTGTTCGTTCCTCTGTAGTCCTTGCCTGCAATTCCCTTCGGGTCGGAGACCTTCTCGACAAACTTCCTGAGCTTTGCGACATCGATTGTGTCCATCTTCCATGCGCTCTTCGCTTCCTGGCAGATTTCGCACAGCTGCTTCATCTTTGCGTATCCGCCGGGATGGAGCATATCGGTTGCAAGTGTAATGGGATGAATACCTGTCTCGAAGAGTTCCTTGACAGAAAGTGCGGAAACACCGCCGGAATAGGAAATCGGAAGAGTTCCGTTGAACTCCTCGCTGAGGATGAGTGCAACACGTGTAG
>CAVBWE010000216.1:0-2157 GCA_963598715.1 Sphaerochaetaceae bacterium | reverse complement strand
TCCATCTCATCCGCCTCCTCTTGTGGAACCTCGAATATGAGTTCGTCATGTACCTGCAAAAGAAGCTTGGATTTAAGCGATCGCTTTTCGATCTCCTCCATTACACCAAGCATGGCCATCTTCATGATTTCAGCGGCAGTACCCTGTATGACGGTATTGACAGCAGTACGCTCTGCTGCCGCCTTCTCGGTTTTGTTACGGCTGTTTATTCCGAGAATTTCCCTGACGTGTCCCCAGTGTGTTGTGACATAACCCTTCTCTTCGGCATCCTTCACAGTCGCGCTGACAAAGTCCTGTACCGAGCTGTAACGTTCGAAATAGCGTGTTATGAAGTCCTGGGCATCGTGACGGGATATCTCAAGTTCGTTCGAAAGACGAAATGCGGACATTCCGTACATGATACCGAAATTAATCGTCTTGGCAACCCGCCTCTCTGCGCTCGTTACATCCTCGTTCTTCTTGCCGAAAATCATTGCAGCAGTATATCTATGAACATCCTCACCCGAAATGAATGCCTCCTGAAGATTTCTGTCCCCGCTGAGCCAGGAAAGAACGACAAGCTCGATCTGCGAGTAGTCCGCACTTATGAATATCTTCCCCGGAGCAGAAACGAATGAAGAGCGGATCAGCCTCCCCTCATCTGTCCTGACAGGAATGTTCTGAAGGTTGGGGCTTCGTGACGATAATCTGCCGGTAGCAGTTCCTGTCTGCAGGAACGTCGTGTGCACCCTGCCGTTTGCATCCCTCAGTGACGGAAGAACATCTATGTACGTGCTCTTGAGCTTGGAAAGCTGCCTGTATTCGAGAAGAAGCGCTATTATCGGATCCCCGCTTGACCTGAGTCCCTCAAGCGTCGCGGTATCCGTCGAGTATCCCCGCATGGTCTTCTTGCCGTGTTCGAGTCCCCTCTCCTCATACAGGAGGTGTGAAAGCTGCATTGTCGAATTGATGTTGAACCTATACCCGGCAAGAAGATAAACAGCCTCTTCAAGTTCCTTCACCCTGCTGTCAGTTTTTCTCTTGAGTTCATCCATTCTTTCGGGGGAAAGGAAGATTCCCTCCCTTTCCATGGTTGCGAGTACTCTAACAAGGGGAAGCTCCATATTCCTATATATCTCATCCAGCCCATTCTCGTGGAGACGACGCGAGATAACCCTCTCCATACGCTGTGTATAGTCGGCACGAAGGGACGAGTAACGTGCAAGCAAATCGACGCTGACAGAGGAGAACGGCCCTCCGTTTGTAATGTCCTGGGCGGAAAGAAGTGTTGCGGAAAAGTACTTGCCACACAGGATGTCGAGGTTGTAAACACCGTCATTCGATGAAATGAGCCAGCTGCCGATCATAGTATCTGATTCGAGGCGGCAGGAAATTCCCCTCTCTGAGAGGATGGAGATGAGACTCTTTGCAGAGTGTGCAATAACCCTGATTCTCCCCGTTGAAAGATAAGAGGCGAAGAGTTCTATCATATCGTCTTCTGTGATTGAGTCATTTCCCACGGGAACATATGTTGCCGTCAGCGGTTCTGCAGAATATGAGAAGCCAAGGACGGGGGAAGAAGGGGAATAATCCTCACTGAGGAGGAAGAGAGAAACTACCGAGCCCTTGAACGAGGCTATTCTCTCCCAGTCCTTCATGACTTCATCCTTTGTATGCAGAATATCGTATCTACCCTTTTCAAGAAGATATCTTTCCTTTTCCGTAAGAAGAGATTCCTTCTTCTCCTCCATATTCTCCCCGGTATTCTCTTCCCCCTGTGCATTCTTTTTTCCTGCTCTGACGACAAGGGATCTGAGATTAAGGTTCTCGAAATCCTGTGAGGCTTCACCGGGAGTGAAGTTGTCTACACTGAGAGCATTCATGTCAAATGAGTCCGGAACGGCATCACGGCTAAGCTCTACAAGCTTTCGCGAAAGCTCAAGGCTTTCCCTGCCGGCCGTGAGGTTCTTTCTCTCGGAAGGCTTGAGGTCATCAAGGTGCCGGTAGATACCTTCTATGGTCACATATTCCTCAAGAAGTCTTTTTGCTGTCTTTTCCCCTATTCCGCTGACACCGGGAACGTTGTCCGCACTGTCGCCTAAGAGCGAAAGGAAATCCACAATCTGCTCGGGATAAACCCCGTATGCCTCCTTGACTCCGCTGCGGTCCATCATCGTG
>CAVBWE010000215.1:0-2225 GCA_963598715.1 Sphaerochaetaceae bacterium | reverse complement strand
GAGTAATTCATATGCTTTCTTGAAGTAATCCATCTTCTTTCTCCTTGATTATTGCTTTATCAGTTTCTCTGCTCTGTCACTTATTGCCTGAGCCGAGAATCCATATTTTGCCAGCAGGTCGATATAAGGACCGGATTCACCGAATCTGTCCTCGATGCCGATAGTGTCGACCTTGAAATTGAATCCGTTTCTGAATGCCTCTTCTGCGAGAGCGGATGAGAAACCGCCCGCAAGAAGATGTTCTTCAACTGTCACGAGACGTCCCGTCTTCTCTGCCGAGGAGAAAATCGGGGAAGCATCAAGCGGCTTGACGAACGGAACGGCGAAGACAGCAGCTTCGATTCCCTTCTTCGAAAGAAGATCGGAAGCGTCGAGTGCCATGCTCGCCGTTATGCCGTTTGCCGCAATCGTGATGTCCCGGCCTTCTCTCATGAGAACGGGCTTTGCAGTCATGAAATCTTCCCTCTTTGTCTCGATGTCGGGCATTGCGTTCCTGTTGAGACGGATATATACGGGATTCTTTCTCTCCAGTGCATATTCCAGTGCAAGCTCTGCCTGGTGTGCGTCTGACGGAACGATTACCTCCATGTTGGGAAGGGCACGGAAGAATGCGATGTCCTCGATAGCCTGATGACTTGCACCGTCGAAACTGTCCGAAAGTCCGCCGTATGCACCTGCGATGACGACAGGAAGCTTGTTGTAGCACATGTCATTCCTGATCTGGTCGATGCTCTTGAGAGAAAGGAAGATCGAGAATGCGTTGATTACCGGATGGTAACCCGCTGTTGCAAGACCTGCTGCAACGCCTGCGAGGTTGCCTTCCGCAACTCCTACGTTGAAGAATCTTTCCGGGAATGCCTTTCCGAAGAATGCACTTTTTGTCGATGAGGAAACATCGGCATCAAGTACGACAAGCTCTGGATGTGTCTCGCCCATAAGAGCAAGATGACGGCCGAAGGCCTCTCTCATTGCCATTGTCATAGTGCTGCCTCCTTTTTCTCGATTATCGCGTCAAGTTCCTTCTTTCCGATTTCATAGTGTTCGTCATCGATGACTGCGCCGTGCCATGTGTTCTTTCCCTCCGAGAAGGAAACATCCTTGCCCTTGACTGTGTCATAGATGACAACCTTCGGCTGATTGGGAGTCGAGTCCATCCAGCTGAAAGAATCGAGGATATCAGGAATGCTGTTGCCGTCGTAGCTCTTGTCGCATACGAGCCATCCGAATGACCTGAACTTGTCCCTCAGCGGTTCAAGAGGCATAATCTGATCCTCTGTGCCGTCGAGCTGTACCTTGTTGTAGTCTATCATGAGAACAAGGTTTTTAATCTTTTCTTTTGCTGCGAACATCAGCGCTTCCCAGCTCTGGCCTTCGTCCAGACATCCTTCTCCCGTGAGAACGTATGTCATCCAGTTCTTTCCGGAAAGGGATGAGGCAAGTGCCATTCCAACTCCGATCGAGAGGCCGTGCCCCAGAACACCCGAGGAGATGTCAACTCCCTGGAGCTTGAGCATTGCAGGGTGTCCCTGCAGCCTGTCGCCAAGCTTTCTGAAGCCGTGCAGATCTTCCATCGGAAAGTACCCGCGTGCGGAAAGGACAGTGTAAAGGTTTACGCTCGCGTGCCCCTTGGAAAGGACAAAACGGTCTCTGTCTTCCCACTCCGGTTCTTCCGGTCTGATGTTGAGTCTTGAAAAATATAATGCCGTCACGAGTTCGGCGGCACTCGAGCTTCCTCCCCAGTGTCCCGTTCCTCTTTCATGAAGAATGTCGAACATGATTCTGCGGAAACATGAGGACATATAGGAAAGCTCTTCGGAGCTGTAATTATTCCTTTTTTCCAGCAGCTCATCCAGTTTGTCGCTTTTGAACATCTGACTTCTCCTAAAATAGCTTGTGTATATTGTATACGATTTTTGTATACCACTGAAAATTTCACATGTCAATCTTTGTTTTGCAATTTTAAAATACTAAGAAAACATGTAGAATAATCAAAATATACTCAAAATCGAATAAAATTATTGGTAGTTGTTCAATTGTTCTATGTATACAATTGACAGGATTTATGAGAAGACCTATATTGAAAATATGCAATTAGTGTCAAAGAGTTTAGCAGATCAGGTATATGATGAAGTAAAGGGCATGATTCTCAGCGGTCAGATTCAGTGCGGTGAGAAGATAAGTGAAGACAGCCTTGCATCCCAGTTTGGAGTATCACGCACTCCGAT
>CAVBWE010000214.1:0-2301 GCA_963598715.1 Sphaerochaetaceae bacterium | reverse complement strand
TGAAGGAGACCGTACAGGTGAAAACACCTCTACCTACTCCCGAGCCCCAGCCGGCTTTGAAGACGGAAAAAAACGTCCAGAATCAGAATACGCAGAAAACAACATCCGTACCCTCGTCCCGTCCGTCCCAGAACGTTCAGCCGAAGAAGGAGAATGTGCAGAGACGTGAAGTCATCGACGGAAAGTCCTTCATGGGTAACGGTGCGCATATCCAGAATACGCGTATACAGTCGACAATCCACTCCGGTCCTGTCATTATCCACGCTCAGGCTCCTTCCACTCCGGAAGTCAAGAGTGATGCTTCAAAGCCGAGAGTACAGGGTGTTGTCGGCGGAAGAAGAGTCGCTGGTAATATGCAGAGACCAAACTCTCCCTACCAGAGAGATAACCGTGGAGGAGCTTTCGTTAAGAGGGAAGGCGGATCATTCAACCGTGACGGACGTCCTTCCCAGCCGCGTTCATACTCACCCGACCAGAATTCAAGGCCGGCATTCAGAAGCCAGGGTAAACCCGGTTTTGCTCCCCGCTTTGGTCAGAACGGGGCGAGAGTGCAGGCTCCAGGGGCCGCTGCACTGGAACTCAATCAGAAGAACGGCAACAGAAAGACCAATATGGCATCCTCTTCCAGGAAGAAGGATAAAGACAACAAGTGGGATAGAGATGAAGAGCTCGACTTTGCTCTCGGCAAGAAGAAAAAGGATGACGCAAGACTTGCTTCCGTTCCTGAAACCATCGACATCATGGAGAATATCACTGTCGCTGATCTTGCCAAGAAGATGAATCTCAAGGCTTCTGACATCATAACTAAACTCTTCAAGATGGGAATGATGGTTACTATCAACCAGCAGATTGACCATGAGACAGCCGAGATAATCGCTTCTGAATACGGATGCTCCGTTCACCTTGTCTCCCTCTATGACGAGACAGTCATCGAAACGGAAGAGGATAGAGAGGAGGATCTCGTTCCAAGACCGCCGATTGTCACTATCATGGGACATGTCGACCATGGTAAGACAAAGCTTCTTGATGCAATCAGAAGCACTAACGTCGTCGCTGGTGAATTCGGAGGTATCACTCAGCACATTGGTGCATACAAGGTCTCCGTTCCCGAGAGAGGTGACATTGTCTTCCTCGATACTCCCGGTCATGCCGCATTCTCGATGATGAGAGCGCGCGGTGCCCAGGTTACGGATATCGTAGTACTGGTTGTTGCAGCTAATGACGGAGTCATGCCACAGACAAGAGAAGCAATAGACCATGCAAAGGCCGCAAAGGTACCTATCATTGTTGCAATAAACAAGTGTGATCTTCCTGAAGCCAATCCCGACAGGGTAAAGCAGCAGCTTTCTGACCTGGGTCTCATGCCCGAAGACTGGGGTGGTCAGACACTTTACTGCCAGATTTCAGCTCTCAAGAAGCAGGGTATAGACGATCTTCTCGATACTATCCTCCTGCAGGCTGAAATGCTTGAACTCAAGGCTAATCCCAACTGCCGTGCATGCGGTAAGGTCCTCGAAAGCAAGATCGATCCGGGCCGTGGTACAGTTGCTACTGTCATCATAGAGAAGGGAACTCTGAAGCAGGGTGATTACTATGTTGCTGGAATTTATTCGGGAAGAGTCAGGGCAATGTTCGACGACAAGGGAGTAAAGATTTCTTCAGCCGGTCCTTCAACTCCTGTCGAGATAATCGGACTCTCGAATATTCCGTCCGCAGGAGATCCCTTCCAGGTCACGGAGGATGAGAAGACAGCAAGAAGCATTGCTGCAAAGAGACAGGAGCTCGAACGCCTTGGAGAAAGCAGCAGAGTCAGCAAGGTCACGCTCGAGAACTTCAACGAGAAGGTCAGGGAAGGAGCAATCACGGACTTCAACGTCATCATCAAGGGTGATGTACAGGGTTCAGTCGAGGCTCTTACGGGAGTTCTTGAGAAGCTCAGCACCGATGAAATCAAACTCAATGTCATCCGTGCATCTGCCGGTGCCATCATCGAAAGCGATGTCACTCTTGCTTCCGCTTCCTCTGCCGTCATCATCGGCTTCAACGTGCGTCCGACACCAAGGGCACAGGCTCTTGCAAACGAAGAGAAGGTCGAGATCAAAAAGTACAACATCATCTATGATGTCGTCGATGATATCAAGGCAGCTATGGAAGGCATGCTCAGTCCCGAGACAAGGGAAGTCGATATCGGAAAGGTCGAGGTCAGAGATACATTCCGTGTTCCGAAGGTCGGTCTCATTGCCGGCTGTATGGTCACGGAAGGAAAGATCAAGCGCAACAGCCTCGTGAGAGTCATCCGTG
>CAVBWE010000213.1:0-2349 GCA_963598715.1 Sphaerochaetaceae bacterium | reverse complement strand
CTGGACGCCTGCATCCGGAACAAAGCCCTTCACACTGTCGCTGTATGCATAGTTGATGAAGTTCTCGACGAGGGGGATTACGATGACGTGTTCCTGGATGTAATCCTGGACTTCCCCGTAGATTGCCTTTCTCTTTTTTGTGTCGGTTTCCGCTCTTCCTGCCTGGAGAAGCGAATTGAGAGTCGGATCCGTCTTGCTGACAGTCGTGTAGCCGCTTCCCGCAAACATGTTCATGTAAGCCTGATCCGGATCATACGTGTCGGCCGTGAAGACGTAGGGAGCACAGTCGGTCTCAGGATCCCTGAGCTTCTTTCCCATCCATGTTGCGGCATCATACTCTTCAATCTTCATTGTGATGCCGACCTCGGAAAGGAATGCCTGGACCGATTCTGCGGTCTTGATGCTTGCAGCTACGCTCGGGCAGGCACAGGTGAATGTGAAGCCGTCGGCATATCCTGCTTCCCTGAGGAGCTCCTTTGCCTTCTCGGGATTGTATTCATAGTAACCTTCGTCCTTGTAGCCGAAGAGGCTCGAGGGAAGGGAGCTTGTTCCGCGTGCCGCACCGCCGCCGTAAGCAGAAGCGAGAACCTTCGCCGTATCGATTGCATAAGCCATTGCCCTGCGCACCCTTTCATCCTGGAAGTAGGGCTTTGCTTCGTTGAGGGAAAGATACATGACCTTGAGGCTGGGGCCGAAGTAGCCGTTGAGGCCTTCCGTCTCGCCGATCTTCGATACATCCGTGAAGTTGAGTGAGTCGGTGATGTCGATTCCGCCTGTCTCGAGCTCGATGCAGCGTGCGCTGTTGTCGTTGATTATCCTGAGAAGAACGTTTGGAATCTTTGCCTTCTCTCCCCAGTAGTTCTCGTTCATCCTGAGTGTGATGTGGTCGCCGGCATCCCACTCGACGAATTCATAGGCTCCTGTTCCGACCGGCTCGAGATAGAACGTTGTCTGGTCCACGCTCTCTCCGTAAGCCTTGCATACGATGCTTGACGAGACGTTTGCAAGAACATTGAGTGCGGCTGCATACGGAGTCTTGAGCTTTACCACGATGTGCGTATCGTCGACGACATATGATGATCCGATGTCGAATGACTTGTAGAAGTTTGCGGATACGGAGCCCTTTGTACATCTCTGGAATGTATAGAGGACATCTTCTGCCGTCATCTTCTCTCCATTGTGGAAGTATACGTCATCCCTGAGAGTGAGGCGAAGCGTGAGGTCATCTTCCCACACCCATTCCGTTGCAAGACCGGGCTCTATCTCCTTTGTCTCGCCGTTGAGACGGAGAAGCGTGTCATAGATGTTCTTGTTGATGAACTTCGAAACGAGAAGCGAATCATTCTGAGGATCCAGCTTTCCCGGTTCCTGCGGCAGGCCGTAGTTGAGCGTATCGCGTACCTTTCCTGCAGTCTCCGATGAGCCTCCTGCAAATGCGAAGAATGCACAGAATAACAGCAGAACCGCAATCGAGAGTGTTTTCTTCATGTTAATCTCCTTTGATTTTATTTATATCCTGCAGATGAAATCCCTTCTGCAAAACAGCATGTCAGCTATGCTCTTCAAGCCACCTCATGGCAGTCTGGGCATAGGAGGCAACGCCGTAGGGAATGGCATCCTCGCTGTAGACCACCTTCGGATTATGCGAGCCGACGGTATATCCTTCGCTTCTGCTTCCTCCGCTGAGGAATGCAAAGACGGACGGAATCCTTTCACCGTATCTCGAGAAATCTTCAGACCCCATCCTTACCGGCATTTCAGCAATCCTGTCAGCCGGAATGATTTGCTTCAGATAACCGTTTATCTCGTTCACCATTGCGGTGTCGTTGACTGTTGCCGGCATTTCCATTTCGAAGATGACATCTGCCTTTCCTCCGAAGGCAAGGGCGGTATTCTCCACGATATCGGCAATCTTCATTTTGATCTTTTCGTGTGTCCCGTTGTCGAGTGCACGTATCGTTCCCCGGAGAAAGGCTGTGTCGGGGATGCTGTTGGGCATTGTGCCTCCCTCTATCTGTCCGACCGTAAGCACTATCGTCTCCTTTGGATCTATGAGGCGTGCATTCACTGCCTGGAGCGAGAGGAATATATGGCAGAGGATATTGATCGGGTCGATTGCCGTCTGAGGGCGTGCCCCGTGGCTGCCTCTTCCGTGGACTGTGATTCTGAACATCGAGTTGGAGGCAAGCGTAACTGAAGGGCTTATTGCAATTGTTCCGCACGGATCATCGGTTGCAATGTACATGTGCTGTCCGTAAGCCGCATCGACTTTCGGGTTCTCGAGGACACCCGCCGCGATCATTCTTGCCGCACCCGTTCCCGTCTCTTCGGACGGCTGGAAAAGAAGCT
>CAVBWE010000212.1:0-2537 GCA_963598715.1 Sphaerochaetaceae bacterium | reverse complement strand
GAAGTCGGCTGCGCAATGGGCTGCGGCTTCTGTGCTACCGGCACAATGGGCCTGAAGCGAAATCTGAAAGCAGGTGAAATAGTTGAAGAATACATTCAGCTTGAAAAACTCGGACAGCACATAACACACATAGTATTCATGGGGATGGGTGAGCCTCTGGCAAACTTCACCCAGGTAATGAGGGCGATTACGGAATTACACAGAGAAGACGGGTTAAATATTTCATACAGGAGAATAACCATCTCAACATGCGGCCTTGTCCCCGGAATAAAGAGACTGGGAGAGCTTAATCTGCCTGTGAAACTTGCAGTATCCCTGGTATCTGCCTCGGATGATCTTCGCTCCCGTATAATGAAAGTCAACAGGAGCTACCCTCTCTCCGAGCTGAAAAAGGCCCTTGTCGCATTCCAGCATAAGGGAGAGAAACGTATCACTCTGGAGTACTGTCTTCTCGGAGGACTCAACACCACAAAGGAAAGTGCGGGGAAGCTGAAGCAGTTCACAAAGGGACTGGATGTCCTGGTGAACCTCATAAGGTGGAATCCCATCCCGTCACTGCCTTTCACCAGCCCGGATGAAAGGGAGGTAAGGGAGTTTGCCAGCGAACTCCACAGACTGGGTATCTCTTATACGATAAGACGAAGCAAGGGACAGGACAAGAAGGCGGCATGCGGCATGCTTGTCACAGAAAACGACCGGTAATGTCCATACATGTCCGCATATGTCCGTACATGTCCGTATTTTGCCCCGTTTCTGTCAACAAAAATGTCCAAAGACAGGGCACAGTCGAATGGCTATAATTAAAGCTATGGGAAAGGAAAACAAGAATACATCTGCGTCTGTCATAGGTGCAAACATCAAAAGGCTGCGTCTTCAGAAAGGATGGTCCCAGGCCGAACTGGCAAAACGTGCGGGAATCAATCCGAAGACAGTTTACAGACACGAAAACGGAGAAACGAGACCTGACGAACACAGTCTCTGGTCAACGGCGGAAGCGCTGGAAGTCGGAGTTGATGAACTTCTGAGAGAAGAGAAAACAAACGATTTCTACACCCTTTCATGGGAGATTTGGATGAAAAACACCAGAATATGCTACGAAAACACGATGAAGGAAATCATGGAGGTCATGGACTTCGTCCCCAAGAAGTGAGATCCTTAAGAGATTAAAAGAAATGCTGTCCGAAATCCGGGCAGCATTTTCTTTTCACTCCTCACCTTCCAAAGACTGGAAGGCAAAGAAGTAAAATTCCTATCTAGAAGACGCTCAATGAAACGGCAGAATATATGAGGCCTCTTTTCCAAGGTAAGCTCATTTACAAAGAGCCCCGCATTTTCTCCGCGGCCCTTGCCGTAGTCTTATTTCTCGAGGACAGCCTTGATTCTTCTCACTCCTGCGGAAGACGACTGTTCCTTGACAATTCTAAAGTGTCCCAGCTGTGATGTATGCTCGACATGCGGACCACCGCAGACTTCGATGGAGAAGTCGCCGATGGAGTAGACCTTGACCAGTTCGCCGTACTTTGCATCGAACTGTGCAGCAGCACCCTTTGCTCTAGCCTCGTCAAGTGTCATTGTCTCGCATATTACCGGAAGGTCCTTCTGAATCTGCTCGTTCACGAGGTCCTCTACCGCCTTGAGCTCCTCCTTGGTCAGAGCCTGCGGATGATTGAAGTCGAATCTGAGTCTTTCAGCAGTGATGTTCGATCCCAGCTGCTTGACATAGCCGCCGAGTACGACGCATAGAGCCTTGTGCAGAAGATGGGTTGCAGTATGAAGCGCAGTCGTTGCCTCGCTGTGGTCGGCAAGTCCGCCCTTGAACTGCTGCTCGGCACCTGCACGTGACACTTCCTGATGCTTTTCGAATGCAGCCTTGAAACCTTCCCTGTCGACAGTGAACCCGTGCTCCTTCGCAAGTTCCTCCGTAAGTTCAATCGGGAAGCCGTATGTATCGTAGAGCTTGAATGCGATGCGGCCGCCGATGACACGGCTGTTGCCCTTCATGAGGTTGGGGAGTATCTTCTCGAATTCCTTCTCGCCGTTGGTGATGGTCTTGCTAAACTTCTCCTCTTCCTTCTCAAGTTCGCTGAAGATGAAGTCCTTGTGTTCCAGAAGCTCCGGATACGGTTCACCATAGAGATCAAGAACAACCTGGGCAAGCTGCGAGAGGAAGTATGATTCGATTCCCAGCTTCTTTCCGTGTCTGACAGCTCTTCTTATGAGACGACGCAGAATATAGCCCTGACCGACATTGCCCGGTGCCATACCTTTCTGGTCGCCGAGAATGAAGACGCTTGTCCTCACATGGTCGGAGATGATGCGGATTGAGATATCATCATCTTCATTATCACCGTATTTTCTGCCCGAGAGACCTTCGATGGCCCTGATGATAGGCTGGAAAACCTCAGTTTCGTAGACGCTCTTCTTTCCCTGAAGAATTGCAATCGTTCTCTCGATACCCATTCCCGTGTCGATGCACTTACGCTCCATCTCGTGGAATGTGCCGTCCTTCTCCTTGCGGTACTGCATGAAGACGTCGT
>CAVBWE010000211.1:0-2544 GCA_963598715.1 Sphaerochaetaceae bacterium | reverse complement strand
GAGTTCTTCGGTTCATCCCAGCTTTCGCAGTTCATGGATCAGGTCAACCCCCTTGCCGAACTCACACACAAGAGAAGAATCTCCGCCATTGGCCCTAAGGGCGGTATCAAGAGGGACAATGCCCGTCAGCTCTTCGATGTACGAGATGTAAACTACACTCATTACGGAAAAATCTGTCCTATCGAGACACCTGAAGGCGGCAACATCGGTCTTATCCTGACTCTCGCAAACTATGCGAAGATCAACAACTACGGCTTTATTCAGACGCCTTACAGAAAGGTTCTGAACGGTGTTGTTACAGACGAATGCCGTTACCTCGATGTAAATGACGAAGAAAAGGCAAAGATTGCTCAGGGTAACGCAACTGTCGAGAAGAAGAAGGATGGTTCATACGTTCTCAAGGGTGAGGTTTCAGTCAGAGCCAACCAGGACTACTCGACTGCAATGCCCGAGGAGATTGACTGGATGGATGTCTCTCCGAAGCAGGTTGTCTCCGTAGCAGCTTCCCTCATTCCGTTCCTCGAGCATGACGACGCCAACCGTGCCCTCATGGGATCGAACATGCAGCGTCAGGCAGTTCCTCTCGTATTCCCTGAGACACCGCGTGTTGGAACAGGCATGGAGGGAAGAACAGCCTACGACTCATCCATCATGGTCAAGGCAAGAAGAAGCGGCAAGGTAGTCTACGTTTCATCTCTCACCATCAAGGTCCAGCCTGATGAACCGACAGTTCCGGGTGAGCTTGATGTCTATGAACTCAGAAAGTATGAGATTACCAACCAGGATTCCTGCATGAACCAGCGTCCGCTTGTCCATGTCGGTGATATCATCAGAAAGAACGACGTTCTTGCAGACGGTCCCAGCACGGATCACGGTGAGCTTGCACTTGGAAGAAACATCCTTGTCGGATTCGTTCCATGGAACGGATACAACTACGAGGACGCCGTCCTCATCAGCGAGAGAGTTGTCAGTGAAGATATCTACACATCAATCCATATAAAGGAATATGAGGTTGACAGAAAGGAGACAAAACTCGGTGAGGAGAGATTCTCACGCGATCTTCCCAACACAAGCGAGAGAGCTGTCGAGCATCTTGATGCCGAAGGTATCGTATGCATCGGAACCTATGTCAGGAGTGGTGACATCCTCGTCGGTAAGACGACTCCCAAGACAGAGACCGAGAACACACCTGAGCAGAAGCTTCTCAACTCCATCTTCGGTGAGAAGAGCAAGGATACGAGAAATGCATCCCTTGTTGTTCCTCACGGAGTCGAGGGAACAGTCATTGACATCCAGAGAATAACGAAGAAGGAAGAACTGACTCCGGGTTCTCTCGAGACTGTCAAGGTCTACATTGCAACAAAGCGCAAGCTCAAGCAGGGTGACAAGATGGCCGGCAGACATGGTAACAAGGGTGTCGTATCGAGGGTTCTTCCTCAGGAAGACATGCCTTACATGGAAGACGGTACACCGCTTGATGTATGTCTCAATCCGCTCGGCGTTCCTTCACGAATGAACATCGGACAGCTCATGGAGACACAGCTTGGATGGGCAGCTGTCAGGAACGATGTCTGGTACAAGACTCCTGTCTTCCAGTCTGCGACTATGGAGCAGATTGAGGCTGAAATGGTCAAGGCCGGACTTCCGAAGGACAGCAAGGTAACCCTCTACGACGGTAGAACAGGTGTTCCGTTCGTCAATAAGGTATTCTGCGGATACATTTATTACCTCAAGCTCCACCATCTCGTCGATGACAAGATGCATGCAAGAGCTACCGGTCCGTATTCACTTGTTACGCAGCAGCCTCTCGGCGGTAAGGCTATGTTCGGAGGACAGAGACTTGGAGAAATGGAAGTCTGGGCGTTCGAGGCATATGGTGCCGCAAACAACCTTCAGGAGCTTCTCACGGTCAAGTCCGATGATATGAAGGGAAGGGTCAATATCTATCAGGCAATCGTCAAGGGTGAGCCTGCAGAGAGACCTGACGATCTTCCCGAAGGATACAAGGTATTGTGTCAGGGCCTCAGGGGTCTTGCACTTGACCTTGCCGCTTATGACGAGAACGGCAAGCTGATTCCTCTCACCGAAAGGGACAGGGAGATTATCAGCAAGGCCGAAAAGGAAAAGAACGTACAGTAAGGAGGTATGGGATGAGCGATACACATGATATCAACACACTTAGAATAAAGATTGCGTCCCCGGAGCAGATTCTTGCCTGGTCCTACGGTGAAGTCAAGAAACCCGAGACAATCAACTATCGTTCTCTCAGACCGGAGAGAGACGGACTCTTCTGTGAACGCATCTTCGGTACTACCCGTGACTGGGAGTGCTGGTGTGGCAAGTTCAAGAGCAAGAGATACAAGGGAACAGTCTGTGAACGTTGCGGTGTCGAAGTTACCGAGAAGAAGGTAAGACGTGAGCGCAGCGGCCACATCAAGCTTGCAACCCCCGTCGCACATGTCTGGTTCTACAAATCACAGCCCTCCATTATGAGCTATCTCCTCGAGATGAAGAAGGCTGACTTCAACTCCATCTTCAAGTATG
>CAVBWE010000210.1:0-2732 GCA_963598715.1 Sphaerochaetaceae bacterium | reverse complement strand
CTGGCTTGTGGAGGGAATGCCGACAGTACTTCTGCTGATGATTCTCTACTACATAGTCTTCGGCTCTTCAAGACTCAGCGGGATGTGGGTTTCCGTAGTAGGCTTTACCCTGATTTTCTCATGCTCCATGTACGACATGCTCTGCGTGGGATGCAAGGCGGTACCGGACGGACAGCTCGAGGCGGCGAAGGCCCTCGGATACACGGACAGCCAGTCATTCTTCAAGATTCTCCTGCCCCAGGCTGCGCAGCACTTCCTTCCGATTTACCGCAACGAGATAGTAACGCTCATAAAGGAATCTTCTGTTGTCGGCTACATTGCCGTACTTGACCTCACTAAGATATCGGATCTGGTGAGAAGCCGTACCTATGAAGCATTCTTCCCCCTCATAGCAACAGCAGTGATCTACTTCATCATAGCTGCGGTCATGACGGAGATAGTGAAGAAAGTCGAGATAAAGATCGACCCGAAGAAGAGAAGCGAGGATAAGATACTTGCCGGAATAAAACAGTGGGAATGAAATACATGGGCTCCGGCGGATAACCGGAGCCTTTAAAATGCGGAAGCTTTTTCTCTCATTGCCGCAAGGTAATATTCACTTCGACGGAAAATGCAGAAAGAAACAGCAGGAGATGCATCAATGAGGCTTTCCTCGGAAAAACAGCACTCCCGCCACTTTTCCGGAGCTTCAAGGCGAATGCCTGTCCAGGCTGCTTTTGAATCTGTTTTTACTCTTATACGGATCTTTCAGGTTTTCTTATCGACATCAGCGTACATGACGCTTTACCCATACAAAAAAATACAGGGCTCACTCATCATCACGACCGGGATACTCCTCTGAAAAACAGAGCACCTGCCGGCTGTCATAGCCAAGCTTCCTGAAATCGGAAAAGAGCACGTCCATCTTCAATGGCCTTACAGCGATAAGGTACATCGGATGCCCCTTCTCCAGAAGGTCCTCAAGTACTGCTGCAGATATCCTTTTATATGCCGCATGGGCAATATACGTTTCTGACATAGGCTCAATAAGAGTGGCCTTCCCTGCAACCTGCACACTCCTGAGTCCTCCGAAATCCGGATTGCCGTCAAATACCGCAATGCTGACAAAGCTGTTCTCTCCGAGCCCGGTAAACTTCTCGCCGCCTTCCGTGAAAATCCAGAACAATCCGTCATGAAAGCTGTATTCAAGCGGAGTACAGCGCACAAAACCGCCATATCCTGTCGCCAGAGCACAGACGCACTTCTCGGAAAGGAATTCCAGGACAACGGATTTGAGCTTCTCCTCAGGCATTGCCTTATATTCCCTTTCTGTCCAGTAATGCGCTGCCTTCCTGTATTCCTCTCTCGTCATATCACTCACTCCGCTACCCGGGTATCGCCATAACTGCCGTCCATGACATCTGAATTACGATCCAGGTGTCATCCCTATCCGAAGTATGGCACCTTCCCGGGGAAACATTATCCGAACAGAGATAAAAGAACTTTGTTCCCTTCCGTTCAGATATCCGGACCCGCGGAAGGGAACAGGAAAGTTACTTAACGCTTATTCCGGAGGCTTTGCCGGATAAGTCATCTGTTCAGGCAGTCTCACGACTGCCTGAAAAACCTCCGGACCGGATTCATTACATTCCCATTTGCGGAGCGGCCTTTTTGACCTCTTCATCACTGAGCGCAACACCGTTCATGGACAATCCTGTAATCTCTGCGTCCTTAAAGACAACTGAGAAATCTCCGGCTTTTACCATATCAGACTTTGACACGTCAGGAAGGCTGTTGAAGTACGCGTCTCTGGTTGCGACTTCAAAGTTGCAGGCAAAATCCGTTACGGAGATTGTGCTGTTTGCCACTGTCTTCTTGTATGAAAATCTGATGTACCCGGTCTTTTCCTCAGCACCCTGTTCCCTGACAAATTCTCCATCCTGAGTCTTCTGGGCTTCTTCATAGTACTTGAAAGTGAAGGAAATATTGCTTACATCAGCTTCACTGATGAATGTGCCGCCGGCTTCCGTAACAGAAGTGACACAGAATCTTTTTTTCAGGTTTTTTGAAGAACTGGTTGTGAGACATGCAGTAAGGTCGGAACAGATCTTTTCTTTATCAATGGTCTCCAGCGTAAACTTATTCTGTCCGTCTTTTCCAAGATCTTTTTCTATTTTGGAAGAAATATCGTTGGCCCGTGTGCATGTGAAATACATCTTCAGGAAGTTCTCGGCAGTCGGGGCAGGGGCCGTATCCTTGCTTTCGGGACTGCATGAAACGCAGAATACTGCGACAATAAGCAATAATGTGATAACTGTTTTATGCATTATGAAGTTCTCCTCTTCATACATGTTAGCACAGCATGATGTTCTTGCAAATACACCCCGGAGGCCATCAGAAATCAAATGTCTGCCTGCAGAATGCCGTTCCAGTCCAGACAATCACCATTTAAGGCATCCTTTTCCGATTCTTCAAGCCGGGACCTGTCAGACCGTGAGTTATTCTCATGCGCCCCGCCGCAGCCGCCTCTCCAGGCAGATTATCCTGCAATAAGTTAAAATTGTTGCGAAAAGAACAATTCCATGGTTATCCTTAAACCGGTAATTTACGGAAAGACAAATCATGAAAAAAACTCCAGCTGTACTTCTGATGATGGCACTGCTTTCAGTGCTTCTGTTCATATCCTGCAATAATAGTCCGGAAGAGGCAGGCTTCACGGTTACATTCAATCTCTGTGGCGGAAAGGGAGATAT
>CAVBWE010000209.1:0-3074 GCA_963598715.1 Sphaerochaetaceae bacterium | reverse complement strand
GCTGCTGTCCCATATGGCCGAAGCCTATTATTCCGATTCTTACCTTATCCATTGTTATCTCCTGTCATATTCCCTGAGAACCTTCAGGGACTTCACGCTGTCCTCTTCCGTGTTCCCGCTCTTTCCCTCGATGCTCATGGTACCGTCATAGCCGGCCTTTTTCAGAACATCAAAGAACTCTTCCACTTCATCACACATCTCTGTCGGATATGCCCTGTCCTCCCTGAGTGCAATATGAGTATGCATAAGGGGAGAACACGATATGATCTTACTCATATCCTCGCCCTCTTTCCTCATGTGATATGCATCTGCAAGAAGCCCGACGTTGCTTCTGTGGACTACAGCCTCGAGTGCCGCACCCTCGGTAAGGGTGTTTATCATATTGGTTTCACTCCTGTTGAGCGTCTCGATTGCTATATCGATACCGTATCCGGATGCAATGTCAGCCGTAAGCTGTGTCACCTTCACAAGAGAAAGAAAGCCGTCCGTCCATTTCATGGAAGGAGGAAGCATCCTGCTCTTTCCGCTTCCGAAGACCACAAGAGGACAGGAAAGTGCATTCATCCTTTCAAATGCCTTCTCGAGGTATGAAGTCACCGCCTTCTCATCATAGCCGCTTCCGATAAGCTCCATCGTCTTGGGAAAGAGAAGGGACGCTCTTTCCATCCTGAGGGAGGATGTCTTCATGAGGGAAAGAACATCATCGAATTCCTCATCGGAAAATGAAGCTATCTGACTGAGCTTGCCGTCAACGTAGTCAAAGCCGCATTTCTCGGCCGTCTTCACGTTTCTTATATCCATACAGAGACCGAATCTCATAGTTTTACAACTCCTTCACGTGTGATTTTCCTGACGCCGTCGGGGCCTGTTACGGTAACGGTACCGTTTTCAAGCCTTGCTTCCGTTTCATCCCCTTCTGCCTTTATGAGGGTAACTGCCATGAACGGAGCTTTTCCGTCATAGCGGAATGCCACCTGTCCGATCGGCTCCCTGACAGGATAGCCATAGCTTATCCAGCCACCCTTCGGGTCCTCACTCCCGCAGGAAAGTGATGAAGAGAAGGATGCATCCGACAGGAAATCAAGGGTGAATGCCATGCTGTGGCGTGATATGTAGCGGACATGATTGCCGGAGAGGGTAACGTCCTTCGTATTGAAATTGTACATGAGGCGGAAGTCATGACAGAGCTGTCCCATCCCGTCGACATAATCAACGAGTATGACAGAAGACGAAGGAAGAAGCACGAACTTTCTCCTGTGGAAGACAGGATCCGCAAGATATGCATATCCGTTATGACTCAGGTCAATGACCTTGCATCCTCCCTGAGTACCGAAGAAATGGCAGAGAGCCCTTACGCCCCTGACCCTGTCAACGCCGGGGATTGCCCCCATCTCATGGTCATCGACGTAAAGCGTATTATGAGCCAGCGAGGAGACAAAATACGCTCTCCAGTCCTTCCATACGGAAGAACGGTAGATGTAGCGTCCGCTGTCCACGAGTATGTCTTCACCCTTGAGCGTTACCTCCGCATGCATGCTGTCATTGTGGGAATGGGTACTTCTCTCCCCTCTTTCAAGCTGTGTCGAATGGGTAAGCACATAGTCGCTGTCTTCCTTCCAGCCGGAACGCATGACGTAGATGCCCTCTTCGCCATACCTGTAGTCCTTCTCTTCGGGAGCCTGTCCTTCCTTACCGAGCGTATACATGTATCTGAAGCATTCATCTCCGAAGAGAAGGTACATCCACTTCATGTACTCTCTCAGTTCATTGAGGCCGTCAGGGAAGAATGAAAGATTCATTCCCTCGTAAAGCGAAGTATCGGCTTTTCTTGTCGTAAGGTCCGTTCTGTCAGCATCACCTATCATCGGAGTTGACCAGTCCGGTTTGATCAGGGATACGATATAGCGTGCACTGCGGCGTATCGTTTCCCATGCATAGTCAGGAACATAAAGCCCGTTTCTGCGGCAAATCACGAGAGCCTGGCAGAATGCAATCGATGCGACCTGATGATAAATCGGAGTCTTCTCCATATGAACGCCATTGTCACTGAAGCAGTATCTCACTTCATGCATCACCCTGCCGTATGCTGTCTTCAGCCACTCTCCGGATTCACGGAATTCCGGGAACATGACGGCAATCTGCAGAAGTGCGGAAGTTTCCATGCTCAGCCAGTTGGAAGAGCGGTCATGGTTGGAATAATGCCCCATCAGGAAGAGTGCATGGTCCCTGATTCCAAGAAGGAACGAAGCAAGGTCGTCTTCACTCCACACAGGCGAGTGGCGGAAGATCTCGAAGCACGGAAGCCAGGTCGTATATACCCTGATTCCCGTCTCGATCGTTCTCCATGCAGTTCCCGGGAATGGCTGCTTGGGAACAAACGTCGTGTCCTTTATGAATTCGTCTGCCGGCCATGCGGCGCGGAACGAGTGCAGCTGAGCAAGGAATTCCCTTGTATACTTCTCGTCCCCCGTAAGGGCATAGGCCCTTGCAAGCGGCTGCCAATAGATAGTACGGAAAAGCGACCAGCTCCATTCGTTGTCCCGGCTTGTCTCTGTCGTCGGATTGAACATCCAGTCAATGGGTCCGTTGAACCTGTGACCGAATATATCATGCTCCATCACCTTCTCCGCATCGGCGATTATTTCATCGTCACGGAGTTTTTGTGCATCTTCGATTGAAAATAGATAAACAGGATTCTTCCTGTTCCGGTAATATCCGATGAGCTTTTCTCCGCTTAATTCTCCCATCTCCTTCAGAGAAGGGTATTCCGTATCAAGCAGGGAAATCAGTTTTTCCATATTATTCATTATCAGCCTCTTTGTCGGTGTAATAGTGACAGGACAGCACATGCTGCCCTGTCAGTTGAATCCTGGCCGGCTTATTTTGCCAGGTAGTTTTCATAAGCCGTCTGATAGATGGCTACTGCATCCTCGAGGCCGAAGGACCTGAGCTGTGCCTGATACTCTGCGAATGTCTTTTCGTTGAGTTCGAGCGCACCTGTGATGAACTTCGTCTCCATCTCATCGGCATAGGTTGTGACCTTGTTGATGATGGATGTTATATCGGATGTGTAT
>CAVBWE010000208.1:0-3498 GCA_963598715.1 Sphaerochaetaceae bacterium | reverse complement strand
AGACTATGGAATTCCTATAAAATTCTGGAATTCCGAATATAATTTTCTCCATTTTCATATTGCCAAACACATTTTCAGTGAATGCAAATTCAGTGAAATAAAATTCAATGAGAAAGCAGCAGGACGAATAAAAAGTCTGTTTTTTATATTGTTCTGATGCTTAAAGGCAGTCTCAGGCAGGATTAAAGATGCAGACAATTGAATTGCCACCCTATTTACCAGCATTGATGGAATCGGCAAGGGCAATCGGTTATTCTCCGGAAGCTGCTGCAGCCGATATCATCGACAACAGTATTGCTGCCGGAGCAAAGAATGTCGATATTTCCTTTTTTCCGACTGGGACGCATGCATATCAGTTCCTGATGATGGCTGGCAATGAACAGAGAAGAACTCGGAATTGCAATGCAGTACGGATTTAAATCCGACAGAGGAAAGAGACGCAGAGGATTCAGGACGCTTCGGCCCTGGTCTGAAACTTCTTCAGTTCCTCGGGTATGTGGCGCTAAGCGTTGAATGTCCGCCTCACGTAATTTCTGATTACCCGGCCATGCGCCCTCAGGAGAGCGGGAAACTCAGGTAAGGCCCTGATTATAAACGCCCGGGACTGTTGCGAATTACCATGAATCGGGTTAAAGTCACTCTGCTGGTCGGCTACTCAATCTTTAGACTTTGCAAGAGTGGCCAGATGAATCCCGGCCTCCTTTTTTTGTAGGTTTTTCCAGAAATATCATCTGAAGTGAATGCAAATGAATACCCCTGAGACAGCAGCTTCAGGCATTATGGACAGATTCGTCCGGCAGTCCGGAGACTTATCAGGATGGCCTCGGCAGATATCAGAAAGCAGTGTGTCACGTCAATGAAGCTCTTTAGCCTTTCATAGGGCATTCATTCAGTCCAGGAGATATCTTTCCAGCATTTCCCTCAGTTCCGTAACTGCATCAATCCTAAGGATTTCCTTTATGTTCCTTATCCTGTAGTTCACGGAATTCAGACTCAGGTTCAGTTCCTCCGAGATGTTCTCGTATGTCTTTTTCTGAAGGATTCCGTACAGTATTTCCATATCGATTTCATCAACCTGCTGCAGCATCCTCTCGACAAGACGGACCTCTGCAATTTCAGGGCTGTCAAGATAGCTGTTGTACTTCAGAGGCTCAGAGTATCTTGCATAGCAGCGCAGAGACGGCGGCTCTGCAAAGTTTGTGGTTTCCCTTGAGAAGATGATACGGTTGGTTGCAATATGAACCTTTATCTTTGTACCGCACTTATTAAGGAAACTGTAGAGATTAAGGATGATGTCTCCTATATTCTCGATGTCGTCGCTTATCGTGCTGATGCTCGGTGAATAGTATCTGATAAGACCCAGGTGTCCGAAAGCGATTATCCTGGGAAGGGTCTTTTTCGTGTATCCGTGCCTTTTCATGTCGTTTATGAGCGCAACAGCCGTCGCCACATTGCCCACGATTACTCCGTCGTATTTATCTGCATTCCGGAGAAATGACTGGAAGGCATCGCTGTATGATTTATCCATATGATAGATATCGTCGGCACTTTTCATTTCGGCTTCGAATATGGAAGCCCTGTACTGATCGCTGTAAGGGGAGGGGTTGACACCGAAGAATGCTATTGACTGACATTTTATGGACCTCAGGAATTCAATGGCACTCAGCGTGTCATCCCTCATATCGGAACCGATGGAGCTGCAGTGAAGCCCCGAATAGGCAGGAATATTGGCCAGGAGAACAGGATAAACACCCTTTTCGTTTGCTTCGATGACAGCTTCCGTCAGAAAGCTTTTCGTGGCACTGCGTATGATTACCATTGCATTGGGGTCATCTTCCGGTATTTCCGATATTGACGATACGTTGCGGTATGGGATACGCCGGCTTCTGAATGTCTGCCTTATAATCTGATAGCGCTGAATCCAGCTGTATGTATCCATGTAGTTTGCGTCAACATAAATGTAGATCATTACCTTGAATCTCCGTTTATGATTATCCGACAAAAAAAGGACAAGTAAAGCGGGAACGTCTGCGCTTATGCAAAAAAACGGATGAGACTTTAGCGCTGATTCATATTTTCCGTCAGGAATGCTTCCGTTTTTTCCGGCTCTGCCATCACTCTTTCCGCACTTTCAGGAATACAAAAAAACGTGTGTGAAATTTCATGTTTGTTTGTATTGTTTGCCGTCAGAAACGGCTTTTAGAATTCTCTTAGTATAAAGATGATTTTATCGATAAGGAGATTACGGCATGCAATATTATCAGGAGCCTCAGAAAAATATTCCTGTTATCGAGACTGACGTATTTGTCGCAGGAGCAGGAACGGCAGGCTGCATAGCCGCCATGGCTGCTGCAAAGTCCGGTGCCAGTGTTCTGCTGGTTGAAAAGCTTCCGGTACCGACCGGTACTCTCGGAAACGGAGGAAACTGCCTGTTCAGTTTCTATAACACGTGTACCGATCCGGATAAGGCTGTCAGGATAGTGGGAGGACTTCCCTACGAATTCTATCAGAGATGCATCTCCGAAGGAGTTGCATTCGAACAGATCCCGACTCCCAACAGCGCTCATGCCGATCCCTTTCTTGCATATCCGAACAGGGAAGGAGTGAAGGGCGTACTGTGCATGATGCTTGAGGAGTATGGCGTGAAGACCCTCCTTCAGACCATGCTTGTCGATGTTGTCAAGAATGGAGATGCAATCGCATATGCCATTATTGAGAACAAGGATTCCAGGTATGCGGTAAAGGCAAAGGCATATATTGACTGTACGGGAGATGCAGATATTGCTGCAAAGGCCGGTGCCGGCATTACCGGTAACTGGAATATATATGACCAGGTCTGCGGCGGACCTACAAGTCTTCCCTTCGGACTGGGCGGAATAGATTTTGAAAAGACGCTGAGAGAGGCCGGGGATGTCTTCCAGAAGATTTCCATAAAGGATGACAGTGAGGGTTACCTGCAGAAATACAGGCTCAGGCATACACTGAATCCGGAACGCTGTCCGAATCTCTGTAAACTTGATATCCGTTCATTCACCACTCTTATGTCATTCTCCCCGGGGGAGGCAACGTCCATCAACAATTCCAAGGGACCGATGATTGATGCCAGTTCCGCAGAAAATCTCACGGTTGCCGAGATGTCGGAACGCATCAAGATTGTCCGGTTTGTCCAGGCTCTGAGAAAAGACCTCCCCGGATTCGAGAACTGTCATCTCATCTGGGAAGCGCTGCAGCTCGGCATCAGATCCTCCAGGATTGTTGTCTGCAGGAAGATGCTCACGGAAAAGGAAGTCTCTCGAGCCTCCAGGTTCGATGACGAGATAGGTCTTTACGGTTTCCAGGATATGGTGGAGAAAGTGCCCTCGACAAGGATCCAGGATCCGGGGTTCTACGGCCTTCCCTACGGTATGATAGTGCCGGAAGGCATTGCGAATCTTTATGTCGCCGGCCGTTGTGTGACGAAGGAGCTCATGGCGCATAATTCCACCAGAAACACGGTAT
>CAVBWE010000207.1:0-3531 GCA_963598715.1 Sphaerochaetaceae bacterium | reverse complement strand
TCATAAAGTAATGATTGGGTCAACAGAAATATTTCACTTTCTTAAAAGAAATTGCAGAAATGATATTCTTCTGTGGCAGGCTTAATGAATACAGAGGTCTGCTCTTAAGAAAAACTTCAGTCCCACAGTCTTTATGCCTGAGCACGTAATGAGGATGGTAATTAGGCCTTTCTGATCAACCCTGCTTCTTGAAAAATATAGTAGCTGGTCAGTCCATAGAAAGGAGCCTTAACAAGTTTTCCACCTTGCCTTCTATATAGTTCATCATTCGACGCATTGAAGGATATAGCTGGATACATTTAAAGCTCCATGAGACATGCGTGATGCTCCGAATGCAGCCTTACACCATTCATCGGTATTGTCAATCCGGATCATCCTACAGCCACAGAGTGCATCATGAAAGTGGATTCAGTCCTCGCTGAAAAGTTCGTCCTGATAGTCCTGGTAGACTTCCCAGAATCCGGTTTCACCGTCAAAGTAGACTTCATCGAAAGGTATGAATATCTGTCTGCCGTCGAGAGTGAAGCATGTAAGCTTACGGGAAAGAATGTTCACTTCGCTGACACGCCATATATCGTGATCAATCTTAAGTTTTGTACCCTCGGGCGGTGCACCCGCCTTCTCCTCCATGTAGTAGTCATATTCATATGCAAGGCAGCACAGAAGACGTCCGCACGGGCCGCTTATCTTGGTGGAGTTGAGAGAGAGATTCTGCTCTTTCGCCATCTTTATCGTGACAGGTTCCATCTCCCTGTTCATTGCATGACAGCAGTAGTCTCTGCCGCAGACGGAAAGTCCGCCCACGAGTCTCGCTTCATCCCTGACTCCGACCTGTCTGAGTTCTATGCGCATTCTGAATACGGAAACGAGATCCTTCACGAGTTCCCTGAAGTCCACTCTCTCCTCACTGGTGAAGAAGAAGATCACCTTGCTTTCCCCTAAAAGAAAATGTGCCGAAATGAGCTTCATGTTGAGCTTATGCTTTACAATCTTCTCGCGGCAGACTTCGAGAGCGGTATCCTCGCCGCGCTTGTTTTCCTCGTATTTGGCCATTTCGGAAGGCGTTGCAAGATGATCGATCCAGAGAACATCACCGTCAACCTTGCTTTTTACGGGTTCACGTCCGCTCTGACAGCCGAAGCATGAAAGGCACTGATGCTCGTTCTCGCTGCCCTCACACCCCACGCCATCCGACGCACCGAAAGAGAGGCATGCTCCCGAAGGATCTGTACTTCCGGGATTATAGCCGTTTCTCATCATGGGAGCCGGCCCGACGACAATGCCGAGATCAAGGCCGAACTTCGTATCGTAGACGACGGGTGTTCCCGCATATATTACACTGTCCCACGCTCCAAGACATATGTCATTGTACGAGGGATTTTTTATAGCATATACATAAGCACTCTCATCATCGTGCACTATCTGCTTTTTCTTCATGGTTAAAAACTTACCACGGAATTGAAGGGATTATCAATCACAAGAGGGAAAATGGGATGGCTATCTGGTCTCTTTTCCCCTGCTCTGTTATCCTTCTCTCTATGGACAGAAACGACAGCCTCATACTTGCGCCTCTCGCCGGTTACACGGACAGGGCTTTCCGTGAGATATGCTCACACTACGGTTCCGACTGTGCCGTTACGGAGATGGTAAGCGCCGAAGGGCTGGCGAGAGAAGGCGAAAAGACAATCCTTCTGATGGACAGATACGACGGAGAGAAAAAACTCACCGTCCAGCTCTTTGCTCCGTCAAAAGACCCTGTCGAGAGAGCTCTCCCCATACTCAGGGAAAGTGGAATCGACAGTATAGACATAAACTGCGGCTGTCCGGTACCGAAGGTCGTGAAGACTGGAGCGGGAAGCGCTCTCATGAGAGAGCCCGAAAAAATGGGTGAAATCGTAAGGACACTCAAGGACAGTCTCGGTATTCCGGTATCAGTGAAGTTCAGACTGGGATGGGACAACGAGAGTATAAACTACCTGGAGTTTGCGCACATCGCCGTCGATAACGGTGCCGACGCCCTCACGCTGCATGCTCGCACACGAGCCCAGGGCTATGAAGGAAAAGCCAGGAAGGAGGCTTTCGGAATCCTCTCGAAGGAATTCAGGGGACAAAACGTCTTACTTTACGCCTCGGGGGACATCTTTACACCGGAAGATGCTGTCGAAGCCATTGAAAAATATGGAATGACCGGTGTCATGTTCGCCCGCGGCTCGATAGGAAACCCCTTCATCTTCCGTGAAGTAAGGGAGTATCTCTCCACAGGTTCCTACCTGCTACCCACAGTCGAGGAGAAGGTTAAGACTGCACTCGAGCACTATGATCTTATGGTTAAATACTATGGGGAAAGGACAGCATCTCACGGCATGAGAAAACATGCCCTTGCATATGTAAAAGGAATAAGGGGAGCAAGCACATGCAAAGCCGCACTCTCCCTGGCTGTGACAAGAGAGGACTATGAGAAGGCCTTTTCGCTTCTCATGTAGATTCCTTCTTCCTCGGTTAAAAAAAAGGGAGCAGAGAGTGAGGTAATCAATACCTCTTTAAGGACAGAATCCCGCATAAAGCAGTCGCCTTCGCCCTCTCCGCATAGTAGAAACGGCGCTTTCCGATGGAGTTCAGGATACTCTGGGGCTTTCGTCCCTTACATCTTTACCTCTTATATGCAAAAGAGGGAGACATGCTCCCTCAATTTCCAAAAACTATCTTGTCAAGAAAAAGAATGAAGATGAAGTAACCGCCGGCAAAGACAGCGGCAATGAGGATTGCCGCCTTGAGCGCTCCACACATGAAGGCCTTGTAATCCTCCCCACTCATCTCGTTCTTCTGGCCTTCCGGCCTGTCCGACGGCTGCTTCGGACGGTACCACGGCATGCCTTCGACATTCATGTCTGCGTAGCTTCTGCCGTCGTCCTCGTATTCTTCCTTTTTCTTCTTTCTCTTTTCAGAAAACATTATTTCTTCTTCTTTGCTTCCTGCTCGGCAGCATCCTTTGCTTCCTGTTCCTTGGCCGCCTTCATAAGCTCATTGCAGATTCTCGTTTCCTCTTCAGTGTTGTAGAGGTGACAAGCGCAGTAGTGCTCCTCTTCAAGCTCCTTGAACTCCGGAGAGACATACTTGCAGACTTCCATGCACTTGCGGCAGCGTGTGTGGAACTTGCATCCCTTTGGCGGATTGGCAGGCGACGGGATCGAGCCCTCAAGGATGATTCTGTCCATATGAAAATCCGGATCTGGAACAGGAATGGCCGAGAAGAGTGCTTCGGTGTACGGATGAAGAGGCTTCGAAAAGAGCTTGTCCGTCGGAGCATATTCAACCATGTTGCCCAGATACATTACTCCGACAGTATCAGAGATGTGCTCGACAACCGAAAGGTCATGGGAAATGAAGAGATATGTCAGACCGAACTGACGCTGCAGATCCTTGAGAAGGTTGATTATCTGCGCCTGGATTGAAACGTCAAGTGCGGAAACAGGCTCATCGCAGAGGATGAAGTCCGGATTTAGAGCAAGTGCACGTGCTATGCATATACGC
>CAVBWE010000206.1:475-4854 GCA_963598715.1 Sphaerochaetaceae bacterium | reverse complement strand
CATGGAAAGAGCGTCAGAGGGTAAGGAGACAACGCACATACCGAAGGCTGATCCGTAAGCAGAGAAACATCAGCCGGGATGGGAGAAGTCTGGCAGCAAGACTGGATAATTTTCTTCGGTAAAATCTGCTTGAGATGCGGTATTACGAAGGTTCCCGGGGAATCCTGGAACCGGTTTTCCGCTGTTCTGATGAGAGCCGGCATAATATTGCCGTGTTCCTTTTTCCCGTCTCATGGCGGGGTCTCTTTCTTTGTTTGAGGGCTCTTCCTGAGAATTGAAACAGAGAATATGTTGAACAAATGTTCATTTCGGTTCTGACAGTAACCGATGGTGTTAAATGGCTGTTAAATAGCAAATAGATAAGAAAATATTCGTTGACAAATGAAATATATGGTTTAAATTGGATATGACAGCAAGATTAATGCAATCTGAAATGAACAAATGTTCAGGTTAAGAGGAGACCATATGACTGGAATTGAAAGAAGAATGGAAAGGCTTTTCGGCAATAAGGGCAAACTGTTTCTGGCAGCTTTCGATCATCCGCAGATTTACGGAGTAACGGAAGGACTTGAAGATACATCCTCCCTTGTGGATTCACTCGGCACTTCTCCGATTGACGGTTTCATCCTCAATCCGGGTATGGTGAACAGGATGCCGGCAGCAGCACTCGGAAACAAGGCTCTGGTCATCAGGTCTTCTGTCGGAGGAACAATCCTCGGTACCGGATTCAGCACATGTCACAGACAGATATTATCCGGCATTGATGCCGCACGTCTCGGCGCTGACGCCGTGCTTGTCATGTTCGCTGTCGGCGGAAATGAAGATATCGAGAGCCAGGTGGAGCTGGCCAGAGTATGCGGGGACTTCCATAACTACGGTATCCCTGTCATCGCAGAAGTTCTTGCAAATGACTGGGAAAAGAACAACGACACAGGACTTATCAGCTGCGGAGCACGCATTGCTGCCGAAATCGGAGCTGACTGTATCAAGGCATTCTACTGTGCGGACTTCGACAGGGTAACATCCAACTGTCCGGTTCCTGTAATCCTTGCAGGAGGACCGAAGGATCAGGATATAAAGTCTGTCGTCAGCGAAGTTGTCTCGAAGGGATGCAGGGGACTGGCATTCGGAAGAAACATCTTCCAGAGCAGTGACCCGAAGGCAACAATCGAATCCCTGGACGGTGTTCTCAGATGAAGGATGACTGTCTCGAGAAGCTGTACCGCATAGCAGTGATGTACTACGAGGAGAACCTGACACAGGAGGAGATATCCCGACGGATCGGGATTTCGAGGCCGCAGGTATCCCGTGCACTGGCTAAGGCGATAGCGGAAGGGATAGTTGAAATAAAGGTCAATCCAGTCAGCAGCACTGCCTGCAGGGCAGAGAAGCTGAGGGAGAAGCTGGGACTCGAAAGGGTGTTCATCGCTCCCGCAGGAAAGAATCAGAGAGTCGACAGAAAGAACTGCATTGATGATATCTCATCGTATGCCGCTTCCGTCCTGGTGCGTGAAATCCAGGGCGCACGCAGCATAGGCCTGGGGTGGGGTGAAACCCTCTACAGGACCATCATGAAGATGGAGGAGACCGGAAAGGGAGAGGAAAGGAAGGTCGTTCCCCTTGTCGGCAGCATCGGGTACCACGAACCGCATTATCAGGTGAATGTCCTTGTCGGGATGTTCTCCGACAAGATCAAGGCTTCCTCTCTCTTCTACAACGGAAGTGAAGGCGGGAACGGGCCCTATGCGGAGCTTGCAGCCTCATGGAAGAACCTTGATGTTGCAGTCGTGGGGCTGGGGCCGTACCCGACAGCACGTTTTCCGAAGGACGGTGTTTCGCAGCAGTGGCTCGGTGAACTTTCCTCAAAAGCCCCCAGAGGTGATATCCTCGGCCGTTTCTTCAACGACAGAGGATATATAGAAGAAGATGAAAGCAAAGTGCTTGTCATTCCGGAGGAGGACCTCACAAAGGTCAGGAAGATAATCTGTCTCTCCGGCGGAAGCGACAAGATCGAGGCTATAAGAACAGCAGCAAAGCTCAGGCTGATTACCCATCTCATAACAGATGAGGAGACAGCAGGAGAACTGATGAAAACAGTTGAGGAGGCATGAAATGAAGTGTCTGATTTATAAGGAACTCGGAGTAGTCGAACCGGGTAATGCACCGGATCCTACATATCCCGTGTGGATTAAGGTAAAGGCAAGCGGTATCTGCGGAACGGATGTGAAAGCCGTTTACAAGGGACATAAGTATTTCAGACCGCCTACGATTCTCGGACATGAGCTCTACGGCCAGATTTACAGGACTGCAGAAGGTTTCGGCCTCGAAGAGGGAACATGGGTTGTCGCTGCCCCGTACTACGAATGCGGCGAGTGTGATTTCTGCAGGGCAGGAAAAGGCGACCTCTGCCGCAGCAAGCACTACCTTGAAGGCGGTGCCTTTGCAGAGTACATCGGCGTACCTCTCGGCTATGAGGACGGACTCTTTCCGCTTCCTCCAGTAAAGGATACTTCAGAGTATGACGTATACGCACTGACAGAGCCCCTCAGCTGTGTGATCAACGGCGTCGAGAGACTTGAGACGATTCCCGGCTACAGCAGCGTACTTGTTGTCGGCGGCGGTCCGATGGGCGCTCTCTTTGCCCTCTACTACATGCAGACCGGTATTGATGTTGCAGTAGTTGAACCCTCAAGGGAAAGAAGGGAACAGCTGGAGAGCTTCGGCATAAGGACAAGAGAGTTCGACAGCGTGAAGAAGGGCGAATTCGACAACGTCGTGATCGCAGTCAATATTCCGGACCTTGTTCCGCAGTATATGCCTCTTATCAGGGAAGGCGGTAACCTCCTGGTGTTCAGCGGACTTCCGGGTGGAGTAAGTCTCTCGGTCGATGCTTCAGCTGTCCACTATTCGGAGATTTCCGTAAAGGGCTGCAGCGGATTCGGACTGAGACAGTTCAGAAAGGCCTTCGAGATGATCAAGGCTGATCCTGCCCTCTACAGAAAGCTCATCACTCATCGTCTTCCGTTCGAGGAAGGACAGAAGGCATTCGACCTTCTGAAAAACGGAAAGGCATTCAAGATTCTTCTCGGGAGTGACCTCTGAGATGAAAGGAGCCGTTGTAGCCAATCCCAATTTCCCGTACGGAAGAATCAGAGAAGACAGGGCACTGTCGGACATTCTCTCTTCATTCTCCGTACTCTATGTTCCGTACGGCGCTGCCGTTGAGGGGGTGGAGACGGAAATCGTCGCTCTTCCTCCGCTCTCGGAGAAGTCGTATGTCGGGAGAATAGAGGAGACAGTGGAGAATCTGATTTCTCTCGGGACTGATGCTGTCGTCACCATCGGCGGCGACGGGACTGCAAGCTATGTGGCTTCCACTCTCATAAAGAAAGGCCGCGGTGACATCATCGTTGTCGGCTATCCTGCGGGAACGGCCAATGTCGGCCCGATAGTCCGCTGCGGCCTCGGACGTGATGCCCTGACGAAAACGGGAAGGATTGATGCTGTTGAAGTAACAAGCGGAGGCAGGGTTCTCGGCTGCGGCTTCAATGATGTCGTCATCGGAAACACGTTCCTCGGAACAGTGGACGGGCGCCTTGCGTCGCTCAGTGCCTCTGTCATGGAAAATGACGGCAGGAGCGAAGAGGAGACTCCTTCGGGAGATATCCTTTCCCCTGACTTTGAGTTCTCTGTCAACGGAAAGAGGATTGAGTCTGATTACAGCTCTGTCGAAGGAATATACATCTCGACACTCTGGCAGGACAGAATTTCGGGCCGTGCCGTATTCGGCGGCCTCCTTTCTGCCTGCGGCCTGGAACATCCGGGCGCTGTGACCTTTACCGACAGGGTGATGATCACTTCCGATTCTTCATCCTGGAACTACAGGGGACTTACGGAGTCGAAGCAGATTGTCTTCGACGAGACCGACAGGCTTGTTTTCAGAGGACTTTCCGACAAGGCACATGTCATCATCGACGGAAATCCCTTTCAGATGATAAACGGTGAAACTGAAATAAGAATAATACCCGATGCCGTGACGGTCGGCGGCTTCTGAGGAGTAACTATGAAAAACGGACAGAAGGAAATGAGGATGAAAATCGGCAGGAAGCTCTACTACAGAGACCAGGTTGCAACTGCTGCCGTTCTTCTTATTCCCGTCATCATTTCGATTGTAATGCTGTTCATCGTCCCTGTCGTGCAGGTCGTCTGTTACAGCTTTACCAACTTCAACACATCCAGGGGCTACGGCACATTCAACGGTGTGGACAACTACAGTTATGTATTCAGGGACGAGTACTTCTGGAAGTCTCTGAGGAACACTGTCTACTTCGCATTCGGCAAGCTTGTGTTCGACACGGGCCTTGCGCTTATCATCGCAC
>CAVBWE010000206.1:0-465 GCA_963598715.1 Sphaerochaetaceae bacterium | reverse complement strand
TCGCACTCATGCTCGACACGAAGATTCCTTTCAGGAAGTACCTGCGCTCGTCGTATTTTGCTCCGGTAGTCGTGCCTGTTGTCGCATCATCGCTCATCTGGATCTGGTTCTATGATCCTGATGTCGGTCCCCTCAACCAGATTCTCACATTCTTCGGTTTCGAGCCCCTGCAGTGGATTTACGGAGAGAAGACAGCGCTCTTCTCCATCATCCTCTTCAGCGTGTGGAAGGGTGTCGGATACAACATCATCCTCTTCCTCACCGGACTTCAGAACATCCCTGATTCCTATATAGACGCTGCGAAGGTCGACGGTGCGAACGGTTTCCAGATTCTCACCAGGATAAAGCTTCCTCTTCTGAAACCCATCACAAGCTTCGTCATCATGATAGGAATAATCAACACCTTCAAGTAAAGGTTTCAAGTTTTTATGAACTATACAGCCCGTAACTTCGGTCTTATCCCTT
>CAVBWE010000205.1:0-6569 GCA_963598715.1 Sphaerochaetaceae bacterium | reverse complement strand
GGTGACATCCTTTCCTTCGAAGTATATTTTACCGTCAGTACTTTCAAGCAGGTGAATCATGGTACGGCCGAGCGTGCTCTTTCCGCACCCCGACTCTCCGACTACGCCGAGAGTCTTTCCCGCTTCAATGGAGAATGAGACATCATCCACCGCGTGGAGTGTTCCCTTCGGAGTTTTGAAGTATTTCTTCAGATGCTGCAGTTCTATCAGTGTTGACATATCATAGCTCCTTGAGACATGCCGAGAGATGGCTCCGGCTTTCATTTACGGCCGTAAGCACCGGCTCGGTACAGCGGCATTTTTCAGATGCAAACGGACAGCGCGGCGAGAATGCGCAGCCGGAAGGAAGATTCGTGGGATCAGGCGGAAGACCGTTGATCGGACTGAGCCTCTCCGTATCCTTCTTGATATCCGGAATGGAGTTGAAGAGTCCGATGGTGTAAGGATGAGTCGGATGATCGAAGACATCCTCCTTTGTTCCGTATTCCACTATCCTTCCCGCATATATGACGGCAACATAGTCACATACCTCCGCCACAACACCGAGGTCGTGGGTAATCATCAGAAGACTGGTGCTGTATTCTTCCTTCAGCTTTCCAATCAGTTCCAGCACCTGCGCCTGGATGGTGACATCGAGAGCAGTCGTTGGTTCATCAGCAAGAAGCAGCTCCGGCTCACATGAGAGAGCCATGGCGATGACTACGCGCTGCTTCATGCCTCCGGAGAACTGATGAGGATACTCACGTGCACGGTCACTCGATATTCCGACCATGTTGAGCATCTTCACCGCCAGTTCCTCCGACTCCTTCTTCGTAACGTTCTGATGGACTCTGATTCCTTCCGCTATCTGGTCGACAACCCTCATTACGGGATTGAGAGAGGTCATCGGGTCCTGGAATATCATGGAAATCTGACCGCCTCTGACATGGCGGATCTCGTTTCTGTCCATTTCAAGAAGGTTCTTTCCATGGAACTCGATTCTTCCCGACAGGATTTTCGCCTGAGGAGACGGAAGTATGCTGAGGATGGCCTTTGCTATCGTAGTCTTGCCGGCTCCGGTCTCACCAACGAGCCCCAGCGTCTCACCCTTTCCGAGGGAGAGGGAGACTCCGTTGACTGCATGAACGGTCTTTTTGCCCGAGCTGTATGTGACTCTCAGATCTTCTATGTTAAGCAATGGTTCATTCATTGTCTGTTACTCCTTTCAGTCCTTAAGCCTCGGGTCCATGGCGTCTCGGAGCGCATCCCCGACCATGTTGAGGGAAAGAACGGTTATCATGATGAAGAGTCCCGGGAAGAGAACCAGGTGAGGATAGTCACGGATGTAGTTTCTGCCTGCCGAAAGCATGGCTCCCCATTCCGGTGTAGGCGGCTGGACGCCGAGGCCGATGAAGCTCAGAGCTGCTGCCGAAAGTATGCAGGCTGCAATCGAGAGAGAAGCCTGGACAAGTATAGGACTGAGCGCATTCGGAATGATGTGGCGGGTGATGATTCTGCTGTCGCTGCAGTCGATCGACACTGCGGCTTCCACATATTCGAGTCCCTTGATGGACATGATCGACGCCCTCATGTGACGTGCGAAGACGGGAACACCGGAGACTCCGAGAGCTATGACGCACTTGTCCAGTCCCGAGCCGAGGGCTGCGGAAATGACAATTGCAAGAAGAAGCTGCGGAAAGGACTGGAGAACGTCCATGCATCTCATGATGATGTTGTCCACTCTGCCTCCGCAGTATCCTGCAAGAGAGCCGAGGAACATGCCGCAGACTGCACTCACTATCATCGATAGGAATCCGACGGCAAGAGACCATCTGGCACCGTATATTATTCTCGAGAGAACATCACGACCGAGTTCGTCCGTTCCGAACGGATGCTCCCATGACGGTCCCTGGAAGGCGATTACCGGATTGATTTTCTTATATGAATAAGGCGCGACAAGCGGAGCGAATACCGCCATGAGAATCAGCAGCGAAAGGATAACCAGACCGATTACCGTGGACCTGTCGGAAAGAAGTCTCTTCAATACGACAGACGAAGCTGAATGCTTCCTTTTCTTGATTTCTTCCATCTTCTACCTCCTCTTCCCGCCTGCATACTGCGCCTTTATACGCGGGTCTATTGCAGCATAGAGCAGGTCGACACAGAGCATGATCAGGCTGAATGTGACTGCACAGAAGATGACAGATCCCTGTACTGCGGGATAATCGCGGTTGTTGATTGCAAGAATCATATAGTTACCGATTCCGGGAAGCGAGAAGACCTGTTCGATGACAAGTGTTCCGCCAAGCATTCGACCGAAGATCGATCCGACATAGGTTACGACTGGAATAAGGGAGTTGGGCAGGATGTGCTTGAGGAGAATCTGCCTTTCGCTGAGTCCCTTTGCCCTTGCAGTCGTGACGAAATCGGAACGGAGCACATCAAGCACCGACGATCTCGACTGACGTGCGACACCGGCGATTCCCCCGAAGGAGTTGGAAAGAGCCGGAAGAATGTAATATGCGATTCCTCCCACTCCGAATGCGGGAAGGATTCCCAGTTTCAGAGCAAAAAGAAGAACAAGCATGAGTGCCAGCCAGAAGCTGGGCATGGAAACACCGACAAGAGAAATAAGCATCGAAAGTCTGTCGGCAACGGAATTGCGGTGCATTGCAGCATAGATTCCAATCGGAAGCCCCACAGCCACCGCAAGTAACATGCTGATCAGGGAAAGAATCAGCGTTCTCGGGAAACGTTCAATCAGCTCCTGCGTGACGGGAGTCGACGTCTGGTACGATGTTCCGAGATCGAAGTGAAGGAAAGCGTCTGAAAGATACTCCCCGAGCCGCACCAGGAACGGACGGTTGAGGCCCATCTCCTCCCTGGCCCTCTCCATCTCCTCCTGTGTGGCGGAGCTGCCGAGCATGATGGAGACCGGGTCTCCGGGAACGAAATCCATGATGACGAAAATCAGGACGGCCACCAGAAGGATGATGGGAATCATCCACAGGAGGCGCTTCAATATATATCTGTGCATACGCTTTCCTTCTTCAGTTATCAGGCCCCTCCGGCACATCATGGCCGGAGCAGCCTGTCATTATTTCTTATTCCGTAAACGTGCAGGCGTTGGTGATCAGGTGTCCGAACGGATGACAGACAATCTTCGAGACCTTGCTGTTTGCAACGCTGTAGCTTGCCTTGACATAGAGGCCGAGGCCGTAATCCATCTCTCTCAGATAGTCGGCAAAGGCATTGACTGTCTCTTCAGAGTGAGTGTTCTTGCCCTTTGCAATTTCGAGGAGTTCCTGCAGCTTTCCGTCCTTTACGAAGCATGCTGCCGCACCGCCGCTGAGGGTTCCCGTCGAATTGAACTGGAGGTCCCATGCGCTGACGACATAACCGCTTGTTCCCATGATGCCGATCATCATGTCGAACTGATCCGGCTGATAGCGGTACTGACTGAAGAGTGCGTTATCATATGTGAGAACCTCTGCTTCAATACCCACTTCCGAAAGATATGCCTGGATAAGCTGTGCAACCACGGGCTGCTCTGCTGTCTGCTCGGTCATGATTCTGAGCTTCAGCTGGCCTTCCTTGTATCCTGCTTCCTTGAGAAGTTCCTTTGCCTTTTCGGGATTGTACGGATAGTCGATGTCATCCCAGGCTGTATTGTAGTCAGAGCTTGCTCTTGTTCCGGGAGTTCCGATTGTGTCACCCTTTCCCTGGAGAGCTGCCGCAACAATACCTTCCCTGTCGATGGCATAGCTTACAGCCTGGCGCAGAAGCTGGTTCGAGAGAGGAGACTGCGGGTCGCAGTTGAAATCGAGACAGACAGCCTGACCGCCGTATGTATTGTTCACGAGGTAACCGTCCTTTCCGCTGCCGTTGGAGGCCATGAAGCGGTCGATTTCGCTCGAAGCAACGCTTGTTGCGATGTCGATAGCTCCGGTTTCGAGAGCAATGGCCATCTGGGATGTCTCCTTGATGACGTTGTATGTGATCTTGTCGACGGGCTGAGCGGAAGTATATGCCTTCCTGCTTTCATCCTTCTGCCAGTAGTTTTCGTTCTTTACGAGGACAAGGCGGGAACCGGGAACGGACTCGCTGACCATGTACGGTCCTGTCGTAACTGGATGGTTTGCCATCTTGTCGGAGGAAGCGTCATATGATGCCTTCGAAGCTATTGCGACATAGCTCAGCATGTACTCGAGGTCTCCCAGACCGTCACCGTTGAGAACCATTCTTACCGTATAGTCATCGAGAGCCTCGATGGACTTCAGGTTGCTTGTAACCTTCGGGAACTTTCCGCATGCCACTGCCTGCTCATAGCTCCATACGACATCGGAAGCCTTGATCTGGTTGCCGTTCGTATCATAGATGTAGTCATAAATCTCGATATCTGTAGTGAAATCATCGACGATTGAGATGTTTCTGGCCATGACCCAGTCCATGTTATCCCATGTCTGACCGAACTCGCTGAATACAGCAAGAGTCTCCCAAAGGGTATACTTCACATAGCTTCTGCCCTGTGAATTTCCTCCGAACGGAGAAAGGTCACCGTATTCACCGGGAATACCGACTACAACCTCATTGGCAGCAGTCTTGCTCTGAGCCTTTGAAGTATCGGCAGAAGCGGAAACTTCTGCAGCTGCATTGTCAGCAGTCTTCCTGCTGCAGCTTGTAAAACAGACAGCGAGCAGAGCCACCATCATCCACACCATTACTTTCTTCATTTCAACCTCCTAAAGTTGGAAAAAATCCAGGAACCGCTGGATTGCGATATCCCAAACGGCTATCTCGTGGGCATATCCGTCAATCACATCGAATGTTATATTCTCTGCACCGGCCTCAGCAGCCAGCGACCTGAATCTCTCTACTCTCTTCAGACAGCGGTCCGCGGATCCGACTGAAACCAGAACCGGAGGCAGACTTCCTCCCTTCACGGCATCAAGGAACCTGTCCCAGGTATTCTCGGGGGAATCAAGGAAATCCCCGACTGTCGGATACTTCGCAATCATGTTGATTTCCTTGTTGTTGTATCCCGGAGGATAAACCCCGGGGAACCTCTTCCCGTCTCTTCCCTCGATACGCCATACTTCGGACTTCATGTCCCTGACGGATCTCAAGGCATCAACATCCCTGGGGGCACTCGAGAAGATTCCGATGCCGCCGAAGAGCTCGGGATTGAGAAAACCGAACTGCATAGCACCGGTTCCTCCCATCGAGTATCCCGCAATATAATTGTCCTCACGCTTTCTGGAAGCCGGGAACCACGAATACATCATCGGCATCAGCTCCTCGAGGAAGAAATCCCTGAAGTTGAAGCCGTTCGCAAAAACGCTGTAGTTGGAATAATCGCTGTTGAGTGCAGAAGGAAGAACAACCATGAGGTTCCTGTCCTTGACGTAGCGCGCAAGATTTGTCTCGAGAAGCCAGTCGTCCGGCCCCGCGTTTGCTCCGTGAAGAAGCCAGAGCACCTTCATCTTCTCTCCGGCTCCTCTCTTCTCTGCCTCGAGAAATTCGGGAAGGAGAACCTTGACGGTTTCCGGACAACCGAGAATCCTGCTCTTCATTTCAATGGTAAGTAAAGCCATGTAATCTCCAATTGGTATCTAAATTGAAAACCTTTTTAATACCTTTGATTCCAGTATAGATACCTTTTTCCAGCTGTCAAGAAATATTTTTTATTAATTTTTCGTGACATTTCAGGAATCTTTAATGATTAAGGTATTTATTTGGTTTGCTTTTTGAAAAATATGGCCTTATACTTTTCTCATGAATGATTTCACGCCGAAATATCTTGCGGTATATGATGCCGTTAGAAACGATATCGAAACCGGAAAACTCCTTCCGGGAACATTTCTTCCTCCCGAGAAGAAGCTGATGGAAATGTATGACTGCAGCCGCACGACAATCCGCAAGGCAATGCAGCGTCTGGAGGATGACGGCCATGTCGAAATCCGGCAGGGACGGGGGACGAGAGTATCGCTGAAGGATGCAAAGGACGCATCCTTCGGCCTCCAGAAATCACATCTGTTCAAGGAAGTATCAATCGGAAGCAGATTCCTTGTCGATAATCCCAAAACCCAGTCGCAGAGTGCCGTTATAGATACCGTCCAGGCTCCGGCACATGTTGCAGAGGCTCTTGGTATCGCTCTGAACGAGGAGGTATACAGACTCCAGAGGGTAAAGCTCGTCAACGGATCGGTTTTCGGCTACGTGGTCAGCTTCATCCCCGTGACATGCTGTCCGGACCTCGAAAAGTACAACGGCCAGATTACCAACCTCTACTCCGCACTGAAACTGTACTACGGGATAACCATTACCGTCGGAGAAGAACAGATAAGTGCCATGAGTGCAGGCTTTGTGGAATCAAAGGTCCTTGATGTAAAGGTCGGCAGTCCGTTGCTGTTTACCTCACGTATTGCAGAGGGAGAAAACAATACACCGGTTGAGTACTCTGAGAGTATCTTCAATCCTTCACTCTACAATATGATTGTTTCAATGGAATCTCTGATGGATGAAAGTGAGGAGTAGAATCAATAGTGAGGCGGTCTTCTCGACACCCTCTCCTCTCCGCTGTTGTCCAT
>CAVBWE010000204.1:0-6719 GCA_963598715.1 Sphaerochaetaceae bacterium | reverse complement strand
GTCAGACTGTACAAATCTCCTGTAGCCTTCAGGATTCAACCTCATCATGATTTCGCCGAACGTTATAACCCGCATCTTGCCTCCCTTACTGCCTTTATCAGGTCTTCTGCCGCCTTCGTCAGAAGGTCAAATCTTCCATCGGCGATTGCCCCGGCATTTGCAAGTTTCCCGCCGACTCCGGCTCCAGCACATCCGGCCTTGATATACTCTCCGACATTCCGGGCATCTATTCCGCCTACAGCCATAAGCCTGACATGCCCTATGGGACCACGCAGAGCCTTTATGTACGACGGCGCAATACAGCCTGCAGGAAAGACCTTCACAAAGTCAGCTCCTGCATAGTGTGCCTTCAGGATTTCACTTGCCGTAAATGCTCCGGGGATGCTGACAAGACGGAGTCTCTTTGTCTCCCTGATTACCTCTTCATTCGTGTCGGGACTTATGATGAATTCGGCTCCGGCGTCATGAGCCCTGTGAACAAGATCCACTGTCGTGACTGTTCCTGCACCGATGTGCATTTTCCCTTCATATGCATCACAGAGCGCCCTTATTGCATCTTCTGTCTTTCCGAAGTCTCCGCTTTTATGGTCGAAGGTGACTTCCATGAATTCTATTCCGCCTTCATAAAGAGCTTCTGCCACCTTCAGTATTACTTCTGATTCTATTCCCCTCAGTATTGATATGATTCCCGCTTTCTCGATTTGAGCATTAAGTGCGTCTTCCATCAATCCCCTCCTGGTGTAGACATTGCATTGCGTAATCAGGCAAATCCTTTTTTGAAGCTATCATCACGCTTTTCAGCTGTCAACAAAAATATGAAGGCTACATAGATGACCGGACGGCTTAAATCGCATCTTCTGGTATCCGCAGCATTACCTCTCCCTTGTCCGCTGTCCGGTTCTCCACCGTTCTGTCTTTCTGCTGGAAAAGCATTCACATTTCTTCAGGCGACATCCGTATGATATCCATAGGGAAAGAAGCATTTAAAGAATTGACATCCTGTATTAAAGTTCCCTTTTAGGAATAATAATTCATAAACATTACCATTATATCAAGACAAACTGAAACGGAACTCCGCTTTCTGGCCAGGTTTCTTACTCTATCATCTGATTGATTCTGTCTCCGCTTCCATGCTGGAAAACCGGTTTTCCATGAGCTTGTCAATTCGGACAGAAAACCTATCATTGCTGAAAATCAGGGGTATAGGAGCTCATTTGCTGCTGCAGCGCGTGCATTTTCCCTGTTCTGGAATCCCCGACATATAAAATTCCGTTTCATAACATAGGAAACAGAAGAAAGAGGCGGCGGCAAGAAAAAAAGCCAGGACAAATGCGCTCCATGTGAGGCTGTATTTCCCTGGCATGACGACTCTTACCGTCTTTTCCCCATCCGGAAACGGAGTTCCTCTTTTTTACCCTCAAGGGAATACCTGATTGTGATCTCCCCGCCATCCGCATCAACCTCCACCTTCTCCCTCTTTTCAAAGAGTGTTCTGAGTCTCCGGTACTCCTCTCTCTGTTTCTCTGTATAGCCCGACGGTACATCGGATGTCAGGAACACATTTCCCAGAAGAGCGTTTACCTCAGAGAGAATGCGTTTCTGCTCCCCCGTAAGAGCGCAGTTATCGTCCCTCAGGAAAAAGACATCAGGGTCACTGCCATATGCGCGGCCGTTGAGAGCACGGCGGAAAACGGTATTGTTTATGGCCTGCCTCGTCGAAACCCTTTCCCTGTGGAAGAGATGCATGAACCACTTGTCATCCCAGTCAAGGCCCACATCACAGCCGATGCGGCAGTAGTCCACAAGACCGAATGCCGGCATCACCGGAACTCCGCATCCCAGAATACACTTCTCACCGCACCATGAGCGAAGAAGTGCCATGGCACGGTACATTCTCCCCGCACGGCTCTCTCTCTCGTTTCCGAACGGTGCAACTCCATAGAGAAAATCAAGTTTCACAAGGTCGAATCCCCATTCACCCAGGACTCGGTCGAACACCTTTCTGAGGTAGTCCAGCACTTCCGGATTGTCGATATCGAGCGAATAGAAACCGCTCCAGTTAGAGCCGCAGCACCAGTTCTTCCCTTCAACCTTCAGAAGCCAGGACGGATGATTAAGACAGAGATCGGAGTCCTTCTCGGCGACAAAGGGCGCCAGCCACAGCCCCGCCTTGAAGCCCGAAGCATGTATTTCATCTACAATGCCCCTGAGCCCTTCCGGAAATTTCTTCCTGTCCGTTTCAAGCCAGTCACCGACCTTTACTTCCCATCCGTCGTCGATCTGGAAGAGGTCGCCCTCGGAAAAGAGAGTACGGCAAGCCTCCAGGTCACTCAGTATTGAATCTTCAGATATGTCCTGATAGCGGTTATACCAGCTTGAATAGCCCGCAATCTTCCTTTGCGTTCTCGGCCGGATACCCATGGCACTGAACCAGAGGTCAAACACCGCTTTTTCGCTTCCTTCGGCAAAGAAGAGGTCAAAAAGCGGATAGCTTCCGCCACCGTGCTCCACGCCTGCAGCGTCGCGGTCGATAGTCAGGATTCCCTCTCTGCTGTCATAGCGGAAGACCGTATAGCCCGGTCTCTCATCGAGTGAGGCAATGAGTCTGTAGTTCTCTCCGCTGCGGAAATAGATGTAGGAGAAGCCGTGGCTCTGGCCTTTCCTGTGTCCATAGTTCACAAAATGATAATCCCCATACCTGTCAAAGAAATATCTTTTGAGAAGGAAAGACGGGATATGATCCGTTCCCCGGAGCTTTCCGTTTCTCTCCAGTTCCGGACTGTAGGTCCATGTCTGATAACCGTTCATGAAGAGAACTTCGTCTTTTCCCATAGACACGGGGATTTCGGCTCTTATGTTTTTAACCGTTCCGGGAGGAAGAACCCGAGAGAGATGTACTTCGCCGTTTTCCGTAAGACGGCACTCTCCCTCCACCTTTCCTCCCGTCGTTTCCGCATACCAGTGCAGATTCTCAGTCATGGCAGGCGTCCTTTTCGCTGAGTTCTGCACTGATCTCCAGAGCGCGTTCATCATCCAGAACGAACTTCCGTCTGAAGAGCAGCAGGGCCGAGAAGAGTACGAGCATCGGAAGAACTGTCATCATCAGCCTGAGTCCCAGAAGAGTGGACGGACTCTGCTCGGCAACGGGGCCTGTTTCGTCAGTATTGCCCACAAGGCCTATGAGATCGAGTCCTATGCCGGTGAGGAATACCGCAACACCGGAGGCAGCCTTGACGACGAAGGTCTGCATGGAGAAGATGACGCTCTCCTCCCTCCTTCCGGTCTTGAGTTCGCCGTAGTCGACGCTGTTGGAGAGGAATAGAGTCGTCAGTACACTCAGCATACCGTTACATGCGAATACGACAACCCCCGGAATGCAGAGCAGCACGAGGCTGTGGGAGAACCCGATGAGGCAGAGCACGAGGAGCGTTCCATACCCGCCGAGAGCAAGAATGAGACTGAGGCGGAAGACCTGTGTGCTGCTGAGCTTTCTCCTCAGAATCGGATAAAGCACCATCATGCCGAGAATCTGTGCCGCACCTCCGACAGTCGAGAAGAGCGTATAGGTAGCCTTCCATCCCTCTCCGCCGTAGTCATACTTGAAGAAATAGATGATGAAGTTCGATGTCAGATACAAAGCCGAGTTGATGAGCACGATGCTGCCGACGACGACCATGGCCTGGTCGTTACGGAAGAGAGCGGAGAACATCTCCTTCACCGTTGCCGTCTTCATCTCGCCCCCTCTTGACTCGCGCATGGAAAGACAGCAGACGAGCTCGGTCACAACAAAGACAAGAGATACAATCAGCGCAACCCATCTGAATCCGGCACGCTCGCTCTCTCCTCCGAGGATACCCACAAGGAGCATGGTGAACATTGCAATAAGAGCCGAACCGACACCAGCGCAGGTACGGCCGACCATGGAGAGGTTCTCGCGGTCCTTCGGAGTCTCCGTCACTGCCGGAATCATTGACCAGTAGGGAATATCCATCATGGTGTATGTAACGCCCCAGAGGATGTAGACGATGCTGAAATAAACCATCATCGCAGCTCCGCTCATCACGGGAGCGGCAAAGAGCGCATAGAGTACCAGTGCATTGAGAATCGTTCCGGAAAGAATCCAGGGGCGGAAGCGTCCCCATCGTGTGCGTGTCTTCGCAACCACAACTCCCATGAACGGGTCGTTCAGTGCGTCGAAGAGGCGGGCAATCATCAGAATCAGTCCGACAAAGGAAGCGGACAGCCCCAGCACATCCTGGTAATAATACATCACATACGAACTGGACAGGGCATATACCATATCCTTGCCCACCGCACCGATTCCGAATGCGGCTTTCTGTTTAAATGTCAGTTCCATACAACATCCTCCTTTTCCATGTTGAATTCGATTGTTACAGATTCCGTCTGCAGAGTGGAAACGGTCAGTTCCGCCTTTCCCTTTCTGCCGGCGCTTCTGATATAGGTACCCGTCATGCCGCCCTCACTCACCGCAGTCTCAGGTCCGACCAGAACAGCGTCCCCCTCCACGCTGAAGACAACGGGGAGTTGTGCGTAGGACGCAGTGTTTCCGTTCTCGTCGAGAATGCGTACCCGGACAGAGGCCATGTCATAGGTATCCTTTTCCACCAGCCTCGTGCGACTCACCTTCACTTCAAGATGAAGCTCTGTCCCCGGAGAGAGGGTGACGCTCCTCACTGTTTTTCCGTCCCTGAGAGCGTCGAAGCGCCAGACGGTGGCTTCGCCTCCCCAGTTGCCTACATACTTCCCGTAGAGTGCCACGCCGTCGGAGAAGGTCAGCCTGTAACGCATCATACACCAGAGAAGCTTGAGTTTGTAGCGCACAGGAAGGCCCGCAAGTCCGTACTTTCCGGCAGCCAGCAGGCAGTCCTTCAGAACAGAAGCTTTTCCGGGGGCGAAATGCTCCTGGGTTTCGAGGAGTTCTCCTATGGTGTCGTCCACGACGAACGGCGGATGCGGGAGAGAAGTCCACTGGCTCCTGTGGAGGTCGGTGACGAAGACGCCGTTCTTGTAGAGTTTCACCACCTCTGCGTTGCTGAATGCGTAGATATCACCGATCTGTCCCGCAGGACTGTCGCCGATGGCCATGGATGAGCTTATTTCAAGTACCGGGTAATCATCGCCCTGACTGGAGTACACAGCAGAGGCAAGCTTGGGGTTTCGGAACATATCCATCACACCGTGGTAGCAGATGCGGTCGCCGGAGCCGAAATCCTTATGCGTCTGGTAGTCGAACATGCACCAGCCGAAGCAGCCTGTATGTTCCCCGCTCTGGAGAGCGGCATTCTGAACACGGACGTGCCTGAGTGCATGTTCCTGCCTGTGAGGTCCGTCATCGAAGCTCTTCGTGGGGAACATGTGACCGTTGCACTCCGAAATGAGAAACGCCCTGTTCATGTCGGGAGTGACGTCCTTCTTCCTCTTCGCTCCGGGAGTCAGGCCGTTATGCGAGAAGTCGTTGTAGGCATAGACATCCTCTAAAAGGTGACTCTTCTCCAGGTACCGTACGCCCGAAGTTGCACGGCTGGGATCGAGCTCATGAGCAATCCTGTTGGTGCGGGTATAGAACCCGTCGTCGTCAACGCTTTCGTTTATCCTTACCCCCCAGAGGATTATCGAAGGATGATTGCGGTTCTGAAGAATCATCTCCTCTAGCATCACACATGCCTCATCCTTCCACCTGTCGTCTCCTATGTGCTGCCACCCCGGAAATTCGGTGAACACCAGAAGTCCCCGTCTGTCGCACTCATCGAGGAAATACTGACTCTGCGGATAGTGGCTGGTACGTACCGCCGTACACTGTAACTCATCCTTCAGAATTCTCGCATCCTCCCTCTGGAGGCTTTCCGGTGCAGCATAGCCGATGTACGGGTAGCTCTGATGGCGGTTGAGGCCTCTGAGAAACGTCTTCTTTCCGTTGAGGTAGAAGCCGTCCGCCCTGAAAGCGGCCGTACGGAAGCCGAAGGTCTCCGTTCTGCGGTCAACGGCCGCTCCGTCTTCATTCAGAAGTTCTGCCACGGCATGATAGAGAACCGGATTCTCCGTGTCCCACACAAGTGCATCCGGAATGTGAAGCTTTATCTCCCCCTTCTCCGCCGCTTCCGTCTTCTCTTCGGCTAAGATCGTACCGTCTTCCGTTTCAACGAGAATACGGACTGAGGCAGTGTTCTCAAGGCGTTCCGCTTTCCACTGAACTGCGGCTGTCTTCAGATCCGGAGTATATACGAAGAGGTCCGTAAGTCGGCTCAGCGACGAAGCCTCGAGCCAGACTTCACGGTAGAGGCCGCCGTAGGTGAGGTAGTCGATGACGAATCCGAAGGGAGGGATAGAGGGATCCTCATGGCTGTCGAGCTGCAGGGTGAGAAGATTCTCCCCTTCTCTCTCCACGAGGTCGGTTATCTCGATTTCAAAGGAGGTGTAGCCGCCTTTGTGTTCTCCCGCCTTCTTTCCGTTGACCCACACCACCGCCTGATGCGCAGCCCCGTCGAAACGGAGGAAAAGCCGCGGAGCATCCTTATATGACGGCACTGAAAAGCGTCTGCGGTAGCCGCAGAGCATCTCATAGTCTCCGGGCGTTGCATAATGCAGCGGCAGCTCCTTTGGGTTATGCGGAAGGCGTACCTCTTCTGCTTCCGCAACGGGAAGCCCCTTACCGAAATCTTCCGTCCAGCGGGGAGTGAATTCCCAGCCGTCGCAGAAAC
>CAVBWE010000203.1:0-6830 GCA_963598715.1 Sphaerochaetaceae bacterium | reverse complement strand
CAGCAAGAAGAGTCACATACTTCTCCCATCCGTTATTCTCGATGAGGGTAAAATCCTCTTCAAGTCTCTGAGCCTCTTCCTTACCGATTGAGGCACCCTCCGCTTTTCTTTTGAATTCTGAATAGTCCATCATTTCTTCTGCTCCTTCAGTCACTGACATTCCTGCTTTCGATAATCTTCTTAATCCTCTGGAAATCCCTGGGCACAAGCACCCTCATCAGTTCATGACATGTTCCCTCCTCATCCAGAGGAAGGCACTCCACTCCGGCATAAGTCTCCAGAACCAACTCTTTGTTGTAGTAATATGTCAGTTCGATCTGCTCGATAGCACCCTGGTAATCAACTCCGACGATGAGGTTCTCCGGAACAAAACATCCGGGAAACAACTCCTCGCCCTCAACATAAAATTTATGTACATTACGCTTTTTCATACACTGTTTTTTCTTACCCTTCTGCTGTAGAATTTCGTGCTTCTGTCCGAGTCAACTGAATCTGGTCAACTTTTATGATGCTCAGAAAGGGGCCTTTGCAGCAAAGTTTCCCACTCTCTGATAATGGCTAATGTAAACTTTACATTACATGTTATCTGTCTTTTTGACCACTGATGGGGATAGAGTAAGAATCCATCTCGCGGGGAGCGTATGGCTATTTCGTCAGATTTCACTCCTGACGGAACACTTCCCGGGCTATCACACTGATGACCTTCGCAGCATCGAGGGGCTTCGAGAGATGGGCATTCATGCCTGCCGTCTTTGTCGCTATCCTGTCCTCGACGAAGGCATTGGCTGTCATGGCTATGATCGGCACAGTGCGGGCATCGCTTCTCTCCATATTCCGGATACGGCGTGTTGCCTCGTAGCCGTCGAGTACCGGCATCATCAGGTCCATGAGCACTGCAGATATCTCCCCCGGCTCCGAAGAAGCGAATGCAGCCACGGCTTCCTCGCCGTTATGCGCCGCGATGACCTCGCATCCTGCTTCCTTCAGTATGAATTCCGATATCTCGTAGTTGATGTCATTGTCCTCTGCAAGTATTATCCTCAGTCCCCTTATGGAGACATTCTCCTTTCCCTTTTCCTTCACGTCCTCACGGGATGTGAAATCAACCTCGAAGGGAACACGGATTGTGAATGTGGTGCCCACATCCTTTGTGCTTTCACACATTATCGTTCCGCCCATCTTTCCGGTAAGGCTTTTTGCTATCGAGAGTCCCAGTCCCGTGCCGCCGTACCTGCTTCTTGCTGCCGCATTCTCCTGCTGGAAAGGCTCGAAGAGATGCTTCTGGAACTCTTCGCTCATGCCTATTCCGCTGTCACGGATAACGACTTCCAGCATTATGGACTTGCCGTCGAAAGCTATTTCACGGCACCTCACCCAGATCTTTCCGTGGGGACGGTTGTACTTGACGGCGTTTCCGAGGATGTTCAATATAAGACGCTTGAAGTGGACAGGGCTTCCGAGAAGGGCATTATGCTCCACTCTGCAGTCTTCAATAACTTCTATTCCCTGCTCCTCTGACTGCTTCTCTATGACCGTGAAGACCTCAGATGATATGTGGCCCAGGTCAAACGGAACATGCTCGAGCGTAATCTCTCCCGATTCGAGCTTGCTCATGTCGAGTACCTCGTTGATGAGCTCAAGAAGTATGTTCGAGGATTCCCTGATCTTCCGTCTGCACTCCTTCACCTTTTCCATGTCGTTGCCGTAGTGGTCGGCTATATCGAGCATGCCGCGGATGCCGTTGAGCGGTGTTCGGATATCATGACTCATCCTGAGGAGGAATTCCGTCTTTGCCTTGTTTGCCCTGTCAGCCTTCTCCGCTGTTTCCTGGAGCTTCTGACGGTAGGCTAATTCTATGTCACGTCTCTTTCCTTCCTCCTCCATCTGGGAGCGGACGATGTCGTCTATGTTCTGGAAGCCGAGTATGACCTTGTTTCTGTCTTCGTCCGCACGGCTCATGCTGTACTGGAAACAGTGCGTCCCAGCGTCGGAAACAGTGCGGTAATTTCCCGTGAACTCGTTCCTTTCTGAAAGCAGCTTCCTGACGTTTTCGAGCCTGAATATCCTTTTCACTTCCTCCCTGTCTTCAGGGCATACTTCATTATTCACCCAGTAACCGATTCCCTTCTCGAAATCGAACTCGTCACCGACATTCATTTTCCGGACAAGGGCAGCTGCGTCTTCCAGCTTCAGTATCTTGGCTTCTGACCTTTCAAGGTCTACAAGGTAGACGTTCCTGAAGTTACGGGCAAGAGTGTTCGATATCAGGAGCTGCTCCTCAATCTGCTTCTGATAGGCTGTCTCGACTTCACGCTTTCTTCTCTCCTCTTCAACGTGCTCGCGGATGATGGAGTCGACATTCTGGAAGCCTGCAATATGATGCACTCCGTCCTTCAGAAGACGGAGGCTGAACTGATAGTGAATTGTCTTTCCGTCTATCAGCATACGGTAGTTACCCGTATATTCAACATCCTTCGAAAAGACCTCTCTGAGGTGCTCGGAACTCAGCGCTACCCTGAGCGCCTCCCTGTCGTCGGGATGCACCATCTCGCTTATCCAGCTCTGCATGAAACTCTCGTATGGAAACTCCATGCCGATCACATCGTCCAGTCTGTTTCCGGAGTACTCATCCTCGAGCTTGAGAATCTTTGCCGTTCCCGTCTGGATATTCACAATGTAGATATTCTTGAAGTTGCGGGCAAGTGCATCGAATACACCGAGCTGCTCCTGAAGCTCAGAGCGGTATCTGAGTTCCTTCAGCTTCTCCTCTGTCACATCCTTTGCACAGTAGATTGCACTTATGACGCGGCCTTCATCATCACGCTTACGGCATATGAATCTCGATTCGAACCACTTTCCGTAAGGTGCCCTGTATTCCGTCACAAGCGTCGACTCTTTTCCCATACGCTCCGAGAGCGTCGAGAGATCTATGAAGGAACGCATCCTGTCGATATCATCCGGATGCATGTAGAACGAGAGGACATCTTCCATGACGAGGTCGAAGTTGCCTTCGTCGCGGCCGCCGACGACACTCCTCATGGGAGAAGAAGTCAGGAAAATCCTGAAACCGTGAGTCCTGAGGTCTGCCTCCATGATGGTTGTATAGATGGTGGAAAGAACTCTGATGACCTCCGCCTCTTCCATCTCCTTCTGCTGTCTTCTGCGCTCAAGAATGCTTTCCTTTATGTCACAGAGGAGAAGCGAGCAGTATCCTTCCTCTTCCAGAGGATAGGCCTCCACATGAAGATAGAGTCCATCTTCTTCTGAAATCTCGTCTTCTCCGACACTTCTGGAGAGGTATGCTGCTTCATGGCACAGCTTATGCCATCTTTCCGTGTCACCGGAGGGGAAGAGAATATCGAGACTCTGTCCTTCCAGCTCCTTCCTTTCCATACCTGCCATACGTGCCATCTCTTCGTTGGCATTCATAATCTTCCATGCGTTCGGCTCTCCCGAGTCATCACATTCGACCCGGACTCTGCAGAAGCCGTGGATTTTGTTTTTCCCGATGTATGCTGTGTCAGACTGCGGCATGCATTTCTCCCTTTTCTGCTATCTGTTTTTTTCTTTCCTCATATAACGGTGACAGTCATCACTCCCCATTTCCTGCACCGTGATTCCCTCCAGGTAAAGTATTCACTGTTTCTGACCAGTACGGTTTTCTTCCTCTCTATTCTCGATGCCGCTCACGAATCCGTATTGCGGAGAAGGCTTCTGAACAGGAAGAATCATACTTTGACATGCTTTCCGGCTACTGCTGTGCCTGATTTGCTCTTTATTCTTCAGTTTCAGCTGTCCACCTGCTTTAATATCAGGCCTTTACATAATCGGGGAATGAAAAGAGTTTTTCCTCACAGGAGGTTTGTCCTCGGCCTGTTTCTCTTCCGCTCTTCAATCAGATTTCAGTCGGCATCAGACTGCACTGCAGACGCCGCTCAGGCTTTTGCGGCAATATATTTCTGTCCCTTACTGTTATTTTTTTCCTTTGTCTTAAGCAGCCTTCCGCTGCCGCGCAGAGGCTTCAGGTATCTCCTGCTGAAATTTTTCCTGTCCCTGTATCCGATGTACTCCGATTTGTCTTTGCGTGCTCTGGGAATGCTGCAGTAAGCCAGTATTCTTTCAAGGATGACTGCATCTTCCCTGCCGTAATCCAATTGGGGGGTAACTTGGGGGGTAACCTCATAAATGCTTTCACCCGAAGATTTTCTGTTATAATTCACATTCGGAAGAATTGCGGTGAAGAAATTCTCGGTCACATCATACACGGGCTTCAAGCCGCTGTCTGCATATGCCGCATTTGTACGTTTGATGCCCGTTGCATAGTTTTCAATGTACCTGAATTTGCTAAGAACGAATATGAGGTTCGGATTACTCAATGACTGTTTTCCCTTGAAAACTTCCTCAAGTGTGGTTCTGTATATGGAACCGGGAGATGAGACTTCAACCCTGTCCTTGTAAAACTCTATCTTTATATCTGACGGAAAGGAAAAATCCATATGTCCGAATGCATTGACTATCATCTCTCTCAGTGACGGATCCGGATAACTCTGAACCTCGCTCAGCGCAAGGTCATTTCCAATCATTGCTCTCGTAGTGTTGTAGACTCTTGAATATTTGAACACCGGGCCACCGTCATCATTTCAGTGAAGTGGAGGTTCTGATTGACTGGCACTGCAATTTCGTACGATGTGCGGTTCAGTGTATTCCACAGTTTCAGGCCGTTTCCGGATATTACAAAGACGCTGTCTGCTCTATCCTGCTGTCAACAGGAATAATCTCCAGTACAGTCATCCTCCAGCAGCCTTACCTCACGCATGTACTTTATGGTTGGGATCAAGTCTTATGATTTTGTAATAGCCGGCCTCATTCACAACATGAATACGGAAACCTTCTGCAACCTCGTAATGATAGACCTGATTCCCCTGGAAACTGTCATTGTGGTCAGGCCTTCTCCCAAAGCTGTAATCCACCTGATTCACTGTCATTCTGGAAACTTTATCAAGGAATCTCTGAAAATCCTTTATGTTCCGTTTATCAAGTTCCAGAAAAGTGTAGCCCCGTTCCAGAAGATATCTGAAACATAATTCAAACGGCACATCTCTATTATTTGTCAGTTTCGCCATTTTTCTCTATTTCCGGTAGATTGATTTGTAATAATCCTTCATTGACGCCGGTGGGATGACTACGGAACACCTTTCATCCTCACCGTACCCCTTTCTTGCCTCTATCCACGGAAGTTCCCTGTGCGACAGAGCTTCGAGCGCATTGCCGGTCATATCACCATATGTGTCCCAGACATCCTCAAGAAGAATTTCATCTTCTGCTGCAATTGTCAGATGGCATGTTCCCTTCATTTTTATGGTTTCGTAACCGAAGCCCTTGAATCTCTCATAAAGAGGTGGCGAAACAGGACCATGACACCAGGCCTGAAAGTCCGTGTTTGCAAGAGGATAACCTCTCAGTGCAAAACACCAGGCCTGCGCATAGTAACACAGTTTCTGAAGTTTCTTATGAGTCATATTTCCTTTCGAAAGGAACCAGTCCGCTATGTCAAATATGGAATATCTGGCCTCGTCGGCACAGGACTCATCCTTCATGTTTTCCCTGTAAGCGCTGGACACACATCCGCTGAATGCTCCGCAACTGTCAGCAGTTGACCTGATCCAGAAATTATCCAGAGCAGTAGTGTACTTTACATTATAATTGAAACTCATCACTTGTTTCATACTCTGTTTTTCCTTTCTCTGTCGATACTGTCAGAGTCTGTTTCTCCGGTTCGGAACAGTCGTGCCTCCATCCCTGGAATACGATTGTGTTCTGCAGTACATTCTCGCTTCCGGGTCCCTTTCCATGATTTATGATACCCTCTGTTATATAATAATCTGCCCCGCCGTCAATGCTTTCGAGCAAACTGCGTCGTACACCGTATTCTCCATTGATTTCAGCAGGATTAAACGGTGAGTTTAAGCTGAGTTCTTCAATTACATCGTCATATACAGCTTTAATTATCTTATATTGTCCGGGGGTAGGCTTTTCAACATTCAGTTTTAGGGAGTCCCTTGCTTCTCTCCTGTTTATCGTATAATCATGGCTACCGGATTCACTGCACAGGAACTCAACTACCTTCTGAATTTCAGACTCGTCCAGATTCTGGTTTACAAGCAGTCTCTTTGCCAGCATCTTGATCTGGGAGCGGGACCTGTAAACTTCACCGAGAACCAGTGGGGAGACGCAATCTGAAAGTTTCATGAATATGTCGGACAGAATCTTCTGGTCATCAATATGCAATTCATCCCTTGCGTAATCAAGGTATCCGTTAACAGCTTCCACGCTGACAGGAACAAGATTGCCGCCTGAAATCTGGGGATTAAGCGGAGTCGTGATACTTGGGTCTATCGGACTGAGAGTTGCCTGCTTGGTCATGATTATCCTGTTTGCTCCAAGGCTGATTATAGTCCCTGCACTGTGTGCCTTATGCGGCACTATCACCTCCAGTTCATCACCATACATCTTCAGCAGATTCACTATATTCCAGGCAGCTGAAGTGTCACCACCCCTGGTGTAAAGATAAAGTATCAGCTTTTTGCAGGAACCTATCCTATCCAGCTGATTAATGAAATAATCAATTACATCCGGTGCAATCTGAGCACTCATGTTGGGCCGGTCGCTTGTAACATATACAAGAAGTTTACCGCCGAATTCCTTTTCCAGTTCCCTGTATAATTCCAGGCGATCAGTAAACATATGCTTCTCCTGACTGATAATCTTACTTAACTGTGAACTTCCTGAAAATTATACCTCAAAGGCTGATGATCTTCAGAACTTCTTCG
>CAVBWE010000202.1:0-7782 GCA_963598715.1 Sphaerochaetaceae bacterium | reverse complement strand
GTCTTGCTCCGATCGCAAAGGTTCTCAATGATAACTTCGGTATTGTTGACGGCCTCATGACTACAGTCCATTCCACAACTGCAACACAGAAGACTGTTGACGGTCCTTCAATGAAGGACTGGAGAGGCGGCAGAGCTGCTTCCGGCAACATCATTCCTTCCTCTACAGGTGCTGCAAAGGCTGTCGGAAAGGTTATTCCTTCACTCAACGGAAAGCTTACAGGTATGTCAATGAGGGTTCCGACACTTGATGTTTCAGTCGTCGACCTCACTGTAAACCTTGCAAAGCCTGCAACATATGCTGAAATCTGTGCTGCAATGAAGAAGGCAAGCGAGAACGAGCTCAAGGGAATTCTCGGCTACACTGAAGATGCAGTCGTTTCCTCCGACTTCCTCGGGGACACAAGAACAAGTATCTTCGATGCCAAGGCAGGTATTGCACTTACAGACACATTCGTAAAGGTTGTTTCCTGGTACGATAACGAAATCGGTTATTCCAACAAGGTTCTCGACCTGATTGCTCATATGAAGAAGGTCAACGGCTGATTGTAACCGTATGCACTGACGGGGCCTGGTAAAACAGGCCTCTTTGTCCAATAAGGAAGTAAACAATGGTACTTAATACAGTAAAAGAAGCAGATTTGAAGGGTAAGAGGGTTCTTATCCGTGTAGATTTCAATGTCCCTGTAAAGAACGGTGTCGTGACGGATGATACGAGAATCCGTGCTGCACTGCCGACAATCAACTACATACTCAGCCAGGGTGCAAGCCTTGTCGTGATGAGCCATTACGGAAGACCCAAGGGACAGAAGAATCCTGAATTCTCGATGGCTCCGATTGCATCTGTTTTCGAGAAGGAACTCGGAAGAAAGGTTACCCTGGCTCCTGATGTCATCGGCAAGGATGTCGAGAAGCTTGTATCTTCCCTCAAGAGCGGAGATGTCCTTCTTCTCGAGAACGTGAGATGGTACAAGGAAGAGGAGGCAAATGATCCTGAATATGCAAGGACGCTTGCTTCATACGGCGATGTCTATGTCAATGATGCCTTCGGAACAGCTCACCGTGCCCATGCATCAACTGAAGGCGTGGCTCATTATCTTCCGTCCTATGCGGGTCTCCTGATTGAGAAGGAAGTCAGGTTCATGGCTCCGCTTCTTGAAAATCCGGAGCATCCCTTTGTAGCCGTCATCGGCGGCAGCAAGGTCTCAAGCAAGATTTCCGTTCTCAAGAGCCTTGTCAGGACATGCGACACAATCGTCATCGGCGGCGGTATGGCATATACATTCCTCAAGGTTCTCGGCCATAAGACCGGAAAGAGCCTTGTCGAGGACGATTATCTTGAGACAGCAAGGGATTTCCTGAGTGCTGCCGAGAAGAAGGGCGTTAAGGTCATTCTCCCTCTGGACCATCTCTGTGCAGAGAATTTTGACGAGAATGCCCAGCCTGTCTATGTCGACAGTGTTGACATTCCCGACAACCTCATGGGCCTTGATATCGGAAAGAAGACCGTTGAGAAAATCGTTGAGGCTCTCAAGGGTGCAAAGAACGTCGTATGGAACGGCCCGATGGGTGTATTCGAGTTCCAGCAGTTTGCTCACGGCACGGAAAGTGTTGCAAAGGCTCTTGCAGCTAGCGGTGCGGTAAGTGTCGTCGGCGGCGGAGATTCCGTTGCGGCAATCAACAAGTTCGGCCTTGCATCTTCCATCAGCCATGTCTCGACAGGCGGCGGTGCTTCCCTTGAGTTCCTTGAAGGAAAGACACTTCCCGGAATCGCTGCACTGGAAAAAAAAACTAGAAAAGTCTATATAGCCGGCAACTGGAAGATGAATATTCTTCCGTCCAGGGCTTCTCAGTATGCAAAGGAGCTCAGGGAGGCCTATGAAGAGAAGGGATGTGACTGCCGTTTCATGATAGCATGTCCCTTCGTTGACCTTCCTGGTGTAGTCGAAGCCGTAAAGGGATCGGATGTCATTGTTGCAGCAGAGAACATGGCAGACCATACGGAAGGTGCATACACCGGGGAAGTCAGTCCTCTCATGCTCAAGGACATCGGCGTGAATACTGTCATCATCGGTCACAGCGAGAGAAGGCAGTACTACGGCGAAACGGATGAAGTTGTCAACAGAAAGGTTCTCCTTGCTCTTGAGAATTCAATGGAAGTTGTCCTCTGTGTCGGCGAAACGCTCTCCGAAAGGGAAGGCGGAAAGCTTGAAGAGGTTCTCTCAAGACAGCTTGAAGTCGGTCTGAAGGGTGTAAAGGAAGAAGATATGGCTTCCGTTACTGTTGCCTACGAGCCTGTATGGGCAATCGGAACAGGCAAGACTGCAACCCCCGAGGATGCAGATGCGGCACATGCCTACATAAGGAGCAGGGTAGCGCATTTGTTCTCAAAAGAGGTTGCAGAAAACCTGATAATACAGTATGGTGGTTCAGTAAAAGCTGAAAATGTTAAGGCTCTGATGGCTAAGGAAAATATCGACGGTGCTCTTGTCGGAGGTGCATCCCTTAAGATCTCCTCTTTCCTTCCTATCATGGCATATAACAAATAATTAGAGGTAGAATTAATGGGTGTTTTAGGTATTGTTCTCATTGTCCTTTTCTGCATTGTTGCATTGCTTCTCCTTTTCCTTGTCACAATTCAGGGACAGGACAGCGTAGGACTGGGAAGTGTGTTCGGCGGTAATTCCGATTCAGCATTCGGAAGTGGTACTTCGGGTTTCCTCACGAAGATTACCGCCATTCTTGCTGTCGTATTCATGGTTCTTTCCATCGTCGTTGCACTTGTCAACAAGTCCAGCGATCAGGAAATTGCTTCGATGATAAAGTCCAGCGAGACAACTTCGGTCGAAGGAACGACCTGGCTCAGCGAATCGGAAAGTGAGAGTCCGGCGTCCTCTGCGGCATCCAACTGACCGGATTCAGTTAAGGCCGACTCCTTCTTTGACGGGGGGTCGGTTTTTTTAATAATGGAGAAAGAATGAAAACTGCACTTGTTGTTTCCGGTAAGCTCCGGTCAATGGAGACGGCAAAGGCCATTTCCAGGACGCTTGAAGGGAGAGGATACGAGAGCGATATCATCGACTGCTCTCTCGATACGGATAAGAAGCTCATTTTTTATGATTACCTGATATTCCTCACGGAGCCTCTTTCCTTCTTCGGAAAGAACATACAGCCGTATCTCAAAACATATCTCAGGAACTGCGGTTCAATATCCGGCAAGAGGGCAGCATGTGTCCTCTGCGGAAGGGCATTGAGGAAAAACAGTGTCATGCAGACTTTCATGCGCCTTGTCGAAGGGGAGGGCGTGATACTTAAGACAAGTGCGTTCATCTCATCCGGGAGTGAAGCCGTTTCATTTGCAAAATCAATCAACGTTGAAAGGAATTATTGAAATGAAGAAAATTCTATCTGTCATATCGGTTCTTGTGTTTTCGCTGGCTCTTCTTTCTGCTGCCTCGATTTCGAGTCCTGCCGCTACGGTAAACCTTACAAAAAACAAGGTGATAACGATGGACATGCTGAACACCGAGTTCCAGAAGTATTCACAGGGCGGTTTTCAGGTAACGAAGCTTGATGTACTCAATGCCATGATTGATGACATCCTTGTCGAGCAGGGGGCCGCAAGGGACGGCTATGCAGTAAGTGACAGTGATGCCGAGCTTCTGTTTCAGCAGCAGAAGGCAAACATAGATGCTCAGGCCGGAAGAAGCCTCACCGACGCGGAGTTTACTGCTCTTATCGAACAGAGCTACCCGAGCGTAAGCGAATACAAGAGTTATCTGAAAAAGCAGTACATGATTCAGCAGTATGTATACGGCGTGAAGTCAGATGTCGCCAATACTGTCAAGGAGCCGACGGAGAAGGACATAAAGACCTGGTACAGACAGAATTCCTCTACATTCATGATGCCGGAGATGGTCAGGCTCAGTCTCATTGCAATGCAGAAGACCGGAGACGAAAAGACCGACAGCGAAAAGAAGAGTAAGCTTGATAAGGTCTATTCCGATATCAGGAGCGGCTCAATCACGTTTGAGAAGGCTGTCCAGAACTACAGTGAAGATGATGTCTCCAAGTCAAACGGCGGGGACTGGGGCTTCATGAGCGACAGTGCTGAGACACGCACAAGCATGGGCGACACATTCGTGGACGCAGTGATGGTCCTCGATGCGGGCGACATCGAAGGTGTCTTTGAAACTCCCTATCTTTTCTGCATAGTGAAATGTACCGTTCATCAGGAACCGAAGATCCTGACAATGGATGATATCATAGAGGACTACGGTGTAACTGTTCATGAATATATAAGACAGGGTCTTGTCTATCAGAACAGCCAGCTGGCATATCTTGAAGCATACAATGCCCTTGTTGCCGATCTCAGAACCCAGGCCAGAATCAACATTCTCTATAAAGAACAGTAAAAAAGATGAGTATCAGGACAGAACGTCACAGGGCGAGGGAAATCGCCGTAGGAACATTATATTCGCTTGACCTTAACGGCAATCTTCCTCCCCGGGATGAAGACTGGGACAGGTTCCAGGGACTCAATGAAGAGGAAATCGAAGCCCTCTCCGTTTCAGTGAAGGTTTATGTCAGATTCCTTGTTGAAGGGACTGTCATGAACCTTTCTGAGTGCGATGAACTCATCTCGCGTTTCTCTTCGAAGAGAAGCATAGATATGATTGACTGCGTCGACCGGCAGATTCTGCGTATTTCATTCTTTCAGCTTCTTCACGACACGGAGACTCATCCGACGATAATAATTGATGAAGCTGTAAAGCTCAGTCAGGAATTGAGTAATGATGTTTCCTTCCGTTTCATCAACGGAATACTTGATGCATATGTTAAAGGTCTGAAATGATACAGTTAAAGGATGATTACCAGATAGGCATGATACGTTCTTCCTGTCATCTTCTTGCCGAGATGTTTGAAAGCGTCGGAGAGAGGATAACGGAAGGCATCAGTACTTATGACATTGACAGGATGTGTGAGGATTTCATGCATCATCATCATGTGAAGGGGCCGTGCAAGGGTTATTTCGGCTATCCGAATGTATCGTGTGTTTCCGTCAATGATACGGTAATTCACGGTATACCCGACAAAAAGGAAATACTTTGTAACGGGGATCTTGTGTCTCTTGATGTATGCATAGACAGGGAAGGCTACATTTCCGACAGCACGCATACCTATGAAATCGGAACTGTGAAAAAGGAAGTTCACGAGTTCAACGTGAATACAAGACGATCCCTCTACCTTGCTATAGAAGCTGCAGGAAAACCGGGCGCACGCATTCAGGATATAGGCCAGGCCGTTTCCTCCTATGCGCGCAGGTTCAGGTACGGCATTCTCAAGGACTATTGCGGCCATGGAGTCGGATTAGAGCTTCATGAGGATCCGGAAGTTCCGAATTATGTTGACCTGAGTTATCCCAACCCCAGGATAAGAAAGGGCATGGTGTTTGCAATCGAGCCTATGCTGATGATGGGCGGTTCCAGTAAATACCGTGTTCTTGATGACGAGTGGACTGTCAAGAGCGCTGACGGTTCCTATGGCTGCCACTGGGAGCATACCGTCGCCATAACAGACGGCGGTCTCGAGATACTGACTGAAATCTGATTCAAGGAGATTCTATGGAACAGCCCAAGAAAGACTTCATCACCTGTGATATGATTCGTGATGCAGGAATCAAACTTGCTCACAGAATGTATACGGAGGACCACTTCGTCCCAGATGTCATCTATGACTCTCTCCGCGGAGGGGCATACCTGGCAAACGTCATAAGCGAATACTATAAGCTTCAGGCAATGAAGAACGGGTGTAAACCCACATTCTATGCTGCTGTCGTTGCACGGTCTTACGGAAAGCTTGTGGAGCATACAAACAAGGTCGATATAGACGGATGGACCTGGTCTCCGAAGAATCTCAAAAAAGGTCAGAAGGTATTGATTGTTGACGATATCTTCGATACCGGCCTGACAGTCAATTCACTTTGCGAAACGATTATGGCGAACGGCATTCCGCGTGAGGATATAAAGGTTGCCGTCTATGACTACAAGGTCTCTCTCTATCAGTGGGTTGACGGTAAGCCTGTACTTCCTGTGCAGCCTGACTATTACTGCCGCCGTCATGAACTCAAAAGCAAGGATGACTATCTCTGGATTCATTATACCTGCCATGAATTCATCGGCCTTACACATGATGAAATTGAGGAAGTCTACTCCGACGAGGAAGTAAAGCGCATTCTTCATGAAATCTGTGAGGACTGACGGGATTTTCCTTTCTGACTTTTCTGTTCTCTATTTTAATCAGCTCAAATCGTGAAACGTGCACCGATTTGAGCTTTTGTTTAATCCGTGCACGATCAATCAGAAAAGCCCCTCACATAAGTGTAAGGAGCTTTGAAGAGTCACAGAGTCAGATTGCCGTCAAAAGGATCTGACAGGACGAACGTAGATATTTTTGCTGCGATCACCACTGCCCATCCCTTCATCTGGGAAAGAAAATCTATACTCTTTACTGTCGGTCTTTTCAGAACTTGTATGATACTTGCCATCGGATCCGGTTCTGAAGTTTCCCTGGCCATTCTTGTGAAGATTTTCATACATAAGGTTAAACTCATCACAGCTCGGGAGGAACCAGTCGGAGCAGCCTCCTTCACTGTAACTGACACAGGCTTCTGCAGCGGGGAAGTTTTCAAGTCCGGCATTCTTCAGTTTCTCGGTATTGCTCTTTCCCTTTCCAACTCCCGTTTCAGTTTCAAAAGAACCGGAAATACCCCATTTGTATTTATTCTCCAGATCAGCAGGAGCAGCTTCAAGATAAGTCCATCCGTCCGTCTGGGCATTTGCGTTAACATAGAATATTAATCCTCCTGCAGGACCGGTTTGTCCGACTGCATAGGTACCTAGCCTCCAGACTGCATAAAGAGTCGTATCAGCTGTAATCTGCTCGCTGAATTTGAATTCTTCCGTTCCGTTTTCTCTAAGAGACCATCTTACGAATTCATAGCCCGGCTTTACGGGGACTGAAGCGGGCTTTTCGACAACACCGCCTTCCTTGACAGTCTTCACCGGGATATCACCGGTGCCGCCGCAAAGATTGAATGTAACAGTGAAGGAAGATTTTTCCCTCCAGACGGCATAAAGTGTTATATCTTCAGTAATCGGTGTTTTGAAATCGAAGGCTGTCTTTCCGTCCTTGACAGGAGACCATCTTTCAAATACAAAGTCGTCTTTTGCAGGAGCAGCCGGATTTGCTGCTGTCTTGCCTTCTTCGACAGTCTGTGCCTTGACAGCAGAAGCGCCGTCTCCCGTAACGAACGTAACTGTATAAGTCTTTACTTCCGGTTTCTTTGTATCGCTATCACATGATATGAACAGCATCGCTGCCATCATTATCACCATCAGCATCGTAAGAGTTTTCTTCATGATTAATACCCTCCCTCAACTCGTTCTAGAAGAGCATAAACCTGATAATGTTTTTTTTGCAACATTTTTTTTGAGACGTCCCGATATTGATCATCGTGTAATTGCGAACGCCTTTTTCTTTCGTCCATAGCCTTTCCGGCCGTCAGTATCTTTCAGTAGAGATAGAAGAAAAATGCATCTGAGATGCGTAATGCGGCTTTCTTCTCTCCTAAAATCATGATTGAAAAAATCTATGACAGGATGACCGGAGCTGATTTTTATATTGTTGACCTTTTCACCGGCAAGAACCATCAATTACGCATTCAGTACCGCTCCGGGTTCTTCCTCATGCTCTTTTGATACGGCCGCAGAGAGAGATAAGG
>CAVBWE010000201.1:0-8779 GCA_963598715.1 Sphaerochaetaceae bacterium | reverse complement strand
TTGTTGTTCCAAGGTCAATACCTATAATCTTTCCCATATTCTTAATCTCCATTAAATATTCAGTTTTTTTAAGGTTCTGTGATGATTTTCCTCATCAGTGTCTAAAATAATAAAGGCATACCGAATCGTCAAATCAGGAAGAACTTATTTTTGTTAATTCTTTGGCTTGGCTACAAAAACCTTTGCAGTACGCAGGACCTTGCCGTGGAGAAGCCAGCCTTTCGAGCATTCGAGTGCCACCTCTTCCCTGTCGATTCCTTCCTTCTCCTGAACGCCGTATGCCTCCATTGTGTTGGCATCATATGCCGTTCCGGGCGTACTTGCTATCATTTCCAGTCCCCAGTTCTGCTTCAGAACCTGCAGAAGGTGGTCCTTGACCATTACAACTCCCTTCTTGAGGGCATCAACGTCACTGGAGCTCTCTGCCGCCTCTATTGCCCTGGCAAAATTGTCCAGCGGCTCAAGCAGATCCGAGATGAGGGACTCATTCGCGTACTTTACTGCGTTTTCCTTCTCGCTGCGGAGTCTTTTCTTATAATTCTCCGTATCTGCAGCACGCCTGAGCTCATCATTCTTCATCTGCGAAATCTTCTCTTCAAGTTCGCTTATGCGGGCTCTGAGAGCATCATTGTCAGCAGCATCATTCTCCTCTTTTCCGGCAGCATTCTCCTCTTTTTCCTCAAGGACTTCATCCTGCTTTACCTCAGTCTCCTCTTTCCTTTCTTCTTCCGCCATTATGTTCTTCTTCCCTTTCCTGTTTTTCTTTTTCCTCATGGTGAAAGGCCTCCATGGCCTTCTGCCATAAAGTTAATCAATTACCGCCCGGTCGTCAAATTTCACGGGAACACCTACATCTCGTCATCGTCCGACACATCAACTTCCACTTCTTCGCCGGTCACAATATCTTCCATGTCCTCAAAAATCTTCCTGTGCGGACGAGCCGATCTCTTCTCATCAAGAAAAGCCTTCTGCTGCCCCTTTATCCTCACCAGATTGGCTTCTTCACTGAGTCTCTCGTTCTTGGCCTGAGCCTTTTCACTCTGGAGCTTGTCCCTGTCTTCACGAAGAGAATTCACATCATTTTCAAGGCTCTTCTCCTCCTTCTGAAGATTCCATATCTCCTCCTTTACCTTCGTGAGGTTCTCCATCTGCTCGGACAGAAGCGCCTCTGTTTCCCTTATCTTGTTCCTGAGGTCTTCAAGGCTTTCCTCAGCCTCCCTGACCTTACCATGCATGGTTTCAGTCAATATGTGATATGTTTTCTCGCTGTCACCTGTCGCCTTGGCAACCGTTTTCAGGAAATCTTCCCCCTGAGCCCTTATCCTGCCAAGTATCTGAATCCCGTCATTCTGGGTTTTCTCCACGACGTCTTCCAGTGCGGTCAGACATCTCTGTCTGTACTGTTTCTGACTGTCTTCAAGATTCTTTACATCCTGGGCGAACGAAGCCCTGTTTTCATCGACTGCCTTTGCAAATCCGGCCTCGATTTCACTTCTCTTTCTGTCGAGGGCTCCGATTTTCTCCTCGAGTTCCTCCTTTCTCGCCATGAGGTCCTGCGTGCAGGCCTCCACTATCCCGTCGCGGTCCGCCTCGGCCTTCTCAACATCTTCCTGATACTGTGAACGGAGGGCGTCGAGGTCTTCCCTGAAGGAAGCGATGACCGATGCACTCTCATCCTTCATGCGTGCAATCTTTTCCTGCACGTTCTTCTCCTCGTCCTCCATCTTACGCGAGTAGGACTCGAGAAGGGCGTTTATCTCCTCCTTCTTCACGCCGAGGCTCTCTTCGAATTCCTGCTCCTTCTCCTCTGCCTTACGCGAATACTCGTCAAGAGAAAGGGCAACAAGGTTCCTCTTCTTCTCGATATCATCGTCAATTTCCTTTCTTGTGCGGTCAATTCTCTCGAAACAGGAATCGGTGAACGCTTCTGTTTCATCCGCTTTTTCCCTGATCTTTGCCTCAAGTGAAGTCTGAGCCGTAACGCCGGCGGCCCTGAGATCTTCGGAAGAAGCTGCAACCCGGGACTCGATTTCCGAAAACAGCGCATCTCTCTTGTTTTCATAGGAAAGGATGGCAGCATTGCGGTTGCTCTCAAGCTCGCTGCTCTTCTCCTCGTATTCACGGATGACAGCGTCCTTTCTGAGACTCAGCGTGTCTATTTCGGCCTTGATGTCAGAAACGAATGCCCCGAGTGAATCCTCCTTCTCCTTCACTGCCGAATCGATTTCAGCAAGCTTTTCCGAGAGGGTCTCCAGCCGTTTCTCTGCGGCTGCCTCCTCCTGGCGGCAGATGTCATCGTAAGCCGTCTTCTCCTGTGCCATGTAATCGGAAAGCTGAACCTTCGCCCTGTCGATTGACTGCGAGAAGAGAGAGAGCATCTGGCTGTTCTCCTCCTTCTGATTCATCGAAGCAGCCTTAAGGTCCTGCTCTGTCGATGCCACAAGACGCACATAATCAGCCTTGAGTGAATTCATCTGCTGCATCAGGCGCTCCGTCTCCTTCTGGAACTGGGCAGCATACTCATGAACGGCTTCAATCTTTCTCACCTCAGCCTGAACGGCATACAGTCTGTTTTCAGCCTGTTCGGTCTGCACCTTGAGTTTCTTGAGCGCATTGCCGTAGTTCTCACAGACGCCCGAGAGCTCATCAAGTTCCCGCTGGTGTACAAGAACAAGGTCTATCGACTCGGCAAGCTGTTCCTGGACGGAAGAAGCATGTTCTATGCGGCTCGAGATGTTCTGCTCGCAGTCATGAACGGTACTGTTCATTCTCGCCATGGTGGATGAGACTTCGCTTCTGAATTCCTTGAACTTCGTCTGAACGATCTTGAAATTGTTGGTCTTCCTGTCAGATGCACGGAAGGCGATTATTATGATAAGGTTAACGAAAAAACTTACGGCAACTGCAATATAGACGTATTTGTCTGTCATCTTATCTCTCCACAAATAATTTCTCTTTCAGTTCATCCCAGGACCTGACGGTAAGGTCGGCGCTGCTTCCTCCGGCCCCTTTCTGCGATATTAGCACACTTTTCATTCCTGCGTGCCCTGCTCCTTCAACATCCTTGAGAATGCTGTCCCCGACATAGAGTATGTTCTCCGGCTCCACGCCCAGTCTTTGAGAAAGGACGATGAACGGAGTTGAGGACGGCTTCAGCCTGCCCACATCAGAACTCGAGAGCTGCACGGGAAAGAATTCATCGATTCCCATCGCCCTCAGCTTGCATCCCACGGGAAAATCCGAAAGAACAGCCATTTCAATGCCCCTCTCTTTCAGGAGTGAAAGCACTTCCCTCACCCCGGGATAGGGTTTTATGTCACAGAAGAGGCGCTCATATGCATCGGTGAATATCCGCTTCTCCATCGAGAGAAAACGGTCCACGGTGACGCTGTCAGATTTCCCGTACATATGGAGGCACATCCTTGCGGCGTTTTCCCTGCGGCTGAGTTTTTCCAGGGCAAGGAAACTGTCCTCCCTTCTCAAGGCCTGCCGCGCCGAATTGTATCTCAGGGCGAACGGAAGATGAAAAACCGATGCCCTGAAAACTCTCCGGTTGGTCCGGGACAGCGGATAAAACGTTCCGTCGATATCGAAGGCGACAGCTCTGATGTCATTATCCTCGAGGAAGCCCATCAGCGGCCCCGCTTCTCTTTCTGACGGCTGTTGCGGACAACAGTGCGGGCTCTCTCCCTCTCCTTTCCCATCCTCGCCTTTCCGCCGGGCTTCCTGGCGATGCCTTTCTTGGTGTTTGACGGGGAAGTATTACGCTTTATGACTGCCCTTATCGCCTTCTCTTCCTTCGTCGGGCCCTTTTCATTCAGACTGGGGTTGCGCTTACGTTCCCTGAGCGAAATCTCGACAGGTACATAAGTGAAACCGAGATCACGCCGTATGCAGTTCTTCAGATAGGACAGGTATGTCTCCGGAAAGCCGTGTATCCTGTTCACGAACAGAAGGAACCTGACGGGAGAAATGCTTACCTGAGTAGCATACAGAACCTTGAAATAACCGTCTGCAGAGCGTGGCGGCTCCTGCTCCGACGTCCACTTCTTGAGGGCCTCGTTGAGCTCGGACGTATCGATTCTCTTCTGAAGCTGTCTGTAGACCTGCCACACCGTATCCAGCATTTTCCCGATATCCGTTGCTTCCTTTGCGGATATCGGAACAAGCGGAGCAAACGAGAGGACCGGGAAGAGAAACCTCACCCTGTCCTTCACGGCCTCGATTTCGTTGGGCACTCCGGAAAGCATGTCAGTCTTGTTCAGGCACATCACCACGCCCTTGCCACGCCTGACAATCAGCTGTGCTATCTTCTTGTCCTGCTCGGCAAGCCCTTCCCTGACATCAATCATCAGAAGTACGACGTCGGCTTCATCGATTGTCTTGATTGCACGGTTGACCGAATAGTATTCGATGTCTTCCTCAACCCTGCTCCTGCGTCTTATGCCTGCCGTATCAAGAACAGTATAGTCCGTTCCCTTATAGACAAAGGTTCCCTTCATGACATCCCTGGTAGTACCGGCTATATCGGAAACTATTGAAATGCTGCGTCCTGTAAGAAGGTTTGTGAGGGTACTCTTTCCTGTATTCGGTTTTCCCATTATGGCAAGCTTCACGGAATCCGGTTCTTCGGGAATCTCGTCAGTTCTCTCAAGATCAAGCATGCCCAGTATGGTATCCTCGAGTTCCTCGATTCCAAGTCCGTGCGCTCCCGATATTCCCACTACCCGCTGGAAACCGTATGAAAAGTAATTCCATACCAGGTCCTCGCGGGACGGATCATCGACTTTATTGACGACAAGAACAACGGAGTCCGCATAGGGCCTTACCTTCTCTATAAGCATCATGTCTTCCGCCGTTATCTCCGTACAGTCCATCAGCAGCAGTATGACGTCACTTTCCGGAAGGATTGACAGAGACTTGTCACTCACCGCATAGTCGATACCCTCCCTGTCGAGTTTGACTCCTCCTGTGTCCACAAGGGTCACGGGGTGATTGCCCAGGAGCCACCTTTCCGGAATCGGGTCTCTCGTAACACCCGGAGTGGGGTCGGTAATGGCCCGCCTCTTTCCGACAAGACGGTTGAAGAGTGTCGACTTGCCGACATTGGGGCGCCCGACAATCGAGACAAGCGGGAGTGTCGTATCTATATCTGCCTTGTTTCTTATATCAAGTTTTTCCATGAAAACATCACCTCAGCCCATATAACTTCCATCATTATGGATAATTACCGGACTTTAAATCTAGATACAAAGGAAAACCTTGTCAAAGGGGGTATGAAATGCACAGCCGTTTCGTCCTCATGGGGACACGGCAGGCTCAGGCATCATATGCCGCTTCCGATGGCATTTCTCTCTCTTTACGGATATAATCCTGGCATGAAGGAAAAAAGGAGAAGCCGAGTCAGATATCTTCTCATCATGTATCTCATTCTCGCCGTCCTCTCGCTCTCGCTCTTCTTCATTCTGAAACCCGTGATAATCGGGAACATCAGGAAAGCGGGGATCCCGGAGAAAATAAAGGGAATACGGGACACACGGGATGAAAAGGATATGCTCTGTAGAGTTTCACTCTGCAGGGATTCGTCAATGACTGAAGCGGAAAGAAGGACAGACTGCAGCAGGACCCTTCTGCACTCCGTTCTCGAAGCACTTCTTCTTCCGCTCAGCGACGAAGAGAAGAGGAATGGTCTCACAACATATATTTCCGGAGAAACCCGGCTTACAGGAGTCTCGGAAAAGGACGGCTACATCTTCGTTGTGCTTTCCCGGGATTTTCTTTCATCCCCGGACGTAACACTGGCACTGGAACAGATAAAAAAGACCCTCGCCGCCGTCTGCAGAGTCGAGAGTCTTACAGTCATATCCGGAGAAAAAGTCTTCAGGCTCTGAGCCTTTTTATCGAGAGTGCCCTGCCGCTCTTCTTCTCGATTTCGATTACGACGCCGTCAATCTCTCCTTCTCCGTCCGCAACCTCGCTTCTTATCGGAAGCTGGGTAAGCTGACGCTCTATGGCCTTGTCGGGCCGGGAGCCTATGACTGCCCCGTGAACTCCCGTAAGTCCGAGATCGGTTATGTACGCGGTTGAAAGCGGAAGAATCTTCTCGTCCATCGTCTGGACATGGGTATGAGTACCCGCGACTGCAGAAACGCTTCCGTCAAGGAAAAAGCCCATGGCCTCCTTTTCTTCCGTTGACTCGGCATGGAAATCCACGAGAATTATAGGGGTGGTCTTGCGGATTGTCCTTACCGCAGCCTCAGCCTTCCTGAACGGATCATCGGTATCCATAAGCTCGATCCTGCCCTGAAGATTGACAACTCCAATCATCACATCGCCGCACTTTCTGATTGTATAGCCCTTTCCGACACAGGGCTCAGGATAGTTCAGGGGGCGGAGGATATCGTCCCTGCTGTCAAGAAGCGTGAAGATTTCATCCTTCTGCCAGATGTGGTTGCCGCTTGTGATGACATCAACCCCGCATTCCTTCATTCTGTTGTAATCGTCTATCGTTATTCCGAAGCCGTCAGCGGCATTCTCGCCGTTACAGACAACGAAATCGACGCCGTTGTCCCGGACAGCAGAAGAGAGCCCCAGAAACAGGGCTCCCATACCGGATGCACCGGAAACATCTCCAAGCATCAGGACCCGAAGCGTATTCTCCGTCACTTTGCGTACTCCACGACCCTGGTCTCACGGATAATCGTGACCTTTATCTTTCCCGGGTATCTGAGTTCAGCTTCGATTCTTTCCGCGATGTCCTGTGCAACCTTCTTCGCACCTTCATCGTTCACGACGTCACTGTTAACAAGAATCCTCAGCTCTCTTCCGGCCTGGATTGCAAATGCGTTCTCGACACCGTTGAACCCCTTTGCAATATTCTCGAGAGACTCCAGCCTCTTTATATAGTTGTCAAGAGATTCCCTTCTTGCTCCCGGGCGGGCAGCAGAGATGGCATCGGCAATCTGCACGATGATTGCCTCAACAGATTCAGGCTCCACATCGTTGTGATGCGCCAGAACACAGTTGACTACCTTCGGGTCTTCCCCAAGTCTCTTCACCAGCTCACCGCCGATTTCAGCATGGTTGGCCTCACTCTCCGTTTCGGCTCCCTTTCCGATATCGTGAAGAAGACCGGCACGCATCGCAAGTGTGCTGTCAGCACCGACTTCAGATGCTATCATACCGGAAAGCACCGCAACTTCCTTTGAGTGAAGAAGCACGTTCTGACCGTAGCTTGTCCTGAAATGCAGCCTTCCGAGAGCCCTGATGAGCTCAGTTCCCATGTTGTGTATGCCGAGGTCGAAGACAACCTTCTCACCTTCATCAACGATTATTCTGCCTATTTCCTTGCTTACCTTGTTGACAACCTCTTCGATTCTAGCAGGGTGGATTCTTCCGTCCTGTACAAGACGCTCAAGGGCAACCCTGGCAATTTCCTTTCTCACAGGATCGAAACAGGAGATGACAACAGCCTCCGGAGTATCGTCGATTATGATATCGACACCTGTAAGTGTTTCGAGGGTACGTATGTTACGTCCTTCCCTTCCGATGATTCTTCCCTTCATCTCATCCGACGGAAGGGTAACGCTGGTCGTTGTTATCTCACCGGAAACTTCTGTTGCAAGACGCTGGATTGAAGTGATGATTATGTCACGGGCCTTCTTGTCAGCCTGAAGCTGAGCTTCCATCTCAATCTTGTTGACATAGACCTGTCCGTCATGTTCGGCTTTCTGCTTCATCTCCTGGATAAGGATGTTCTTTGCATCCTCCCTGGACATCTGTGCAACCCTCTCATACTCGCCGTTCAGGTCATTCTCCTTCTTTTCAACCTGAGCTTCTCTTTCCTTTAAAGCTTCTTCCTTTTCTCCCAGTTGTCGCGTTACGGAGTCATTCTCCTGCTGCTTACGCTCTAGATTCTCTTCCTTCTGCTGCAGTCTTCTTTCACTTTTCTGCAGTTCAGCTCTTCTGTCGCGGGCTTCACTCTCCTGCTGCTGCTGTTCCTTGAGGAGTCTATCACGTGTTTCGATGATAATCTCCTTGGCCTTCGCTTCAGCATTCCTTGAAGCATTTTCTTCGAGGACCTTGGCCCTCTGTTCAGCGGAAGTCAGTTTCAACTTCGCATATATGCAACGGCCGCAAAAGCCGATAGCAATACCTGCAATTCCAACCAAGAGATACCACAATACTGTCATATTGCCTTACCTCCTGCTTACATTATTATCAGTTATCTTGAATATTGAATCAAATTGTAAGTGCGTGTCAAGGCAAAGAAAAAACCGCCACGCACGGTGACGGCTCCGGGTTCTACCCTTTTACGGCATATGATGCCTGACACGACGGGCTTTAACCCGTCAGGATTACTTATCAGCCTTCTTGGCCTTCTTTTCGTCCTTCTCAGCCTTTTCGTCCTTCTTGGTCTTTTCAACCAGTTCAAGGATCACCATTTCAGCTGCATCCCCCTGTCTGTAACCAGTCTTGAGGACTCTTGTGTAGCCGCCCTTGCGTTCTGCAAAAAGCGGTGCGATTTCCTTGAAGAGCTTGTTGACGATATCCTCGTCATAGATGCTCTTTGCGATCTCTCTGCGGTTAGCGACACTATCGGTCTTAGCACGAGTGATCATCTTTTCAGCCATCTTCCTTACTTCAAGGGCCTTTGCCTTTGTGGTCTCAATTCTCTCATATCTGAAGAGAGATGTGACCATGTTGCGCTTAAGGGCCTTTCTCTCGGATCCCTTACGTGACAGCGCGTTAAAACCAATCCTATGCTTCATTTTCTTCT
>CAVBWE010000200.1:0-9954 GCA_963598715.1 Sphaerochaetaceae bacterium | reverse complement strand
GAACAAGACAAAGGTCGGAAAGCTTACGGATGCCCAGCTTACTGAAATTGCCAAGACAAAGCTTGAAGATCTCAATGCCTACGATATCGATGCGGCAAAGAAAATCATAGCCGGTACAGCCCGTTCAATGGGTGTTGAAGTGGAGAAGTAAGATGAAGAGAGGCAAGAAATATCAGGAAGCATTGAAAAAGGTCGACAGAAGCAGGACCTACAGCTTCACCGATGCTGCTGCAATCGTTAAGAACTGCTCCTATGCAAAGTTCAATGAAACCGTTGAGCTTTCAGTCAAGCTCACTCTCAAGAAGAGCCAGTCTGTCAGGGACACCGTTGTTCTCCCGAACCAGTTCTCTGCCCAGAAGAAGGTCCTCGTCTTTGCAAAGGGCGACAAGGCTGAAGAGGCAAGGGCTGCAGGTGCGGCATATGTCGGAGACAGTGACCTCATTGACCAGATCAGGGGCGGCTGGATGGATTTCGACATTGCAGTTGCAACTCCCGACATGATGAAGGATGTCGGTAAGCTCGGCCCGATCCTCGGAAGAAGAGGCCTCATGCCGAACCCGAAGACACAGACTGTCACCAACGACATCAAGGGTGCTCTTGCAGAACTCAGCAAGGGACGTGTCGAGTTCCGTTCGGACAAGACGGGTGTTGTTCATCTTGCAGTCGGCAAGGTTAACATGGAGAGCGCTCAGATTGCAGAGAACTCAGCTGCCGTTCTTTCCGAGATTCTCAGAAAGAAGCCGAGTGATGCAAAGGGTGACTATGTCGTTTCCATCGCTCTTTCTTCGACGATGGGACCCGGCGTTCATGTCGAAGTCAAGGATGCAGTTGAAGCTGCAAACGCATAATGGAGGACAAAATGGAAGAATACAAGGCTCACATCAACAAGGCCAAGGAAGATGCCGTTGCTGCACTCCGTGAAGAGTTTGCAGGATATGACGGATACATCTTTACCGATTACAGGGGAATGACGGTTTCCCAGCTGACACAGATCAGAAAGGATCTGAGGAAGGACGAGGCTCAGTACAGAGTCGTGAAGAACCGCTATGCAAAGATTGCCCTTCAGAACCTGGAGAAGAGCGGAGCTGAGGACCAGATGGTCGGACCTACGGCCGTAGCTCTTGTCAAGGGGGACACGGCAAACGTTGTCGCAAAGGTTCTCTTTGCTGCTGCAAAGGACGGCGCCAACGTCCAGGTCAAGGGTGCTCTTCTCAATGGTGAAGTGCTTTCTGCAGATCAGATCGAGGCAATTTCCAAGCTGCCTACAAAGCTGGAACTCATCGCTTCCCTCATGGGTACGATGAAGGCACCTGTACAGAAGCTTGCCGCAACTCTGCTCGCATATGTCGAGTCCAAGGGCGGTGTCAGCGCTGAAAACTAAGTGATATTATGCGGTCCTAGTCTTAAAGTAACCTGCTAGACCGCCTGAAAAATTTCTATAAGGAGAAGTTAATATGGCTACAAAAGAAGAAATCCTCGAATCCATCGCAGCTATGAGCGTTATGGAAGTCTCTGAACTCATCAAGATGATGGAAGAGAAGTTCGGTGTTGTTGCAGCAGCTGCTGCTGTTGCTGGTCCTGCTGCTGCAGGTGCTGCTGAAGCTGTTGAAGAGCAGACAGAATTCAACGTCTCTCTCAAGAGCGTCGACGCTGCAAAGAAGATCGCATGCATCAAGGAAGTCCGTGCTGTCACAGGTCTCGGCCTCAAGGAAGCTAAGGAACTCTGCGAGAACGGCGGTATGCTCAAGGAAGCTGTCAGCAAGGAAGAAGCTGCATCTCTCAAGGAAAAGCTTGAAGCTGCAGGTTGTGTTATCGAAGTTAAATAACACCGATTTTATAACGGCACCCAGTGTTCCCCAGGGGCACTGGGGCTTTGCCGTCTAATCAAAGGCGGCAGTACTACCCTGGAGAGAACAACAAGCGAAAGCTCCGGAACAGTTCTCTGTTCCATTCTGGAGGTACAACGATATGACCGGAAACGGTAAAGTATTTGAGAGAGTCAACATTGGTTCTGAAGTACTCAATGAGTATCCTGTTCCGAATCTTGTGGAGATTCAGACTGCATCCTACAGGGATTTCCTGCAGCTGGACAAGATCATGCACGGACAGGAGCCTGACGGAAGATACGGTCTGGAGCATCTTTTCCAGACATATTTTCCCATTGAGGCACCCAACGGCGGCATGACCGTACGTTATGCAGGCTATTCCGTTGACCCGTCAGATGTCTTCGCAATGAAGTCCGAAGGCGAGTGCAAGAAAAAGGGAAGCACTTTCGGAGTGCCTGTCAAGGTCAGGATTCAGCTCGAGAAGAGGGGCGGCGAGATACAGGAGAAGGAGATCTTCTTCGGTGATTTTCCCGTCATGACAGATCGTGGTACGTTCATAATCAACGGATCGGAGCGTGTAATCGTCTCATCCATCGTCCGTTCTCCCGGTGTTATTTTCAAGAACATGAACAAGAAGGGACTCAAGTCCTCACTCTTTGCAGCCAACCTTTATCCGTATCTGGGGTCCATGCTTTCCTTCGTTTTCGAGAGAACCAACGTTGATGACAAGGAAAACAAGGTCGACTTCAGGCTTGACGCTGCGGAAGACGGCAGGAAGGGCAAGGAGACACTTATCTACGGTGCCGTCCATAACCTCATATATGCCACATCTCCGAGAAGCAAGGATGATACGCAGTCATTCAAGAAGATTGCCATCCCCGTTACGTTCTTCATGCGTATGCTCGGTCTCGGAACAAGGGACGAAATCGTGTCACAGTTCTATTCTTCCGAGCTTATCTCGACGGCTGACTATGACGGACATTTCCCGCGTTTTGCCTACAGGGACATAAAGAAGGACGGGTCGGTGCTTTTCTGTGCAGGAGATGAACTGGGTGCAATCAACCTCCAGGAACTCCACAATGCAGGAATAGAGGATATCGAGGTCGTCGATACCCAGGAGACCAACCTTGACGACCTGCCTTCGATGGCTGTCCTCAAGACTCTGCAGCAGGAGAAGATATTCTGCTACAGGGTCATACAGGGGGACGTTTCGGCCCTCAACAAGAGAAGCCTTTCGTTCGATAAGGAGAAGTGGGAGAACTGTCAGCGCATCTACCGTGAGGAAGGAAAGGAATTCAAGGACCTCTATATCGGCTACGTGGGCGAGAAATGGAAGACATTCCTTCCGCAGCATATCAGGACGACAACCGACAGTGACAAGGTCATCTCATACTACAGGGATTTCTTCAATGATTCCAACCGCTATGATTTTTCCGAAATCGGCCGCTACAAGCTCAACAAGAAATTCTTCGGCATGGATGAGCAGAAGTACATAAAGTCGACGACCCTCACCATTGATGACGTTATCTGCACGACGAGGCTCATCATGGCATTCGGAGACGGAAAATTCCCCAAGGATGATGAGGACTCTCTCGGAAACAGAAGGGTCAGGACGGTCAGGGAACTTCTCGAAAACAGTCTCGGAGATGCTTTCAGCAAGATGGTGAAGGCTGCAAAGGACAAGATGAATGTCTCGGATGATGATGTCAGACCTCAGGACATCATTTCCATCAAGCCTGTCATCGGTGCCGTCCGCGAGTTCTTCGGTTCATCCCAGCTTTCGCAGTTCATGGATCAGGTCAACCCGCTTGCCGAACTGACACACAAGAGAAGAATTTCGGCTATCGGCCCCAAGGGCGGTATCAAGAGGGACAATGCCCGCCAGCTTTTCGATGTAAGAGATGTAAACTATACCCATTACGGCAAGATCTGTCCTATCGAGACTCCTGAAGGCGGTAACATCGGACTCATCCTTACTCTTGCAAACTATGCGAAGATCAATGACTACGGTTTCATTCAGACTCCTTACAGAAAGGTTCTGAACGGGGTTGTCACGGATGACTGCATGTATCTTGATGTCAACGATGAGGAAAAGGCGAAAATCGCACAGGGCAACGCAGAAGTCGAGAAGGACGGAAACGGAAGGTTCCGCCTCAGGGGAGAGGTCTCCGTCAGAGCCAATCAGGACTACTCGACGGCACGCCCCGAGGAGATTGACTGGATGGATGTATCTCCCAAGCAGGTTGTGTCCGTCGCAGCATCCCTCATTCCGTTCCTTGAGCACGATGATGCCAACCGTGCCCTGATGGGATCGAACATGCAGCGTCAGGCTGTTCCTCTCGTATTCCCTGAAACCCCGCGTGTCGGAACGGGCATGGAGAAGAGAACTGCATTCGACTCTTCAATCATGGTCAAGGCAAGACGTGCGGGAACGGTTGTGTACGTTTCCAGTGTGATGATCAAGGTCTGCCCGTCGGAACAGACCGTTGAGAATGAACTTGACGTATACGAACTGAGAAAATATGAAATCACGAACCAGGATTCCTGCATGAACCAGCGTCCCCTGGTCAGTGTCGGAGACCATGTGGAGAAGGATGATGTCCTTGCCGACGGACCGAGCACGGACCACGGTGAACTTGCCCTCGGAAGAAACATTCTTGTCGGCTTCGTTCCATGGAACGGATACAACTACGAGGATGCCGTCCTCATAAGTGAGAGAGTCGTTTCGGAGGATATATATACGTCGATTCATATCAAGGAATATGACGTGGACAGAAAGGAAACGAAGCTGGGCGAGGAGAGATTCTCACGTGACCTCCCGAATACTTCCGAGAGGGCGGTGGAGCATCTTGATTCGGACGGTATCGTATGTATCGGTACATACGTGCGCTCCGGAGACATCCTCGTCGGAAAGACGACCCCCAAGACAGAAACGGAGAATACGCCGGAGCAGAAACTGCTGAACTCCATCTTCGGTGAGAAGAGCAAGGATACAAGGAATGCTTCCCTGGTTGTTCCCCACGGAGTCGAGGGTACGGTCATCGATATCCAGAGGATAACGAAGAAGGAAGAACTCAGCCCCGGTTCCCTGGAGACCGTCAAGGTTTACATCGCCACCAAGCGCAAGCTCAAGCAGGGCGACAAGATGGCCGGCAGGCACGGTAACAAGGGTGTCGTATCGAGGGTTCTGCCTCAGGAGGACATGCCGTATATGGAAGACGGCACTCCGCTTGACGTATGTCTCAACCCTCTCGGTGTCCCTTCACGAATGAACATAGGACAGCTTATGGAAACCCAGCTCGGATGGGCTGCAGTCAAGAATGACGTATGGTACAAGACCCCTGTCTTCCAGTCCGCAACAATGGAGCAGATAGAGCAGGAGATGGTCAAGGCCGGGCTTCCCAAGGACAGCAAGGTCACCCTCTATGACGGAAGGACAGGTGTCCCGTTCGTCAATAAGGTTTTCTGCGGTTACATTTATTACCTCAAGCTCCACCATCTTGTTGATGACAAGATGCATGCACGTGCGACAGGACCGTATTCGCTTGTCACGCAGCAGCCTCTCGGCGGTAAGGCAATGTTCGGCGGCCAGAGACTGGGAGAAATGGAAGTCTGGGCATTCGAGGCATATGGTGCTGCAAACAACCTGCAGGAACTTCTTACCGTCAAGTCCGATGACATGAAGGGAAGGGTCAATATCTACCAGGCAATCGTCAAGGGTGAGCCTGCAGAGCATCCTGATGACCTTCCTGAAGGATACAAGGTTCTCTGCCAGGGACTGAGAGGTCTTGCACTCGACCTTGCTGCATATGATGAGAACGGCAGGCTTATTCCTCTGACCGAAAGGGACAGGGAGATAATCAGCAAGGCCGAAAAGGAAAAGAACAACCAGTAGGAGGTAAGGGATGAGCGATACACATGACATCAGTACATTAAGAATAAAGATTGCGTCCCCAGACCAGATTCTTGCCTGGTCCTATGGTGAAGTCAAGAAACCGGAAACAATAAACTACCGTTCTCTCAGGCCGGAGAGGGACGGTCTCTTCTGCGAGAGAATATTCGGTACCACCCGTGACTGGGAATGCTGGTGCGGAAAGTTCAAGAGCAAGAGATACAAGGGTACCGTCTGTGAGCGCTGCGGTGTAGAAGTCACCGAGAAGAAGGTCAGACGTGAGCGCAGCGGACACATCAAGCTTGCAACCCCTGTCGCACATGTCTGGTTCTACAAGTCCCAGCCTTCAATCATGAGCTATCTGCTCGAGATGAAGAAAGCCGACTTCAATTCGATATTCAAGTATGAAAGCTACGTAGTCATCGACCCCGGTCAGATTGACGAGCTCAGCAGGTGCCAGGTCCTGAGCGAGGCAGAGTACGAGGAGTACAGCGCAAAATACGGTGAGGACTCCTTCAGGGCTGGAATGGGCGCCGAAGCAGTTTATGAACTGCTCAAGGACCTCGATCTTGTTGCCCTCAGGGAAAAGAACAGGGAAATACTTGCCGAAATAATCCGCAAGAACGGAAAGACGGACAGCGGAGAGGCGAAGAAGGCTGCATCGGTCATCAAGTACTGCACATGGTTCATTGATTCGGGCAACAGACCCGAGTGGATGATTCTGACCGTTCTTCCGGTCATTCCGCCGGATCTTCGTCCTATGGTTCAGCTCGACGGCGGCAGATTCGCAACGACTGACCTCAACGAACTTTACAGACGTGTAATCAACAGAAACAACCGTCTGCAGCGTCTCATCTCGATTCAGGCACCTGACATCATCGTGCGCAACGAGAAGAGAATGCTTCAGGAAGCAGTCGACTGTCTCCTGGACAACGGCAAGGTCGAGAACCCCGCAAAGGGAGCCAGCAAGAGGGATCTCAAGTCCCTTGCTGACCAGCTCAAGGGCAAGCAGGGAAGGTTCAGACAGAATCTTCTCGGAAAGCGTGTAGACTATTCGGGTCGTTCCGTCATCGTCGTCGGTCCGGAGCTGAAGATGCATCAGTGCGGTGTTCCGTCACTTATGGCCCTCGAGCTCTTCAAGCCTTTCCTCATCAGGAAGCTTCATGACAACGGTATAGCGCCCAATGTCAAGAAGGCAAAGGTCATGGTCGAAGAGGGAGCTCCGGAAGTCTGGTCCATCCTCGAGGATGTCGTCAGGGAGCATCCCGTCATGCTTAACCGTGCACCGACACTCCATCGTCTGGGATTCCAGGCCTTTGAGCCGGTTCTCGTCGACGGCAAGGCCCTTAAGCTCCATCCGCTTGTATGTCATGCCTTCAACGCTGACTTCGACGGAGACCAGATGGCCATCCATGTTCCTCTTTCCGAGGCTGCACAGCTTGAGTGCTGGACGCTCATGCTCAGTACGACCAATCTTCTCGATCCTGCAAACGGAAAGCCCATTGCATATCCCAGCCAGGATATGGTCCTCGGTATCTATTACCTTACAAAGGAAAGATATGACCTCGACAGGGGAGAGAAGAGAAAGCATTTCGATACCCTCAGTGAAATCGAGGCTGCAATCGACAGCAGGAGCATATCCTACAATGAAAGGATATATTACCGTCTCAGGGCAGGACTGGCAGTCATTGACGAGAAGGGCAACAGAAGTGTGTCTGACGGCGTGAAATGGACGGAGACGACTCCGGGAAGAATCATCTTCAACTCTTCCATTCCTCTCGGACTTCCTTTCCAGAACTACTGCCTGGGTGACAAGCAGCTGAAGAAGCTGATTACTGCAACCCTCGATTCCGATAAGCCGTCGGTGGCAGTTGAACTTCTTGATTCGGTCAAGAGCCTGGGATACAGGTATGCTACGCTCTTCGGTGCAACAATCGGACTGAGCGACATGATTGTCCCGTCCGGAAAGAAGGACCTTATCGCCAAGGCAGAGGCTGAGGAAGCTCATATCAAGGAGCAGCTTCTGAGCGGTACAATCAGTGAGGAAGAGAAGAAGAGCAAGGTAATATCACTCTGGAACAACACCAAGAACGAGCTTACCGACATGCTCATGAAGGAGATGAGGGAGGACCAGCACGGTTTCAACCCGCTCTTCATGATGGCCGACAGCGGTGCCCGCGGATCCTCCAAGCAGATATCACAGCTCGGTGCCATGAGGGGAATCATGACCAAGCCGAACGGTGACAACATCGAACTTCCGGTCAAGTCGAACTTCAAGGAAGGTCTCTCGATCATCGAATTCTTCTTCTCCTCAAACGGTGCAAGAAAGGGTCTTACCGATACCGCCCTCAAGACAGCAAGGGCAGGTTATCTTACCCGTAAGCTCGTCGATGTCGCACAGGATGTCGTCGTCACGATGGAAGACTGTCATACCATCAACGGTATGTGGGTCAGTGCCGATGCCGCAAAGAATGAAACCCTTTATTCCAAGATAGCCGGTTCATTCCCCGTTGAGGACGTACTGCATCCGTTCCTCAAGGATGATGAAGGTCATCCTGTCGTACTTGCCAGGGCGAACGAGCTCATCACGAACGCGATGGCAGCGGCAATTGAGGACGCAGGTGTCGAGAAGGTACTTATAAGAAGTGTTCTTACATGTGAGGCCGAACACGGAGTCTGCAAGAAGTGCTACGGACGTAACTATGCAACCAACAAGACGGTTGAAATAGGTGAAGCCGTGGGTGTCGTTGCCGCACAGTCAATCGGACAGCCCGGTACACAGCTTACGATGAGAACCTTCCATGCCGGCGGTATTGCAACTGTCTCGAGCAATGAAAAGTCATTCGATTACCCTGTAATCATAGACGGAATAAATTCTGCCCTCTATGTCATCAACAGTGAGAACAGGAGGATATTCCCCCGTAAGAGCAGATTCTCCGTCACAAGGATTCTTGATGAAATCACGGGTGCCTACTCGGAGCTCCTTGTCCAGAACGGCGAGAACGTAGGTAAGGGTTATGCATTCTACAGGGACCTGGCCGGAAAAGAGGTCATCTCGAAGTTCAACGGTAAGCTTCTTGTCACTTCCGACAGGACCTTCGTCATAGGTTCGACAACATATGAGGATATCCCGGTCGGAGCGGTGCTCCGTGATGAAACAGTCAACGGCGCGGTCATTCCTGCAGGCGACATCGTATACACATTCGACCCGTTCAACGAGCTCATCATCGCCGAGGAGGACAGTGAAATCATCGAGATGAGGGACTTCGTCGCGAGAAAGAGCTATCTTGTCGTCGAGAACCATGCGTCGGGTGTCAAGGAATGGCATACCGTCTCCCGTGACAAGCTCGGAAAGTATAACCCGACTGTCGTGGTAAGGCTGGCCGACGGTACTTCAAAGTCCTACACCATTCTCGGAGGTTCCATCATGCACTTCCAGGAGGTAGGACAGAAGATTCCTGCAGGTGCAATCATCGCATCGGCTCCCAAGGAAGATGCTTCGAAGAGTAAGGATATTGCCGGAGGTCTTCCTCTTGTCAACTCTCTCTTCGATGCCACCAAGACGCAGACCGAGAATTATACGGTTATCGCTCATGTCTCCGGAAAAGTCGAGAAGATCAAGATTGAGAAGGGCTATGCCAAGATCACCATTCTTGACAAGCTTGCCGAAACAGAGGAATTCAGTGAGAAGGCTGCTGACGGCAAGAGCTTCAGACATGTCCACAAGGTTCCGACACAGGGTATCGTCCTCCTGGTGAGAGAGGGTGATGAAGTGGTATGCGGAGACAAGCTCTGCGACGCCCAGGTCAACAGCAGGGAAGTTCTGACGGTTCAGGGTGAAACAGCTGTCCTCTCGTTCCTTGTAAAGGCCATCCAGAATGTCTACAGGGAGCAGGATATCGAAATCAACGAGAAGCATCTTTCGATTATCATCCGCCAGATGCTCAGGACGGTCGAGATTGTGAGAAGCAATGATACACGCTTCATCGAGAACCAGAAGGTTGACAAGCTCGAATTCCTCAGGGAAAACGAGAAGGCGAAGAAGGAGGGCAGGGTCCCTGCAATCGGAAGGCCGTGTCTCAGCGGTGTATCTGATGCTGCACGCAACAGCGAGTCCTTCATCTCCGGTGCTTCCTTTGCACATACCGTGCAGACATTGACAGAAGCGGCCATAGCTGGTAAAACAGATGAGTTGAGAGGTCTCAAGGAGAACGTCATCATCGGTAAGCTGATTCC
>CAVBWE010000199.1:0-11464 GCA_963598715.1 Sphaerochaetaceae bacterium | reverse complement strand
CCGAGGTCTACAGGATAGAAGATATCCGGAAGATCATTGGCGGCAATTCGCAGGTTGAGCTGCTCCTTGTATGTCTTTCCTCCATTCCACTCGACATACGGCTGCCAGAGGCCATAGCCAGTCATTTCCTTGTAGAAATTGTAACCAGCACTGTCCTTGGCAGTTTCGAGATAGCCGGCATTCTGTGTCCAGATTTCGAAATCAACGGGTTCTGTTCCTTCTGTCTTTTCAGTAGACTCTGCTCCCCCCTGGGCGAAAACAGAGAAGACACATGCGAGAATCAGAATCAAAGCGAATACTTTCTTCATTTTTCTATTTCTCCTTTTTATTTTTTTATCGCAAATCAGCCTTTCACGGAGCCCAGCATAGCCCCCTTTGCAAAGTATTTCTGAAGCCACGGATAGACTGCGATGACAGGAATGATTGCAAATACGATGGTTGCAGCGCTCAGAGTCGAACTTGTGTAGTTTATATCACCGACCACTCCAGCAACATCGAAATCGGACGAGCCGCTGAGAATAAGCTGATGAATTCTCATCTGCAGAGGAAACAGCGAAGACTTGTTGATGAACATCGCAGGGTTCTTGTACTGGTTCCAGAGGCTTACTCCGTAGAAGAGTCCGACGGAAACGATAGAAGCCTTGGAAGACGGAAGCACTACACGGAACAGTGTTCCAAATATTGAACATCCGTCAATGGTTGCAGCTTCTTCAATTTCTCGCGGGAACTGTTTGAAGGAGGTCCTCATTATAGCCATATTGTAGGCAGAAAGAATGAAAGGCAGAATCAATACCCAGTAGTTGTTACAGAGACCATAACTTCTGAGAACGAGGAAGTTCGGGACTATCGGAGCTTTAAAGATCATTGTTCCGACAACATAAATCATCAGAATTTTCGCCAGCGCAAACTCCTTCTTCGAGAGAGGATATGCCGTGATAATCGTAATGGCCAGAGAAAGGAAGACGCCGATGATAGTGGAGGAAATGGAAATAATGGCGGAACGCCAGAGACCCGAGTCGGAGATTATGTATTTCCATGAATCAAGGGTTACTCCTACCGGAAAGAGGGTAACAACGCCCTTGTCGACAGCCCATTTCGAGCTCAGGGAAATTGCAATCACATTAATCAGAGGTATAATGGAAATGATTGCAACAATTATCATCAAGACTGTAACTATGCACGTATACAGCTTATCATTGAATGAAGTTTTCATTACCAAAGTCCTCCGTCATCGTTTGTCTTATTTGCAATCTTGTTGAATACCGTGACCAGAATAAGGCCGACGACAGCCTGGAACACTCCGACAGCGGTTGTACTTGAATACTGACCATTAAGAATACCGACACGATAAACATAAGTATCAAAGACATCACCCACAGTCTGCGTCATCGGTGTCAGCAGGTTATAATTCTGTTCAAAACCGATTTCGAGGAACTTGCCGATTCCGAGAAGGAACAGCGTCAGCATAGTTGGCACGAGCATTGGAAGCGTGATATTGATCATACGCTGGAAGCGCGATGCACCATCGATTTCTGCAGCCTCGTAGACTCCCGGGTCAATACCGGAAAGTGCAGCGAGGTAAACAACCGTACCCCATCCAGCTTCCTTCCAGATGGACGAGAATATATAAATCGGAACAAACCAAGATTCCTTCTGCATTGCAAGTACGGTATCCATTCCGAGAGCATTTCTGATTACATTGAAGAGGCCTCCGACCCCGAAGACATCGAAAATCAAACTTCCAACGATAACCCAGGACAAAAAATGAGGGATATAGACTGCCGTCTGCACGACTTTTTTGAGCCTATAGTGCCTTATGTCGTTTATCATCAGCGACAGGATTACAGGTACGGGGAAAATCAGGATTGTCTTTATCAGCCCGTAAAGCATAGTATTGCCCAAAATCCTGATGAAATCCGGATACTTAAAGAGCTTGCGGAAGTTTTCAAGGCCAACCCATGGACTCTTCAGGATGCCTTTGAAAACAGAATAATTCTGAAATGCGATAACGCTTCCGAACATCGGGATGTAATTGAAAAACAGCAGATACAGAATACCTGGCAACACAAGAACATAATACGGCCAATATCGCTTGAAGTTAACCTTGAGAGGAACTTTCCTAACAGCCGTATCGATTTGCTTTTGTTTTCTTTTCACGAGTCACCTCTTTTTTACACTTCTATTTTCTCTTTCCGTCAGAGAAAAACGGCAGTGGCATTCTTCTGTTTTTCTCTGTATTTCTTCGGTTCTTCCAACTAAGCTGAAAGAGAAAAGGAAAACGCCGTTTTTAGTTTCAGAAAATTCATCTCTTCGTGAACATGGCACTTTCCCCGATACGGTTGACGAAATTTCCCGAATTTCTGTAGGCCTCTATATTCTTCAGTATAAACTCAAGCATCTTCTCGTCCTTGTCAGGCTGTGCCGGGGTAATATGCGGCGTAATTATTACGTTTCCGAGTTTCCAAAAACGGCTTTTCTGAGGAAGAGGTTCTGTCTCGAAGGTGTCAAGACCAGCGCCATAAATCCAGCCGTCTTCAAGAGCAAGCAAAAGCATGCTTTCATCAATCAGGGCCCCTCTTCCCATATTGACCAGAACTGCGGTCTTCTTCATCGCCCTCAGTTCGTTCTCTCCAATCAGATGGTATGTTTCGTCGTTGAGTTCTATGCAAAGAACGACATAGTCACAGCGCCGAAGCATCTCTCTCAGGTCATCACCACGTTCGGATGAATAGACTTCGTCGATGTTCTCCGGTTTCCCGGTGCCCCGTCTGAAACCGAGGGTCTTCATATCGAAAGTCTTCGCGATTCTTGCTGTCTCAAGCCCTGTATTACCCAGTCCTACAATACCGAGTGTCTTTCCGTAAAGTCCGGTTTTCAGGGGATACATGTCTTCCTGACTCCATATTTTTCTTTCCTGGCGCCGGAAGGCTTCCGGAAAATTGTATGTCAGGGCAAGCATGAAGGCAAAAGAATGTTCGGCAAGAGCCTTTGCGCTTCTTCCCTTTGCCGTCGTAAGTATAATGTTTCTCTCGAAGAACTCCGGGCAGATTGTCTTGTCGACACCGGCATGGGAACAGTGCATCCACCGAAGCTTTTCAAAGCATGAAATCGGAATGGGACAGTCCGAATTCAGTATCGCGACATCGACGTCGCGGCATATCTTCTTCATCGTCTCCGTATCCCGCGGCTCGCACCGGACTATCTCAGTTCCTTCAAGAGCTGCGAAGAGCTTCTTCATGTTCTCCTCTTTCAGCTTGACCGTCACGAGAGCTTTTCCGATTTCAGGCATTTCTTCCTCCTCTGATGAACTCATAGGTTCTCCGGCAGACGATTATTTCCTCGTCAGTCGGAATCACCATAACGGTAACGGCACTATTCTCAGCAGAGATTACACGGCTTCCGGAGAGGTTTTTCTCATCATCAAGCAACACACCGAAGGAAGAAAGGAAGGAACATACCTTCTTCCTGACAAGAGGTGAATGTTCTCCTATTCCCGCAGTGAAGACAAGGTAATCCAGTCCGCCCAGGTCCGGATAGAAAGCCCCGATTGAGTGAACGATACTGTTTACATAGACATCGACTGCAAGCTGAGCCCTGACGTTTCCCTTCTCTGCCGCCTCCTCGACATAACGCATATCTCCACTGACACCGGAAATACCTCTGAGACCGCCATTCGTAACGAGGTTATTGTGCACTTCCTCCCGGTCCAGTCCCTGATCTTCCAGATAATAGACAAGAGTCGGATCCATATCACCGACACGATTGGCATGAATGAGTCCGGTTTCCAGTGACATTCCAAAGGAAGTGTCGACGCTCCTGCCGCTACGGATGGCACATATCGAGCCGCTACCTCCCAGATGGCAGGAAATAGCCCTGTATTCCCTTCTCTCCCCGTCAAGTACGGAGGCAATATAGCTGTGAGAAGCGCCGTGAAATCCAAGACGCTGCACGCCGTACTTTTCATACCATTCGTACGGTATCCCGTACATTTTCCTTTCCTGCGGAATCGTTGTATGAAATGCGGTTTCGAATGCCCCGACCATCACGGCCGACGGAAGAACTTTTTTCATTGCAGCAATGCATTCAAGATAAGCCCTGTTATGGACGGGAGCGAGGCTGAGCCAGGCCCTCATTCCGCCGAGGACGTTCTCTGAAAGCTCATGTACACCGTAGAAACCCTTCGCAAGTACAGTCTTGTAGCCGACGGCACCGATTGTCTCAACCGACTTTATAACTCCATTATCACTGTCGGTAAGATAGGTCAGGAACATCTCGATTCCGCTTCTGTAATCCGGAATATTCTGTTTACTGCGCTCCAGCGACCACTGTGTCGTCATGTTCCTGAATTCGAAAAGAGCATCGTCAGATGAACCGACCCTCTCGACGCGGCCGGTTGCAAGAACCTTTTCCTCAGGCATTTCATATACCTTGAACTTGAGGGAAGTCGAGCCGGCATTGCAGACTAAGACAGTCATCAGTCAAGCCCTCCCATTATCTCAAGCAGTTTCTGCATATCGCGGTCTCCTCCCGCAGGAGGTATCCAGTCGACCTGCACTGTACTGAATCCCTGTTTCTCCAGTGCTTCAGAGAATATTGCGGGACCAACATTCATTATCTTCAGCTGACTTCTGAAAAGCTCAAGAATTTTTGTACTGTCCATCATGCACGCTCCTTAAGAATTCTGATTATTTCCGATGCTATGAGAGATGCCTCATTGTTCGTCTTCGCCACAATGACACCGGCATCTGAAAGTTTCCTCTCCTGTTCCCTCTTGTTCTGAAAATCTGCGTCAGTACCCAGAACAGTTGCGACGAAAACAATCTTACGGCTGTCTTTTTCCGCATCAGCCATTGCCTTCTTCACATCATCGATGACATAGCCCACAGGATCCATATGGCCTGGGGGTGTCAGGATGAAGTCCAGGATTATGACTGCGACGCTTTTGTCCTCCGCCTCACGGAGAATAAAAGGTTTCCTGATGCTGGGATCAATTGCAGGATGAGGCCGCCCCTGGGTAAACTCCTCTTCTCCATAATCCACGGCAGTATTCTCGATGCTTTGAGTTGAAACCTCAAGTTTCAGTTCAGGTCTCAACGGAGCATTGGAATGAATCGGGCCTATCACCTTCTCCATCGTTCTCATGGCCTCATCAAGATATGTTCCTCCTGTATACATTCCCCTCACGTATTTCTGTCCGGGAGCCATTCCATTCACAGCTTCAAGTGCAATTTCATGAATCTCCTCAGAATTCCTCAGTCTGTATTCTTTCCCGATGAGGGCAAGGGCCTTTTCTGCACAGTCATCAAGGTTACCGGCCCAGATTCCGCCGTGGCTCTCCACCATTTCACGGTCGCATCCCATGAAGAAGACTACAACGGGTTTCGTACATTTCTCTATACGACTGAAAACAGGATTGAGGACAGATGGAGCCGGCTTACGGGAAATGAGAATGATGTATTCAGTCTCGGGATCCCTGTCGAGGGCATCGATTCCCATAAGCATCATTATTCCACCCACACTTTCCTTGAGGTCATTGCCGCCCGTTCCGATTGTCTGGCTTACGCCACTTCCGCATTCATGAAGGATTGCAGCAACATGCTGGATTCCCGTACCAGATGCTCCGCAGATTCCGAAGGGACCACGGTTGTTTATGGAAGCGAGAACAAGTGCCGACCCGTTTATATTGGCAACTCCGCAGTCCGGTCCCATGCACAGCAGGCCCTTTTCCCTCGCCTTCTCCTTCATCTTTCTCTCATCCTCAAGAGGAACATTGTTGGAAAAGACAACGCAGTGCATTCCAAGGTCAAGTGCCTTCGTCACCTCAGAGAGGGCATATTCACCGGGAACGGCAATCGAACACAGATTGCAGTCGGGATTATCACCAAAGGCGTCCCTTGCAGTATGATAGGTTTTTTTGTCGCTTCTGCATTCAGAAGGAAGTTCCTTCTCGATTTCAGTTACCGCAGATTCGAATACCTCGCGGCTGAGACATCTGGCGACGATGACGAAATCAGATTCCCTGAGGTTCATGATTTCATCCGTAAGCATTCCCGACTCTTTCAGAGTCTTTTTGAATGAACCGGTAGCCATTCCCACAAAGCCGAGTTCGATTTCATTCTGGTCATTGAGCACTCCCATCATAAACAGCGTTTCAAGAGAGTCCACATATCTGTTTTTTTCTATTCTGACAAAGATTCCCATATTCAGTTCCTTATAATCTGCATATCTTCAGCTATACCGATGAGGGCCTTCTTGAAACACTCCATTGGCAGCTCTGCAGCTCCTGCTCCAGCCTGGCCGCCCGTCTTGAGTCCGGAACCGCCATGGCTCACGGGAAGAACATTGTATCCCACGACCTTTCTGACATCCACGCCTACCGGCATACCGCGGTATCCGGCCCAGGGAACAGGAGCGAACATATGCTCTCCGAGGGAAACCCTTCTTGCCCTTTCGGTTCTTTCGACAGCATCCTCGAAGGATGCTCCTGTAAGCTTCATGTACATGGGACCGGCAATAGCCGTCATTCCCCCGAAGCCGTATACTTCAGTAACACAGCTGTCCCCCATGTAGCGGAGCATATCCGACTTTCTGTACTGAGGCTTCAGCATCGTTCCTTCGATGTATGGCGCCTCTGTCATGTACCACCTGTTTCCGGTGCCTGCAACCTGAATGCCGAAGTCCTTGCCGTTTCCCCCCATTCCGACCATGACTGTCGAATTCTTTATCTTCTTTGCAGACGAAATAACAGCACATGCGGATGCCATGACGGGATTAAGGAAGAATCTGTCATTTGCGAGGAAGTCCTTTATGACCCACTTCGGAGCATCGATATCGAGAAGATATGGAGCAAGCGTAAGAGCAAGGCACATTGATCCTGCAGGCTGTCTGTTGTGATTTTCATCGCCCATCCCGGCCGTTTTGGAGAGAATGCTGATTATGTCTATTCCTCCGCTTTTTCTCACGGCTTCACCGAGGTAGCTGCAATACTCCTCGAAGGCGCAGAGATCCTCTTCGACTTCATCATCGTAAAGCCCCCATCTCAGCACCTTCGGCTTAGGCCCCGGATGAGGCGTGCTGAATCCCATTCCTCCGCTGCATCTGTCTTCGACGACGATTACGGGCATTGACGCACTGAGCGTCATGGCAGCGGCGCAGCCACAGCTGTAGTCCTGAGCCGGCGCGATTTCGATTTCTCCGGAAAGAACCTTCTGCCATGCCTCTTCTGTATTCTTTGCCAGATGCTCATGAACAGCGGCACCGCTGATTGAATTCTTCAGCGGAAACACGATGTTTTCCTTTTCAATCGGAGGACCGGGATGAAGAATAAGATTCTTCTTCATACCGGGAACAACGTCCAAAGCTCTCCGTACATCCGTCCAGACGGGACGGCCGTTGAGCATAACATCCATCACGCGGCTGTTAGCCTCATTGATTGTCTCTTCAATTGTCATAACTACTCCTTAAAAACGGATGAGGAACGCAGCCAGTCTTTCCAGCTCTTCAACCGTAAAAAAGATTCTTCCATCTCTGAAACGGAACGGAACTGCCTTTTCCGTCTCGATATCCACTATATCAACCGGATTCTTACCGGAAGGGATTGCCAATCTGATACTCCTTACGGGTATCGGATCATAGTACGATGTTGCAAAGCAACCGGATGTATTTACGAGGTGCACAAGCATCATATGATCTGATTCATTTCTGCCGACGGTCACCTCAACCATTGGTGTAAATGGTTCATCTTCCACAGACCTCACAGAGGATTCATTAAACACGAGGTCACGGAGAAAGTGCACCGTGCTGAGATAGCCGTCAAGGAAGATGTTCTTCCCGGGATTCCAGGGGATATATACTGCCTTCCCCTTTCCATACCTTCTTACGACATACCCCGGTTCATCCGACTCTACCGTGAAATAACAGCGCTCTGGCGGTCCGTAAGGATGAGGAGGAATAACGGTAAGGTGCTTTTCCGTTTCCTCCGGATAACTGCATGAAACATAGTCATCTCCGTAGTAGAGAACATCAGTGTCTCCGAGAGACGGCAGATCCGCCCTGTCATTCGGGTGGATGCGGAGCATGCCGGATATCTGATTATTGCGGATTTCGGAGATTGCCGTACCTCCTAGAGAACAATACGGTATGACATCATACTTACGGTATTCTTCGTCATAGAATTCTCCGGAACCGGAAACTATCAAAGTCCCTCCGACACGTACGAAGGCGTCAAGCTTCGAAGACAGAACTTCGGGAACCTTCTGGAGGGAAGGCACGATAATCAGGCGTTTTCCCGACAAGTCAGTATCTTTCTTTATGACGGAAGGAGAAATCTCTCCGAATGGAATATGATGCTCTGTCAGGACTCGTATCCAGCCCTTTGCCTCATCATTGAGCTGATCGTTTCCGCCGTTCCTGATTATGAGGGCTTCAGAATACAGCTTCATGCCACGATAGACGTCCTCATGTTTTTTCATATAAGCAAAACGGTTTTTAACAACACTGTGGCTTGTGCGGTCAAGATGATTGTCCAGACGTCCCATTATGTAGTAATCCAAACCGCAGAAATTTGCGATATCCTGATTAAACCTCAGTTCCATGCGTTCAGCACCAACCGAATTATGACGATAGAGAAAACCGATGAAATCAACAGAGGCATTCGTAATGAGGGGACTTCCATCTACCGAACTGCCACCTCGCGCAACTGAAGACGATTGATAAGGCCAGGAGGCCCTTTCCCTGCGGTATTCCGTTTTGGATTCCGTCCTTATGAAATTATCGCCCCCGATGAGAATATCAGGCCGGATGCTCCTGATAAGGGAACGCAGCCTCCCGTTTGTCTCCGAGACAATCTTATCCTGAAAAGACCTGTAAGTCCGGAATACCGGATTCGCCATGTCTTCCTCCAGTGGAAGTTCAAGACCCGAAAATTCAAGGAACTTCCTCTGGCAGCTACTGCAGTGGCAGATTCCGTGATAGTTATAACTGTAATCGACTGTCTTGAAACCGCCCATGTTGAAGAAGACGCCGTCGATGGGAAGAAGAGTCAGCACCTCCTCCATTATCTCAAAGGACTTCTTCTGACCAAAACCGCCGCAGATGCACATATGAACATCTCCGTTGTAGTTTATGATATTGCCTTTTCTGTCCCTGTAGGCCCAGTCGGGATGTCGCAGGTAAACCTCCTCCCTGGCCTTTGAAAAGTCCATCCTCGCAATAACCTTTATGCCTTTCCTGTGGCAGGCATCAATAATCTCCAGAATGCTTGAACCCGTGAGGTAAGAGCAGACTGTGTGGTCCTCGACATGACTGGGATAACTTGCAAGAATACCGCCTACATTAAGCAGGACTACCGTTGCGTTGAAGTCAGCCACATCCTGTACGAATCTCTCTGCATCGATATCTGCCATGTCGATTTCCCTGAGATTCGTCTGAATCATTCTCCAGGGATAATCCTTCCACCACTCTTTCATATCTGCTCCTCGTTTTCAGCTTTCGCCGAGAAAATGGCCTTTCCTCTCCCTTCCGGCAACGAAAGAAGAAAACCAGAATCTCCGTCTTTCGTTTTTGTTGAAATGTCCAGACATGTTTCCATTACGGCTCGTTCTCTTTCGCTGATGAAAACTTTTCATCAGTACTATGTTTTCATGCCTAATTCGTTCAAAACAGTGACATTCTTCTGATTTTTTAGGACTTTCTTCGTTTATCAGTTGCAGTGCCCGGCCTCTGCACAGGATATATGCAGTCTCAACCAACTTCTCTATTATCTCGTCAATAGCAGACTCCTCAGCGCCCGAGGCCTTGCAGATTTCCTTCTGCTCCTTCGTAAAGCTGCAGTGTCTTCCATACTTACCCGTTAAGAGTTTCTTGTCAGTCTGGATTACCTGAAGAGTGTCGATTGCAGCGGGAGTCGTGCAGGACTTTCTGCCATTTGGAATGCTTCGCAGAACAGTAAGCTTATGTGAAATGCAGAAACTCAGGGATATAGGTCCGGAACCACAGGAATGCGGATTTGTCCATTTCTGAAATGTAGAAGCTGTAGATGTCTTTGACTTCAGCGGCATGCGCTCTGAGAATCTAATTCGCAATGGTAAAGGGTCGGACTTGAGAAGCAGAAGATATTCCAGTATCTTCGCATTGACCTTCTTCGCGTTGCTCTCTGGAAGAAGGTCCCCTGTCCCAGACGACGATACTCCTGACATTCTTATTGAATGAACCCAGATGTCACGCTGAAGAACGTCTTCGCGAACGTAGAACAGGAAATGCTCGAAATGTGAATATCATCTGTGACGTCCCATAGTCACGATGACAAATATGGTTCAAATCAGGAATACGTAAACATGAAGACCCCTCACCGGGGCCTCCATTCTTAATGGTGCAAACTTATTCGATTGTTACTCCGCTGAGGAGTTCGTAATACTTTGCAAGTGCGCTGTGGTCTTCCTTCTCCAGCCCCCTTGCCTTCAGGTTCTGCATCATCTCCATCACTTCACCTGTAAGTGGTACAGGAGAAGAAATGGCATGAGCTGCATTGATGGCGTTTGTGAGGTCTTTGATGTGGAGTTCGATTCTGAAGCCCGGCTTGAAGTTTCTCTCGAGAACCATCGGAGCCTTTGCATTGAGAACAGTTGAACCTGCAAGACCGCCCTTTATAGCCTCGAATACGAGTCTCGGATCAGCGCCTGCCTTCTTTGCGAATGAAAGCGCTTCACTCATTGCCGCAATGTTGCATGCAACGATAATCTGGTTGGAAAGCTTCGCGATGTTACCTGAACCTGTAGGTCCTACATAGACAACGCTGGCAGCCATGGACATGAGCATGTCATAGTACTTGTCGAAGAGAGCCTTGTCACCGCCTGCCATAACGGAAAGCGTGCCGTCGATAGCCTTCGGTTCACCGCCGGAAACAGGACAATCAAGCATGTCGACACCCTTCTTCCCCAGTTCTGCTGCAATTGCCTTCGTCTCAACCGGGTCGATGGATGACATGTCGATGAGTACAAGTCCCTTCTTTGCGCCGTCAAGGATTCCGTCCTTTCCGAGGGCAACTTCCCTTACCTGAGGGCTGTTCGGAAGCATCGTAATGATGACGTCACACTTCTCGGCAACTTCCTTTCCTGAGAAAGCTACTTCAGCACCCAATGCCTTGAATTCATCAAGAGTCTCCTTCTTGTGTGTATTGACGATGAGAGAATAACCCTTCTTCATAAGGTTCTTCGCCATCGGGCGACCCATAATTCCAAGTCCGATAAATCCTACTTTCATTTTCTTCTCCTTATTTCAGACAACCAGCTCTGGCAGACTCATCATCATGAAAGAGTCAGATACAGTCTGACACTGTATCGCATCTTACAGAGACGAATTATCTCGAATAATATGTTTTCATCTCACATTCGTCCAAAACAGTGAAATTCTTCTGATTATTTCGGTCTTTCTTCGGTTTTCGGGAAAAGGCGGCGAATTCCCGTCT
>CAVBWE010000198.1:0-3519 GCA_963598715.1 Sphaerochaetaceae bacterium | reverse complement strand
ACTTTTCTTCTGAGTTCGTCATTTTCCGAGTTGAGACGGAGGTTCTCCAGACGTGTCTTCTCGTCCGCACTCACCCTGCCTTTTTCCTTCTCCCTGTCTATCTCATTATTAAGATTATCTATCTCCGCCTGCAATTCCTGAAGTTTTCCATGCATTTTCTTCAGGGTACTCATCTCCTCATCCACGCTTCTTTCATCATTCTTTGAAAAATAATGCATGCGATGTGAAGCGTAATATGAGAGGAGATAGCTTCTTCTGTAGTCCTCAAGAGTATCCTGATCAAGCATTGTTGACAGTTTTTCCATATGAGGCACATCGGCCAGAAAGCGCGGGACTATGACGTTGTTCATGTAGTAAATCGCCTGAGGCGCATTATACGAGTCCGTGTATTTTCCGAATCCGAGCTCCTCGCCGTCAACAAGAGCCTGATAGAATCCTTCAGAATGCCGGCATTTTCCATTCGTGACGGGATCGTCAGAGTCAAGGGTACCCGAATTGATTTCGTCGTTCCATGGCAGGCGGTAGGAGGCAAAGGCAAATGCAGCAGTTGACGCACTCATCAGCCATGCATGGTCATCCCCATTCTCAAGAAGCCAGAAGAAACCGAAAATCACCTTATACGGATCAGGAACCGTTACAGATGAGAATGATGAGCAGTATCTGTCATTGAATTTCGGGAGTGACACCAGACCGTCGGTGTAGTTGTCATTGAAGTTGACCTCACAGAAATTGAGTTTTTCTTCCCGTCTCTCAAAGTCCTTCATGCTTTCAATGACACTTATGCGATCCCGGTCTTCCGCTTCCCTCATCCGGATTTCCAGGAGCTCCCTTCTGCCTTCAAGCTTCCTTCTTGCCTCCCTCAGCTTCTCCCTGCTTTCGAGGAAGCAGTCAATAAGTCTGAAGAAGAGATCCTTGAACGCTTCGACTGCATCATCCACATCCTCCCGGCTTACAAGACTCATTATCGTCTCGAACCTTTTTCTGAGTTCGAAGTTACCCTTCATTCTCTTCGGTTTCACGATTGCGGATGTATACTTGTCGACAAGGAATGAATATCCCTTGTGTCCTGTCCTTTCCTTTTCGTAAGACAGATAATCACAGTTACGCAGTGCAAGAACCCAGAGGGTATCCAGGATCAGGCCCTCACGGTAACAGGGATGACTGCCCATTTCAGTATAGTCCTCAAGAAGAGCATAATAAACATCTTCGTCTATCTTGTCTTCGTCACCGTCATCCCAGAGCTGTTCCCTCAGCTTCCCGTATTTTTCTTCTGAATCATCAGAGCCCGTTATGCTGTCGAGTATGAAGATTGCAAGGGCGTAGATTGCCTTGGTATCACTGTTGACACCGTCAGGGCTCACATTTGTAAGAACGGCAAAATCACAGGCTGCCTCCTCCCTGTCAAGAGAAGGGACCTGTCACCGAACTTTTGCCGGAGAACAGGTGCAAGATGTTCTGCAGCGCGGATCTTGCGCTCTGTCGCATCATGCGTAAAGATTTCCCTTCCGAAGACCGGGAAAAGACTGTCATTGATAATTCTTGAACTCTTCCCTCTTATTCTTTCTTCGATTGTCATTCATTTGCCATCTTCAGGATAATGCAGGAATCATAATACCGATGGAAGAAAAAACAAATAAAAAACGGATGCTGTTCTACCGGCTCATGTATTCATCATACGCATTCTGCATCATACTGAGAGCTTCATCAAAGCCGAAATCCCTCAGCTGCGCAACATACTGCCGCCATCTTTCCTTTGTCAGGGGAACTTCTCCGCTGATGAATGCACTTTCCATCGCGCCGGAATACTCCGTTATATCACTCATGATTTCGGCAAAATCATCTGAATCCTCTTCCAGTGGTCCCACAGGCGGGAAGAAATGCTGTGCCATGTCGGTTTTAAGGGAAAGCATGAGGGCTTCCTTCTGGTTATCCATTTTATAGTATTGTCTGATGTAGTCCTCATCCTGAATGCATACTCCGCTTGTGGAGGCGCGTGTATATATTGCAAGAGCCGTGGCAAAAGGATAGTCGGGATTATCGGAAACAGCCTGAGTATAGGTCGGCACTCCATCCTTCATCACATAAGATACTCCGGGGATGCCGAAGTTGCAGCAGAGCGTTCCTTCCTCGCCGTACATCCAGTCAAGAAGCCACATGGCAGCATCAACATTACGGCATTTGGAGGATATCGCAGCAGAGCGCCCCGTTGAATCATAGAGCTGACTCATCTTGGAGAATTTGGCATTCTTTCCCTTCTCTGACGTGACGGGAACGGTTGCACGGATATCATCCTCCGTTATGTTTTTATTGAGGGAATGCATTATCGTAGTGAAATTTCCCAGCCCCTGTCCGAAAGGAGCATAGCAAGCACCGGCCTTTCCTGATGTGAAATCCTTCTCGTTCTGCTTCTTCTCCGCACTCATGTAGTCGTTGTCAATGAGTCCTTCGCTGTACCACTGGTGCAGTTTCTGGAGAACCCTGTAGCGGCTGTCCTCTATGAGACCGTTGTGCACGATACCGTTATCGACATAAAAATCTCCCCAGTTGTCGAATCCGGGCGACCATACGTCAATCATCCACTTGTATCTTGTAACGAACGGTTTTACGAACCCGTAGTTCCTGAATGCCCTGAGAACCTTTTCCCACTCGTCAATTGTCTCGGGCCTTTCCAGACCAAGTTTATCCAGGACATCCTGCCGGAGGATGAAACCGCTCGAAAACTGCGTGATATTGGGCTCCGTAAGCCCTCTGAGGAAAGGAAAGCAATAGTAATTCCCGCCTGATGACTTAATCATCTTGGCAATCGAGGGATTGGCCCTGAGAACAGAAGAAAGATTGGGGGCATTACTTTCAAGAAGCGGCGAGAGGGAAATGATCACACCATCATCAATTGCCTTCTGCGGCCCTCCGGGATAGTCGGTCCACTCATATTCGATGATATCGGGAAGACTGCCGAGTCTTACCATCTTTTCGAACTCTTCCTTTTCCTTCTCCGGTTTCACCTGTATGAATCTGATTTCAATGCCGGTCTTCTCCATGACGTACTTCGCCCATGGCGTATCCCCGAGATTGTCGTAGAGCACCTCGACATTGGCATTCGACCTGAGCCACCATGTCAGGGTAGTTCCCGCATAAGGTCTCTCGGGATCGGACGACACGGCCCCGGAAGATTTCGAACCGGAAGCATAAATAACCAACAAGCAAACAAGAAAAACCGAAAGAACAGCAGCTGCCTTCTTCATTGCCCCTCCCTTTTCAACGGAGAAGCGGATCCCTCAATCCGCTTTTCTCAGTCTACTCCTGATTCATACTCTGCTTAACACGGCAATCTGTAAAGAATTGTAAAATGTTTATCAAGAATATGCAGACAGCAGCAGTGCCGGAGAAGAATTCATTTCTTCCGGACCTCCGGCACTGATGAAGCTGCCATATGGCTTAATCGCAGAAGAATCCGGCCTCCTTAAGCCATTTCACGAACTTCCCTATATACTCCCCGTCTATGACAGGCCATGAGAAGCC
>CAVBWE010000197.1:0-7133 GCA_963598715.1 Sphaerochaetaceae bacterium | reverse complement strand
TACTGTAAGAGTTTTCTTCATAATCTCCTCCATCTTTCAGATATGAAGAGCATAAGCCGTGAAGTGTTTTTTTTGCAACATATTTTTTACGCAGTCACCCCATACTAATCGGGTTCCGCGAAGGCTTGTACCACCACACCGGCAAACAGTCTCATGCCTCCCTCTCCCGCAACAGGAGCTTCCTGATAGATGTTGTCTCTCACCTGAATGGTTATTCTCCTGTCTTCGGATACAGCGTGATTGATGCCTGATCAGAAGTACGTTTGCTTTATTTTACGCTTACGCCGAGTGGAAGCAGCAATGGCGGATAGAGGCGGATCATCTTATATGGAGAGTTCCTTACGCAAGACCCTGCCTTATGAATCATGCACTCCGGGAGTGCACAGAAGGCATGGCAGTGAAAGAACGGAAGAATTCTATTTCGGCTTGTATTTTGTCTCTTCCCTCCATTCCTGCGGAGTCATTCCGGTCTTCTTCGAAAAGACCTTTATGAAATAGTTGGAGTATGAATAACCGCATTCCTCTGCTATCTCCTTTACCGTCATTTCCGTTTTCCTGAGCATCTCCTTTGCCTTTTCGATTCTCTTTCGGGTTATGTATTCTGAAAATCCCACCCTGGTTTCCCTTTTTATATAGAGACTCAGGTATTGCAGCGAGTAACCGAACTCTGATGCCAGGACATCGAGGCTGAGCGAGGGGTTTGTACAGTTTCTGTCGATATAAGAGAGAATCTGCTGTGATTTCGACTGTGTTCTTCTTCCTGAGAGACCCAGCTGGACAATGCGGTCTTCAATGACCTTTTCCTGTTCTTCCAGGGTCTCTGCATGAACGCCGAAATGAGTAAAGAAGAATTTTCCGTCAATTTCCGTCTTCTCCCTTATCCAGGAGTTTCTGTATTCCTCAAGACGGACGGCATCTGAACCGGAATAGGCCTGGCTGAGTCCGGATATCATGAGGGAGAGGGAAAGGGCCTTCTCCTCGTCGTTCAGCCTGTAGGCTTTTTCAAGCGTAATCCCGCAGTAGTATTTTCTTTCCTCATTCTCGAGAATCTTCTGGAAGACGGAGTAGCTTATCGGCTTTGAGAGATAGTCCCTCACCCCGCTTCTGAGGGCATGGCGGGCGTACTCGAACTCGTCATAGCCTGAAAAGACATAGAACGAAGCACATTCACCGTATTCCTTCTTGATTTCATCTACAGCCTCAAGACCGTTGAGACCCGGCATCGATATGTCGGTAAAGACAACGGACGGGGAAATGCGCCTGAACTCCTTCACGAGTTCTTCTCCGCTCACGGCATAGAATGCCTTTATATATGGGGAATTGTATTTTGCAAGATGATGGCGGAAAATCGAGAAGACAAGAGGCTCATCATCCGCGAAGAGGATATTCATTCATCTCTCCTTTTACTGTTATGGTGACGCTGCATCCGCTTCCGATGCTGCTCGATATGTCCACAGTCGCCTCGCTGTAGAGATTCTCAAGACGGTGAATGGAGTTGTTGACCCCGATTGACGAGCTGAGATCCGTCTTTTCCATGTCGAATCCCGCACCGTCATCAAGAATGTATATCTTTCTCATTTTCTCATCTTCCTCTGCCCTTATCGTGATATGACAAAGCTTTTCTGCAGGCTCCGTTCCATGGACAACGCTGTTTTCGACGAACGGCTGGAGAAGAAGACGCGGGATGATGATGTTTTCCATCCTGGACGGAATGTCGATGGACCATTCGAGCCTGTTGTTGAAACGTGTCTTCTGAAGATGGAGGTAGTCCCTCAGGAAAGCCTCTTCGTCGCCCAGTGTTACCGTGCTGTCACTCTTCAGTACATAGTGAAGCATGTTCGACAGCGAGTAGATGCACTCGACTCCCTCATCGATTCTCTCCTCATAGAGAAGCGATATTATCGAGTTGAGGGTATTGAACAGAAAGTGCGGCTGAATCTGGGACATGAGCGCCCTGTTCTCCGCCTCCTTCTTTTCAAGAAGGGCGATGTAATTGTTCTGGATGAGTCTTTCCAGGTCCTCGGCCATGGTGTTTACCATATCTCCGATTTCTGCCAGATCCCAGTTCGGTCTGCGGCGGTAGCGTACGCTGAAGGAGCCCTTTGAAAGTTCTCCCAGCACTCGCCTGAGTTCTTCCACGGGACCTGTAATCCTGGAGGAGACATTATTGAAGAGTGTGAATGCGGCAATGACTGCAAGAAGGTAGAGGCCGAGGGCTGCCGCGTAAAGCTTCACGGTCTTGTGGATGGAAGCGTTCGTATCTATGCAGATCCGGAGCGTATAGGAAGAGTTCGGAATCGGTGCCGACCATGTATCGGTAAAGGGCACAGGGCCTTTGAGAAAACCGTCTTCATCAACCGCACCGGCAAGTCTTCCGGACATTCTGCTGTCATTGCTTCTTGAATAGATCAGGCTGCCGTCTCTGTCTGTTATATATACACAGGAAGGCAGGTGAAACTCCACCGAGCCCAGGTATCTGTCGAATGATGACGGGAGTACGTCTATCTTGAGTACTGCATAGGGCTCTCTTGTATAGAGGTTCTTTATGGTCGTCAGAAGCGATATGCGCTTTTCATTGTCTTCGGGAGAATAGTAGTCGGCATAGTGGGGCGGAAGGAAGATTATGTTCTCGTCAGAACTGACTGCTTCCCTGTACCAGGAAGAGGCGGTGAACTGATAGCCGGGCTTTGTGCTCACATCCAGGCCGTTGTGGCTTGAGTAGAGTACGGTATCGCCTTTTACGAGCAGTGCCGAGTAGAAGTCATTGGTGGTGTATCTGACGGAGCTCAGAAGGCTGTCAAGCTGGCTTTCGAGGTCAATGCGGAGATTGTATGAGACATCACTTGAGCTGGTTTTTCTTATGTTGTCCATTATCTCCTGGCTGAAGTAAGGCAGAATCGTTACGAGCCGGAGGTCCCTGAAATAGCCTGAGATGTTCTCCGAGATGCTTTTGAGATAGCCGTCTATTACAAGGGACAGATCTTCCCTGTCACTTTTCTGTATCAGCGACGAGGTGATTACGACTATGAGGAAGAACGGGATGGCGGTGCTCAGAAGAAAATAATGCTTTAGTCTCCTGATTGTCGATTCCTTCATGTTTCATGCCGCCTGAAACAGTATAAGACGATATTGCATCGTCCTGTCAGGAAATATTTAAACGGAAATGATGAAAAAAGTTTCATGGGGGATGAAATAATTATCGCAGATGAATAAATAAGTCTCATATCGCAGGGGCGCAATGAATGAGAAGATGATTACGGCAGAGTATTTCTGCCCAGTATCAAACAAAAGGAGAATATGATGAAGAAAACATTATGTCTTGCTCTTGTCCTTCTTGTTTCTGCGGCATTCCTTTTTGCCAGCGGAGCAGCCGAGAAGGGCGCAGCGGAATCCACAGGACTCTCTGGACATCTTACAGTTACCACCAACACGAGTGACCCTACCTACAGCTCCATCCAGGCTGTCATTGACGCTTTCATGGAAGAGAATCCCGGTGTTACGGTCGAGTATACGACATACGGAAAGGATTATGAGAACCTCATGAAGGCCAAGATGGCTGCAAACGACCTTCCCGATGTCTTTGCAACACACGGCTGGGGAGTCAAGAGATATGCCGAATATCTGATGCCCCTCAATGATCTCTCCTTTGCAAAGAGATTCAATGCCTCCATCCTCAATGTCATCACCACTGATGACGGAAGAATCGTCACGATGCCCATGACTTCCGAGTCCACAGGTATCATCTACAACAAGGACATCCTCAAGAAGGCAGGATGGACGGCTGTACCCCGCACATGGGATGAATTCTTCCAGTGCTGCCGTGATATCCGCGCAATAGGAATTGACCCTGTCCTCATTACGGGAAAGGATAACCGCTGTCAGGCCAACCTCATGGACATTGCAGCACCGGCAATCCTCTGCTCCTATGAGAAGCAGAACTTCCAGGCTTCACTCTATGACGGAACATTCGACTGGTCAGAGTGGGCAAAGGTTGCAGGAATCGTAAAGCGTCTTGCTGACGAGAACCTCACGAACAAGGATGCCAATACTGCCGATCCTCTCTTTGCTTCCGAGCGCCTTGCAAACGGAGAGGCCTGCTTCTATTTCAATAACCAGGCTTACATCTCGAACGCATGGGACATCAACCCGGATGCAAATCTTTCCATGATGCCTGTTCCTGTATGGAATGCTGATGACGAGCCGATCATGATCGGTGGTGAAAGAGAAAGCTACGGCATATGGAAGGACAGCCCGAACAAGGAAGCGGCAATAGCACTTCTCGAGTTCATGTCCAGGCCGGAAAACGTCAAGGCAGTCGGAGAAGCAACCGGTATGCCCAATTCCTTTACGGATGTCGACGTTGACCTCAGGATAAGCAGGGACCTTGCTCAGTATGCTTCCCTCAGGACATTCCCGTACTTCGACAGAGAATGGCTCCCGAGCGGCATGTGGGCTACGATGAGGGCAACAGGCGGTGCAATCACGGCTGGCGAAATGACAGTCGAAGAGGCATGTGCCGAGATGCAGAAGAACTATCTTTCACTTCTTGCACAGAAGTGAGTTCCTCACGGGCGGCTGCAGTTCCTGCGGCCGTCTGCTTATTTCTTTCAGGTAAACTTATGGCTGACAGCAGCAGATTCAAAAGATTCATAGAGACCGATCCGAGGGCACTGACGATTCTTGCCGTTCCCGCACTGACGATGTTTGCAGTGTTTGTCCTCTATCCGCTTATTCTCGGTCTCAACATTTCATTCACCAACTGGAACGGCTATTCACAGAAATTCTCCTACATCGGTCTTGAAAACTACAGGGACATGTTCACGTCGCGCTCGATGTGGACTGCCTTCAGAAATACAATCATCTACGGCTTCGGGAGCACGGCACTTCAGACAGTGCTGGGCCTGGCTTTTGCAATGCTTCTGTGCGAGAAATTCGCCCTCAGGGGCGTTACGAGGATGATCATCTATCTTCCCGCAATGGTTGCACAGGTTGTCATCGGATATATCTGGTACTTCATCTTCACCTATAATCATGGAGCCCTCAACGATGTGATGCATCTTTTCGGTCATGAGAGCGTGGACTGGCTCGCATCCGGAAGGAGCGCGGTACTGATAATAGTGCTTGTCAACTCCATCTCATATTGCGGAAAGACCATGATCATATTCATGGCGGGACTTGAGTCCATTCCCGACATGTACAGGGAGGCTGCGGCAATCGACGGGGCAAGCGGCTGGCAGGTCTTCAGGCGCATAACCATACCCATGCTTATTCCGTCATTCACGACGAGCCTTGTTCTCAATGTCATCGGAGGTCTCAAGATGTTCGGTCTTGTCACGTCCCTCTCCGGCGGCGGACCGGGATATGCATCGCATTCGCTTTCGTCGCTCATAAATGAGATGTACTTCGGGACCCAGCGTGCGGGCTTTGCTTCCGCAATCGGAATGTTCACCTTCATTTTCATCGTCATAGCCAACCTTCTGCTTACGAGGGCGCTGGCTGCCTGGGAGAAATCTGTCAATGGCTAATGCTTCAAAGATCACCGGTGGTGCACTCTCTGCCATGAAGAAGAGGCACAACATAATCAAGAACGCGGTTTCAGTTCTCATATGCCTTTTTTTCATCTCGCCCTTCTACATTGCGTTTTCGCTTTCATTCAAGACAAGACAGGACAGGACAAGCTACTGGCTGTTTCCGAAGAAACCCGTACTCTCGTCATACATCTATGCCTGGACAAAGGGTAACGTGGGGGTTGCCATCAGGAATACCGTGATAATCACCGTAATATCGGTATTCTTCATCCTGCTCTTCGGAGTCATGGCTGCATATCCGTTCTCACGCCACAAGTCGAAGCTCAACTCGTTCTTCCTTTCGTGTTTTGTGGGAGTCATGATGGTTCCTCCTCTTTCCGTTCTCGTTCCCCTCTACAAGGAACTTGTTGCAATGAAGGGAATCAACACATACTGGGCGGCAATCATGGTGACGATAGCCTATCAGCTTCCGATGTGCGTCTTCATGTTCTCGAACTTCATAAAGACGATACCGAAGGAGCTGGACGAGGCTGCAAAGATTGACGGGTGCAGCCAGTTCCTGATCCTCCCGAAGATCATACTCCCCAACATGGGACCCGTCATCGCATCGGTGCTGATTCTCGTGGGAATAGGAGTCTGGAATGACTACAGCTTCCAGCTCTATATCCTGCAGAAGCCGAAGATGAGGACGATAACCCTCGCCATGAGTGCATTCTTCTCGGATGGAGTTGCGAACATGCCGGCTGCTGCGGCTGCCGCTGTACTTGCGGTACTGCCCGTTGCACTCATATATCTCTGTCTTCAGAAGTATTTCGTGAAGGGTGCTGTCGACAGCGCCATCAAATAAGGAGAAGAACATGCTTGATTTGAAATTCGGAAGTTCCATAGGAAAAAAGTTCAATGAGGACGGGTCTGTCAGACACTTTCCCGGCAATACGATGGTCTGTATTCTTGATCATTCGAGTGAGGTCTTCAGAAGGGCAAGGGAGGAAAGGGATCTTCTCTACAGCCTCTGCGGGAGGACAATCTCCGTTCTTCCGGATGAGAGCCTTCACATGACGGCTATAGAGGGAGTCTGTGACCAGGTAAGGAAAAAGGAACTCTGGACAAGCTTTCTGAGCCTCGACTGTCCGCTGAGTGATGTAGATGATTTTTTCGAGGAGGCCTGGAAGAAGGTTCCTCCGATGGGAAAGGTCGAGATGACATTCGACCATCTCTGGCTCGAGTCCGGATGTGCAATTGCACTGCGGCCGGCATCGGCAGAGGATGAGGAAAGGATAAGGGGATGGAGAGACCGGGTGTCCGGGATAATGGGACTGCGTTTCCCCGGACACGGGAAGTACATGTTCCACATATCACTGGCATACGGCATGAGAATGCCCGATGATGCGGAAATGGAGAGATTCGAAAGGGAGAAGGAGCGCTTTGACAGACAGTGCAAGGACTCTCCGTTCACTTTCACCGTTCCCCAGCCGTCGCTGACGTTCTTTGACGATATGTTCCTCTTCAATCCCTTCAGGATTCCGAGAAAGGATAAAGCATGAAACCCGCACTTTTAGTACTTGCAGCAGGAATGGGGAGCCGCTATGGCGGAGTCAAGCAGAT
>CAVBWE010000196.1:0-3628 GCA_963598715.1 Sphaerochaetaceae bacterium | reverse complement strand
CTCATGGGCACGGTAATCCCCATCATATTCAAGAAGATCCACATAGATCCTGCTGTTGCTTCCGGACCGCTCATCACGACGATGAACGACCTTGCAGCCGTAGTTGCATACTATGGCCTGGCATGGCTTCTTCTCATCAACTTTGCAGGAGTGGCATCATGAAGTCACGTCAATGGCATCCGGAAGAAAAAAACAGGACATTCTGTTAATTTTCCATCAAAAAGCAAAACATTTTAAACTTCCTGTTGAAAAAAAAGGGTTCAAGCAATTAGAATTCTAGAGTGGAGACGAAGACAATGATTTATTGTGTTGAAGACGAAGCAGCAATCAGGAATATGATGGTTTACACACTTATGGCTTCCGGTTTCGAGGCAGAAGGCGTCGACTGCGGCAGGGCAATGTGGGAAAAGGTCGCACAGAGAAAGCCCAAGCTGATAATGCTTGACCTCAACCTTCCTGAAGAGGACGGTCTCTCCATACTCAGACAGCTCAAGGCCAATGCCGAGACGGAAAGCATTCCGGTCATCATCGCAACCGCACGCGGAACGGAGTACGACAAGGTCGTAGGTCTTGACTGCGGAGCAGATGACTACCTGGCAAAGCCGTTCGGGATGATGGAAATGCTCTCCCGCGTCAAGGCTGTGCTGAGAAGAAGCGAACCCAGGATGCAGAAGAAGGTCTACTATCTGGGACCGCTCACGCTCGATACGTCAAACCACAGCGTCACGGTCAGCGGCGAGAACGTGAAGCTCACCGTAAAGGAATACGAACTTCTGGCACTCCTTCTCCAGGAACCCGGGAAGGTATTCTCGAGGGAGGACCTCATGAAGGCAATCTGGGGAATCAGCAATATCGGGGAGACAAGAACAGTCGATGTTCATGTTGCTACGCTGCGCACGAAGATCGGAGAAGCGGGAAAGTATATAGAAACCGTCAGAGGTATCGGATACAGAGCTCAGGAGCAGCACTGAGGCCGTAGAAAATGACTAAACGAATCATAGCGTATGTTCTTACTGCGCTTCTTCTGATTGCCTTCTTTTCAGTAATCCTTTCCATACAGGCAACGACGAATGTCATCGGAAAGAGACAGGAAAGCAAGCTTGTAGAGGTGCTGGAAGTTCTTTTCTATGCACATGAAAGACTGGGAAACGAATTCATAGAAAGTTTCGAGACTGAAGACTACTCCATCACCCTCATCAGGGACGGTGTCATAATCCACGGCGACCGGGACGTACTGGAGAACAGTTCGGATCAGAGTGTCATTGAAGAGTTTCTCTCCGACATCGACAAAAACCCCGAGACGATCATAAACACATCTTCATCATACCTCTTCGGGAATGTACTTCTTTCGGGAATTAAGACTTCTGACGAAACCGTGATCATAGTCTCCACTGCAGTCAGCACATTCACCGATACGATAGTGGATGTGAAGATGGAGCTTATGTACATCATCCTCGTCTGCGTCCTGCTTTCGACTTTCCTTGCCCGTCTCATCAGCTATCTCGTCGTGCAGCCGCTGAACGAAATCAATATTGAAGCGCCGACTGAAGAGGACTCGAAAAGATACAAGGAAATCCTTCCTCTGCTCAACAAGATCACCGAGCAGAAGGAAGACATAAGGGAAAAGGAAGAGGAACTCCAGAGAAACGAGGGACGCTTCTATGCCATTTCCGAATCGCTTCAGGAGGGTATGGTACTCATTGAAGCCGAAAACAGGATATCGTACATAAACACTGCAGCCATCAGGATCCTCAATCTCAGGGAGAATCCGAAAGGAAGGGACTACAGAGAGCTTTTCGGAGAAGAGGTATGTGCAGTCATAAAAAAGACTGAAGAGGAAGGGAATCAGACATCCGTCGTCTACAACAGCACAAAGGCCTACCAGGTTGAAACGACGAACATCATCCTTCCGGACGGAAACTTCAGCGGTATTGCGATGCTTGTCTACGACGTTACCGAGCGTATGGCACTTGAGCGTGACAGACGTGACTTCACGGCAAATGTCTCGCATGAGCTCAAGACTCCCCTTCATGTCATTACGGGAAGTGCAGAGCTTCTTGAACTCGGCATCGTCAAGGAAGATGACCAGAAGGTCTTCATCAACCAGATCTACACGGAATCCAAGCGCATGGCACGCCTTATAGAGGACATCATCAAGCTCTCACGCCTTGACGACAACAACGGTAAGATGGAAAGTGAGGTCATCGATGTCATGGCAGTATGTGAGGAGAACGTCGAAAACGTCAGGAAGTTCGCTTCGGAGAACAACATATCGCTGTCGGTCAGCGGAGATTACCTCAAGATAAGGTGCAACGGCCCGATGTTCAGTCAGATAATCTACAATCTCCTCACAAATGCAATCAAGTACAACAATCCGGGCGGCAAGGTCGATGTCATTGTGCATGGAGAGAACGGCATGACGCTTATCGACGTCAGTGACAACGGAATCGGAATCCCGGAGGAAAGCCAGGGCAAGATCTTCGAGAGATTCTACTGTGTCGACAAGTCACGCTCGAGAAAGGTCGGCGGCACCGGACTGGGACTGGCTATCGTGAAGAGCGCATGTACCGAAAACGGCGGAGATGTCGTCATCTACAAATCAGCTCCGGGAGAAGGAACCACATTCAGGGTTTCCTTCCCGACGGTGAATGACGGGGACAGTGAATGCACGCCATCAGCTACCTGACATCCCTCAAGGACAGGATAAAGGAAAAGCTCTTCTCCAGGTTCAGGGGAATCACGGTCTATGCACTTGTAGGAAGAAGCGGGACAGGAAAGAGCTACCATGCAAAACAGGTGGCGGTAAAATACAACATCCCGCTGATAATAGACGACGGCCTTCTGATAAAGGGCGACAGGATCATTGCAGGCCACTCGGCAAAGGAAGCGCCGAACTTCATGGCTGCCGTCAAGACTGCGGTCTTTGATGACGACGAGGACAGGAACATAATCACTTCAGCCCTCAACAGGGAGAAGAACCGGCGTATCCTCATCATCGGAACAAGCGAGAAGATGGTAGACAAGATAACCTCACGCCTCGATCTTCCCCAGCCGTCGAAAATCATTCACATCGAGGACGTATCCACAAGTGATGACATCGAGAATGCCATGCACATACGCTTTGTCGAGGGAAAGCACATCATTCCCGTTCCCCCCATCGAGATAACACGCTCCGCCCCGCAGATCGTCTTCGACTCCGTTAGGGTAAAGCTCTCGAGAAACAGGCTCAAGCCTCAGACAAGCGAAAAGACAATCGTACGTCCGGAATTCTCGCGGCCCACCACCGAGGTCATAAATGAAGCCACACTGCAGCAGATGATCAGGCATTCCATAACCGAATATGACAGTGTCATGAAGGTGAAGAAGGTCAAGGGCGTAAGAAACAGCGACAGGACATATTCGATAAACATCACCCTTCAGCTTCCGCCGAGGCACTACATACCTTCAACCATATCCGACCTTCAGCAGTATGTCGCAGACTGTCTGGAGAAATTCGGCTCGATTCTCGTCAAAAGCGTCTCGATCGAAATAGAGGAATGGGGTTAATCTGGAGAGAGTGCATCGGGGGAAGAAGCCTTCTTCCCTTTTTTCCTTCCCCTGCTCTTTCTGCGGAGTTTCGGATTGACAG
>CAVBWE010000195.1:0-7623 GCA_963598715.1 Sphaerochaetaceae bacterium | reverse complement strand
GAATGATATGGTCCTGAAGAGGTCTTCTCTCTCCTTTGCATAGGAAACGGCGCTTTCATCAGGGTAGAGGGAACCGCCTGCCGCAATGTACTCGATTGTCCGGGTGTTGCCGCTGAGAGACGAGACGAATGCGCTTTCGGCTGAACTGACGGGAACGCTGAGAATGGTCTGCTGGACTTCATTGAACGGAACGTACTTTGTCATCCACCCTATTATCTGTTCCTTCTGCATGTCGGATGCAGCGTCATAAATCTCCTCGGAGAAGCCCTTTGTTCCGTCGGAGTAGTAGTTTGAAGCTACCACTGCATCTGAAATCTGTCTCTTTGTTGCCTTGAAGCCGGCCTTTTTTGCCATTTCCTGGAATGCTTCATTGAGTACTGCCTGCTGGAAGGCACTGTAATAGATGTTGTATGAATAGTTTGCAGCCGCCTGCTCGCCGTAGTTCTGCACATAGTAGCTGTATATTGCCTGCAGCTGATAATAGAAGAAACTGTCTGCCGACAGTTCAATCTTCTTTCCGTTGTATGAGCCGAAACTCACGGCACCGTTTGAGCCTGCGAACATTGTGGTCGGCAGAACGAAGGTGAGGGAGATGAGAATGAGAACGACAACACCGATAATCCATGCAATGGATTTTCTGTCGCGCTTCTTCTTTTTATTCTCCCTGTTTTCCTTTGTAGCTGCTACCGTCTTCTCTTCACTCATTTTTTGCGAACCTCTTGATAGATGTGTGCAGGATTTGCACTAGGCTATAACTTATCATCAGTACGGGTTCTTCGTCAATCTTTGATTGTTTGCGGCAATAATGTCCGAGAATTGTGGAAATTCTCTGAAATGTGTTAATATTCTCTCCGGGAGACGGGTTTGAAGGTTCTTGTAACAACGGAGTTCTATTTGCCATTCAGATGCGGTGTCACTTCTGCCGTGGAAGCGGAAAGGACAGCCCTGGAGAATACGGGTGATGAGGTCAGGATCCTCACGATAGGCTCCTCCAGGACCGGTTTCTATGATGCTGAGCTGAGGTGCTGGTATGTAGGACGGACTCTTCCGAGTGTCTATCATGATTCCTATGCATCCGTAAACACCCGCGATCCTGTTCTCTCCGGTGTCATCGAATGGAAACCCGATATAATACATTCGCAGAGTGAGTTCTTCTCCTTTCACTTTGCTTCATTCATTTCGAAAAAACTCTCGATACCGATTGTCCATACATGTCACACTGACTTTGTTTCATATACGTGTCACTTCACCCCGTTCGAGAAGCCGTGGAACTGGGCCGCTTCGAAGCTTGTTCCCCTTTTCATACGGCGGTCCAGGCGCATAATATGTTCGACGGACAAGATTTACGACCTTATATCTTCGTACGGTGTGACTCAGCCGGTCGACAGGATACTGGTGGGGGTCAACCTCACGGAGTTTTCGCAGCGCCTCTCCGGGGACGAAAGACGGAAAATGAGGCAGAGCCTTTCATTCGGCGATGACGACATTGTCCTCGTCTCCGTAATCCGGCTCAGCCGCGAAAAGAATGTCATGGAGACACTGTCCCTCTTTTCAGCCCTGAAAAAGAGACTGAAAAGGGTGAAGATGCTTTTTGTCGGAGACGGTGAAGAGCGCGGAAACCTCGAGAACAGGGTGAAGAAGGAAAAACTTGAGGATGACGTGGTGTTTACGGGCAGCGTGAAACATGAGGATGTGTGGAAGTATTACCGGATTTCCGATATCTATACGGGAGCGTCACTGAGCGAGACCCAGTGCCTTTCATACATCGAGGCCATGGCCTCTGAGCTTGCGCTGCTCGTGCGTGACGACAAGGTGCTTTCGTCATATCTTGTTCAGGCCGTCAACGGTTTTTCATACAGGAACGAAGATGAATTTCTTTCCATTGCCGCTTCTCTTGCCGCCGACAGCGCCCTCAGGCGGAGAATCGGGGAAGAAGCCAGGCGCACCAGTGATGCCTTTTCTCTTGATATCTTTGCCCATAAGCTTCATGATTCCTTCAGAAAGGCTATGGAGAGTGAAGAATGAAAAACGGAAGTATCTGGAAGAATGCCAGGCTGAACTATTTTTCGGCGGCTGTACTGACTGCTCTCTGCGGCATTGCGATGTATGTTGAGCATATCGACTTCTTTGAGATAATGCCGCTGAGGTACAGCGGATACAAGAGTCTCTTTGAGAATGTCTTCATCATTCTCTCGGCTTTCGATGCCGGTGTTGCCACCTATCTCATGAACTATCTGATAAAGAGGATGAAGAAGGGAGACGAAGAAGTCATCCTTTCTGCGATGGGTGTCGTTGAAAGATGCTACCGCAATGCCGTTCTCGTCATACTTCTGCTGGGTCTTGCCACAGCCATGGCAATGCCGCTGCTCACAATGGGGGAGGGAACATGGGAATGCATGATGTGTTTCCTCATCTATCTTCTGGGTGAACTGGGACAGTATATCTTCGGGCCGCGTGCCCTTTATCTTGCATGTGCGGAGAAAAGCCGTACCGTTTCCCTTTTCGTGCAGGGAGGGAAGATCATCATGTACATGGTTGTCATGATGGTTCTGAAGGAGACGGAAAGCTATCTGCTTTACGTGACACTCTGTTCATCAATCATGCTTCTTTCCTACTTTCTTCTCCATCTCAAGGCCGGAAGGGATTATCCTGTGCTGAGGAAGGTGTCGCGTTCATCGTCCCGCGATAACGGGGAAATCGGGCGCAATCATCTGGGAATGACGCTCCACAGGATGTCGTTTGTCTTTTTCAGGTCATTCGAACCTGTCCTGGTAAGCATTCTTTTCGGCTCCGCTGCGGCAGGAGTCTATTCCAACTATCTTCTTTTCGTCTACTGCTTTCTGAGTCCCTTCTGGATTTTCCAGACAACAGTCGGCCCGTCCGTTGCCGCAAGGTGCATAAACGGAGAGCCGGAAGACAATCTTCTTCTCTACCGGAAGATGTCCGCATTGAACTTTCTTTTGTCGCTTCTTGCTTCGTTTCTCTTTCTTCTCTTCATTACGCCCTACATCAGCTTCTCGTATGGAAACGAATATCACATGGGAGACAGCTGGAACTGCATATTCGCATTCATCGTCTTCCTTTCCTCCTTCAGGACCACGGCAATCGTCTTCAGGAATACCGAAGGCGAATACTCCGTCGACTGGAGGAAGGCTGTCGTCGAAATGGTCTCGGTTCTGGTACTGGCACCCCTTCTTTCCCGTTTCATCGGACTCGTCGGAATTCCCGTTGCATTCATAATCACATATATAGCCGTCGTAATATGGAGGGAAAAGAAGACCGTGGTGTCGTCTCCTCTTCTCTGCGGCGGCTGGGATGATGTTGCAAAGGATACTTTCCTTATGGCAATGGGGCTTATCATGATTGTCGCGGTATGGTATGTGACGCAGCTTCTCCCGCTCGGCTATGCTTCTCTTGCCGTAGCGCTCCTCTCTGCCGTTTTTTTCCTTCTCTGGTTTCTTGCCGACAGAAAGACAGCGTGTGCAGTTTTCTCGAAAGGTGCGAAATGAAGAAAAGATATCCTCTAGCATGGTGTGTACTCTCGGAGCTTCTTCTTTTTCTTTTTGTTGCGGTGGGATATCTGGAGAAGATACATGAGCTTTATTCCGTCGTGATCGTGCTGGATGCAGTGACTGCAGTCTATGCATTCTTCTTCATTCTTTTCTGGTTCTATCTTGAGAGGGAGTATTCGAGAAACCCTGTATCTTCATCGCTTTCCGTTCTGACCCTGACCATCCTGGTTACGGCAGTCATCGGATCTTCCGACAACGAGCGCCTTGCCGTTGCACTCTTTGCCCTCATAGAGAGCTGGGCTGTTGCGATAGCCCTGATAATCCTTTCAGGAAGACTGAAGAAGGTCGTCGGTCACCTTTATCTCTTCATACTCCTCTTCTCCATATTTTACGCCGTCAAGTCACTTCTGATGGGCTTTGAAAGCGGGGAGACAAGATACTCGGGCCTAAGCGACCAGACAAATTCACTTGCGGTTGTCTGCGCATCATCCCTCATAATCGCACTATCCCTCATCGAAAAAAGGAAAAACATCATAGAGACTGTCCTTTCCACGCTTTTCCTGCTGCTTTCAAGTGTGCTTTATGCCTTTACGCTGACAAAAACCGACAGCAGGACATCGTTCATAGCTCTCATCGTGGCCCTTTCCTTTTTTCTCGCCGTCACGTTCATCTTCCGCCGTGACAGGCTCTCCCTTGCATTCGGCTCCGTGCTTGCCGTTCTTTTCATTGCCGCGGCGTTGTATCTTCTTCTTACATCCTCGCGCTCAAGGGAGAGATTTACGCTTGCCTCCCTTACAAGCGGACGCACGACAATCTGGTGTGAAACGCTCAAGGCGATGGAAGCCGAAGATTATTTCTTCGGTTTCGGGGGAAACAGCGCACTGATGACGGAGAAATTCATGGAGCGTGGGATGGAGGAAAGGCTTGCCGTCTACCTGGGACAGAAGCATCTCATGCACAACATCTACCTGCAGTTTCTTGTCGAATACGGTATTGTAAGTGCCCTTGCGTTCATGTCCGGATCCTTCATTCTCTTTGCATCATCATTCAGGATAATGGGAAGAAGCAGGAAACCGCTTTCCATCCTGATCTGCTCGTCGACTCTTCTGATTTTCTTCTTTGTGCATTCACTTTCCGAAAGCAGCATCTACTTCATCGGCGGGGCCGAACAGATACTCTTCATCATGAGTGCGGGCATAATCTATTCGTATTACAGAAGGAGGAGAGAGAGTACATGAAGAAGGCCGGCGCCGTCCTTATACTGATCCTGGCATCAGCAGTGACATGTTTCTTTTTCTCCGCTCTGCAAAACCTGAGGGTGTCGGGTGACTTCACTGCATTGTTCCCATGGTCCGAGAACACTGACCATTATGAAGGCGGAGTCGGAGGACAGAAGGCCGTGCTTGCCTTCAGGGAGGAAAAGGCCCCTGTCTTTTCTCCGGACCATGTCATAAGCCGTGATTACCGGACAGGCTTCAGGGCTTCATCTATAGGCAGTGATGAACTTCCTGACGAGAATTACACTTCAACAATGTACGTCCTCGTCTACTCGGATGACATCTATACACCTCAATTTCTTGATGAACTCGAAAAATGCATCGACACAATAGATTCCCGTCGTGACTCTGCCCGTCCGTCTTCCGTCCTTGACTGGTTTACCCTCAGCGGTGAAGACGGTTTTGTTTCAATTCTGCCCATGAATCCCCACAGCGCAGGAAAGTGGACGGAGGAGGAAGCCGGAGAGCTCGGAAAAAGGATAGAAAGGGATCCTCTTGTAGACCACTTTCTTGTCGGAGGATCGAAGAAGTCGTTTCTTCTGCAGTTCATATATGCCGACAAGGCATCGCAGGATCAGATAAAAGAGCTTTCCTCAGTCTTTGATCCGCTTCGCAGAATGGGGGCGAGGGTGGTACTCATGAGCAATATGGTGATTTCCATGGAGGTCATCAATGCGCTCGAGAAGGATCTTTATCTTCTTGTATCTCTTGCCCTTATACTTATGATCGCCGTCTACTACCTCTCGTTCAGAACGCTGAGGGCCGTCTTCATACCGCTTCTTCTTTCACTCATGAGCATAATCTGGACAATGGGGACGATGGCGGAACTGGGCCTGGAACTGAATCTCTTGAGCATACTTACTCCATGTCTTGTACTTATTCTCGGCAGTACATACTCCATGCACATACTCAACGAGTACTATCTCGGCGGAAGAAAGGGCGAGTACGATGCCGTTGCTTCCTCTAAAGGCGTGGTGTTGACGATACTTCTGGGGGCCGTGACGACAATCCTTGGGTTTCTCTCCCTTTCCCTTGCCCCGTCACATACACTTTACGGCTTCGGCATTTCCGTTTCCTTCGGGGTCTTCTATTCCGCTGTCTGTGCAGTCTTTGTACTTCCTTCGTTTCTTATTCTTCTTCCATCCCCGGGAAAGGAGAAGAAGGAGAAGCTCCGCTGCGGCCTCCTGCAGCGTCTTGTTCAGTGGTGGAGCCGCAAGATCGTTTCAGTGTGGCCTCTTTTCGTCATCATCTTTTTCGTCATTGCGGCTGTGTTCTTCATAGTGAAGGACCGCATAAGCGTTGACAGCAATTACATGTCATATTTTGCAGAGGAGGATCCGTTCGGACAGGACTGCCGGTTCTTCTCCTCGGAGCTCGGCGGATCTACTCCGTTCACCGTTACGATAAAAGCTCCGGAAGGAGAGCAGAACTTCTTCCTGGAGTACGAAAACCTCAAGGCCGTATTCGAGTGGGAGCAGAGGCTGAGGGAGAACAGACATGTGCTGCAGGTACTCTCGTTTTCCCAGTATATCGCATTTGCTTCCAGGGAGCTTCTGGGTGAATACGACATACCTTCCGACAGCGGGGTAATGAGCATACTCCGTTCAATCCTGATTTCCTACGGCTCTTCATTCTCCGGTCTCTCCGCCGTTGTGAGTCCGGACTACAACAGTCTCACCATCACCGTTCAGAGCTGGGACGGCGACAGGCGCGACCTTATTACGACGACAAGCGTGAAGGAAGTCTATTCCGACATGGTTTCGTCTCTTTCCCTTCTTCCTTCTGGAACTTCCGTTTCCATTTCCGGTTATCCGGTAATAAGCACCAAGTTCTCCGAGAGGCTTCTCTCGGACCAGAAGATATCCACGAAGCTAAGTCTCGTCAGTATCCTGATCGTGTCGTCACTCTTTCTGCTTTCCCTTTCACGCGGAGTGCTGATTCTTGTCCCGGTCACTGCAGGAATAATGATCAACTACATCTTCATGTTCCTCTTCTCCATTCCGTTCGATATAATAACCGTATCATTTTCATCCGTCGCTGTCGGATGCGGAGTTGATGATGCCCTTCATTTCTCCCTTAAGTACAGGAAAAACATGAAGAAGGCAGGAAATGCCCGTGAAACGGTGGAGAGGACGCTCAGGGCGACGGGGCGTCCGATCATCCTGACAACACTTTCGATTGTCAGCGGCATGATGATGCTGTCATTCGGTTCCTATATGCCCATAAGGTATTTCGGGCTTCTGATGAGCGTGACGCTGATGGCCGCCATGATTTCGACTCTTGTCTTCCTTCCTGCCTTCGTGCTTTTCTTCGACTTCATCGCGTCTCTCTTTGACGGAAGGGCATACGGGAAAAAGGCATGAATGAACTTGTCAGCGTTCTTATTCCGCTATACAACTCGGAGCTATACATACGGGATACACTTTCCTCCGTATTGAGTCAGGACTACGGGAATATTGAGGTGATAGTGCTTAACGACGGCTCTTCAGACTCGTCGGAGGAGATAGTGCTGTCGTTTTCCGACAGGAGGATCCGCTATTACAGGAATGAGAAGAACGGAGGCATAAGCCGGGCGAGGAATAAGCTTCTTTCCCTTGCAGGGGGGTCTCTTGTCCTTTTTGTGGATTCAGATGACATCCTTTCTCCCTCATTCATCTCTTCTCTTGCCTCTCAAAAGGAAAGAAGCGGAGCCGATATTGCAGTTTCCCGTGTCGTTCCCTTCAGGAGAAAACCGAAAAGGACAAAGGGAAGCGGAAAGAATGAAATCTGTACAGGCCGGCAGTTTCTGGTTTCAATGGTCAGACCCTGCGGCCGGTTCTGCTATGTACACTCGA
>CAVBWE010000194.1:0-2767 GCA_963598715.1 Sphaerochaetaceae bacterium | reverse complement strand
CCTCAATCCTTGTAGAGCATGACGGAGAAATCTGTTGTCATCGCGTTGAATGTCAGGGCATCCTCTGCTGTAACTTCCAGTGAACTTCCTCTCTCCCTGTATCTGATTTCGAGTTCGTCCGTGACTCCGCTGTAGCCTGTTCCGCTGTATGTAAGACGGAGTTTCACGCTGCTGCCGAGTCCGGTGAAATAACCGTAGTCGACAATTGCCTCACCTGAGGACGAGCCTGTCGTCGTGACGCTCTTTCCTGTACGTACGCTGTTGTTTTCAAGCAGGACCGAATCCGATTTCCTGTAGAGATAAAGCTCATCGCCGTAGTCACACTTGTAGCCGTATCCTGTTGCCTTTTCGGCCATTGTTGCCGCTGAGGAGGTGTCGGATGTGATGAGGTAGCCGTATATTCCCGAAGACGGAAGCTTTATGTATTCCTTTCTGAAATAGACTTTCTGTGACAGAGTATCCTTTTCGGCCGTTACATTCACCTTTATGCTGTCACTTTCTGCCGAACACGGTGTCGAGTCAGTCTCTGATTTTGTCCATGTCCATTTGTCCTCATTGCTGTCGTTGTTCTGAAACTGCGTAAGGGTGAGAACCGGCTTGTAATCCGTACCGTCGGAAGCTTTCCTCCTGAATTTTACCGCAATTGAGGAAGTTCCGTCAGTGGTTGTCTCATTACCTTCCTTGGTGCTTCCGTCACCGTTTTCGTATGACCATCTGAAGTAGATGGGATCCGTGACAGAGGAAAGGTCTGCGGAACTTGCATCAACGAGCTTGACTGAGACAGTCACCGTCTTCCATTTGCTTACGAGGCTGATTGAGGTGTTTGTGTATTCGTCATTACTGTAGACGCACTCTATCGTATCCTTATCGGATTCCAGGCTCCAGTCGGAACCTGTCTGGATGTCGTAGAGTGTGACAGACGGAACGCTGCCTCCTGCCTTGTATTTTACGGTGATTGAAGCCTGGCCGTTGGTAAACGAATCAACCGTTGCCGTCACGTTCTGCTCTGTCCCGGCATAGCCGTCTGCATACCTGTATCTGAATGATATTCCGCTTGTGTCGGTGATTGTCTGGTCGTTTCCGGTTGCTGCCGTGCTGTTGTCATCCCTGTCCTTGAGCCTGATTACAAGCGTCTTTGTTGCGGTGACCTTATCCATATAGACGATGCCGAAGTTGTTGGACTTGTCGGACTGGATTGTCCTTCCGTCAATCTTCTCGAGCCCGTAGTCCTTGTGGAAGGCGAGGAGATATACCTTTTTCTCATCCGCATCCTTGCCGTAGGCGGGATTGTTCGTCATCCAGCGCAGGTTTGAAATTGAGAAGGAACCGTCAGAAGCTGTCTTTGCAGACGGAACGGAGTTGTCCGAGAAGACCGTGTCCTTCGTTTTGCTCCATTCGGAATATTTTGCATTCCAGTCACTTTCGTTTGTATAGGCGTAGACCATTACATCCGATATTCCGCCGGCGGATGAGGACGAAGTCTCGCGGACGCTTCTGTCCTTGATCGTTCCGCTGATCGCAGAATCGAATACGGCTGAACATGCCGTGAGCATAATCAGGGCTGCAGAGAGAAGTGCAGTCAGTTTGAATAATCTTTTCATTTTTCTGTCTCCCCGGCATTCTGTGCCGTTGTTGTTTTCTTTTTATAGACTCTCATGAGCTTCCATTTCTCAAGAAGGTAGTAGTAAACGGGCATCATATAGAGCGTGAGTATCGTCGATGTGGCAAGACCCCCCATGATTACCTGTCCCAGCGGGGCATATATTTCGGCGCCTTCTCCCTTTGCAACTGCCATGGGAATGACTCCGAGAACCGTAGTGAGGGTTGTCATGAGGATGGCCCTGAGACGGCTTGCAGTTCCTTCTGCAGTCTCCCTGTCAAGAATTTCCTTCTCCTCTTCATATGACAGCATGCCCAGTGTTTCGGTATATTCGTCGAACTTTACCTGCTTCTTTCTCAGCATGTCCTCCCTGTCATTTTTCCTTGCAAGGTTTGCATAGTCGGCAATGACGATACCGTTGTTGACGAGCATTCCCACCAGCGAGACGATACCGAGAATGGAGACGATGCTCATCGACGAGGAGAATATCGTCAGCGCAAGTACAGCCCCGATGATGCAGAACGGGAAGAGCAGTATGATCAGGAGAGGCTGGTCGAAACGCTCAAATACCGCAACCATGACAAGATAGACGAGGAAGATAGCTATGAGCAGCGCCTTTACGAGAGGGCCTGCAGCACTCTCTACAAGGTCTCCCAGTCCGCTTGTCTTCGTCGAAACTCCATCAGCAAGGGGATTTTCGCTGAGGTATGCCGAAATCTTCTGTGTGACGCTGTCGGTACTCTCTGTCGTGAGGGTTGCCGAAATCGTGAGGGAGTTGGCTCTGTTGTCATGGTTGATCTGACTCAGTCCCTCATCAAGCCTCAGTTCTCCGATGCCTGACAGCGTTATCTCGCGGCCGGCAAGGCTTGTCACCTTTATTTCATTGAGCCTGTCATCCGTAAGAGGCTCGTCCTGGACATCGCTGTAAAGGTGAATCTTGTAGGATGAGTCCGTATCCTGATCCCTGTAGCTGCCGATGTCGGTTCCGTAGAAGAGAAGGGCGGCGGTGAGTCCTGCCTCCTGGGAAGGAACACCGAGGGATGTGAGATAGTCGTAGATTCCGCCGATGACTGCAGTCTTCGTGTCGTTGGACGAATTGACGGAAACCGTCATTACCTCCGGATAGGTCAGGAGCTGCTGTTCTATCCTCCCGGCCTCCCTGTAGAG
>CAVBWE010000193.1:0-15298 GCA_963598715.1 Sphaerochaetaceae bacterium | reverse complement strand
CACGGGAATGACAAGGCTGAATGAGGATATGTAATACTCGACAACGGCAGGTTCCCTCATTGCGACAAATGATATCAGAAACGGGCTGAAAAGAGAAAGCAGCAGCCCCCCCGCTGTCCCGAGAAGAGAAGAGACGGCAACAGAGAGTACACTCATTCTTCTGTAGAGAATTCTCACGTCTTTCTCACTCATTCCCATCAGTCTCAGGGCAGCTATGTCCTTTCTGTCGCGCGAAGTGTACACATGGGCAATGTCGGCACTGAAGAAGGCGGCAAGAAGTGCTACCGCTATCAGGATGACATTGAGTATCATGATGGACTGGTCGACATTGAGAACGAGGGACGAATAGCGGTCCCTGTAGCTTTCACCGTATATTCCCTTTTCCCCCAGTTCCCGGAGGACCTCTTCCGTATCGGCTGACTGAGGAAGGAGAATCTCCCACCTTTCATCCGCATCAACGAGAGAAGCTTCCGTATAGCACAGATACCTGTCCAGCTGTGCATAACCGGACGAAAAAATTCCCTGTACCGTCATGAGCAGAGGTCTCGCGCGTCCGGCCAGGGCGTCATACAGAAGAAGCGTGAGCTTGTCTCCGGTTTTCAGATCCAGTGCTTTCTGAAGAGTCGATGAGATGATGATCCCGTTTCTGTATTCCTCAGGAGCAAGTGAGAGCCTGAGGGCCTTTCCCCTTTCACCGCTGAAATACTCTTTCTCATCAACTCCCTTGATATGGACAAGGCTCTTCCCGCCTGAGGCGTATATTATGCCGTCGCCTTCCCTTACAGAATCTATTCTTGCCCCCTCGTATTCTGAGATGTCGGCACGGCAATCCGTCGTTATCGTCCCGCAACCGAGAAAAACAATCATCCTTTCGATGGCATCCGTCATCGACGAGATGAATACCATTACGAATGTAAGCGTCAGTACGATCAGAAAGACGATGAGGGACGGAGCATAGTGTGATAAGACATATCGCCGCGGCATCCTGACTCCGCTTTTACGCGAAAGATAGAGACCGGCTCCCTCATTTTTCATAAAGCACCCCGTTCTGAAGGACATAGGTCCTGTCGGCCCGTGAGGCGAATGAGGTATTATGAGTTACAAGAACAAGTCCCTTCTTTTCCTTCTTCACCGTTTCAAGAAGCAGTGTCTCGATTATTCCGCTTGTCTCCTCGTCAAGGCTCCCCGTCGGCTCGTCGGCAAATATCACACCGGCCCCGGAGCAGAGTGCACGCGCAATTGCCGTACGCTGTCTCTCCCCGCCGCTGAGCTTTCCCGGGCGGTGCGAAAGCCTGTCAGTCATACCGACAAGGGACAAGAATTCTGCTGCCGCATCGTATGCCCTTTTCTTCTTCTCCCCGCGGATGAGAAGCGGCATCGCAACATTTTCCAGGGCCGTAAAATCCTCAAGAAGCATCGACGACTGAAAGACAAAGCCCATTTTCCTGTTTCTGAGTTCAGCAGTGTCTGACGGAGTAAGGGACGATGAATCCATGCCCGAGTAGTATATCCTGCCGCCGGTGGGCTTCATGAGAAGTGCAGCAATTGCCAGAAGAGTCGACTTTCCGCTGCCGCTTCGTCCCGTTATGGCAACAGACTCCCCGTCGGCGAGAGTAAGAGAGATATCCCTGAGTATTGCTATCTCTCCGTCCTTTCCGGGCGAAGGAAATGATTTTGTTACGTTTTCCAGCCTCAGGAGTTCTTCAGCCATGTATAACCTCGCTTATCTCCGTTTTTTCCCTTCTGACGTTTTCGCGATGTGTAAAGATGACCGTCATAAGCACCATGAAGAGAGAGAAGAAGGTGAATCCTCCGGCAGGAAGCGTGAGCGTAAGGCTCATTATAACGGAGGAAGAATGCGAAAATTCTTCAAGAATTCTTATTGATGCCATGCCGAGCATGAAGCCCAGCAGTATCCCCGAAAGCGTTACGGTCATAAAGGAGAGAAGACTGAGGCACCTCAGCCTTTTTCTCCCCATTCCCAGTATCTCAAGCTCGGCAAATTCCTTTTTCCTTGCCTCATAGAAGACATGTTCACCTGATTTCATCGAAACGGCAATGATTATGAAAAGAAGCGAAAGAACACCGTACATCAGTGTCTTCTCAACAAGAAATGCCCCATAGAGGCTCTCCTCGCTTTCCTTCCAGGAAGTCACGGAAAAACCTTTCTCCCTGAGTTTCCGTATCCCGTCGCTTCCCGCTTTCTTTACAGCCGTCCTTATCTTCGTTGCCGGGTCAGCCTCGGATAGCGGAAGAAAGAGCATCGTGTCGTCGAATTCACTTCCGAGTTCCGTATAATAGACGCCGCTCTGTTCATACTCTGCTTCCCTTGGCAGAACAGTGCTCCTGCCGCTGCGAAGCATCGTCAGCTGTGTTTTTCCCCTTCCGTTCTTCCTGTAGAACGAGTAGGGAATGACAAGGGCCGAAAAATCTCCGAAAAGCATGTTCAGACCGCCGTCATAGTCGGAGTCTATATATCTCACAAGATAGGCTCCGCCCCTCGTCAGGGCCTCCCCTTCGCCGTAGGTAAAGACGACTGCAGACGGAAGGATCTGCTTTATCTCATCTTTCCTGTCCCCCTCTACGACACAGTCGAACGAGCGCACATCCCGTATGAGAGAGAAGCGCGTTGACTGAAGACAGTTCATTATCGAAATGACAAGGGTAACGACAGATAGCGACAGGGCGATGGTAAGCATTATTCTGATGGACCTTGACCTGAGTGCCCTTGAATGAGGAAATGCATAGCCGAGTGCAAGAGAAAGAATCACAGCGCGTAGGCCTCCTTTATCCTCGAGGAATCCCTGTCGTAGATGAAGACATATTTGGCCTTTCCGTCCACAAACCTCTTCTCCTCGACCGTTCCGTCGTCAAGAGACCGCCTTTCACTTATGACGGAGCCGTCAGCACCGTAGCGTATGACAACCTGTGCCGGATGATAGAGTGTTACTATACTGCCGTTTTCCGTCGTCTCCCTCTTTTCAAGCAGTTCGCCGTCCGGAGAATAGGAGTACCTGGCAGCATAGGAGGGGCCGGTTTCAGCCACAAGACGACCCGAAGAATCATATTCCTCACTTCTTTCTCCGTCAGTTTTCCTGTAGCCGCCGTCTTCAGTTCTTTCCCTTTCGTCTTCTTCGCCCAGCTGGGCATAGCTTGTCTTTTCTTCCCCTTCCCGGATAAAAAAGCTGTCAGTCAGATAAACTCCGCCTTCCCTCACCCGGTAAAGGAGAAGAAGACCGTCGGATGTAGAAGTATATTCTACATTCTCAGTAACCGTTCCGTTCTGAGAATAGTTATATCCGGCCAGAATGCCGTCTCGGTAAAAATAATTATATTCTTCCGTGCTGCCGTTTTCGCTGATTATCCTTCTTTCGATATTTCCGTCGGAGGATCTGATGATTATTTCTTCCCTTCCTCCGGTTCTTCTCGTTTCGGTTTCTCCGGTGGTGTCCCGTCTTCCGTATTCAACTGCATCGTGATAGAGAATCTCTGTCTGCGGTGCCGTATAGAGCACCCACTCTGACGAAGAAGGTCCGTCAGCGGCACTTTTCTTCTGCCAGAGTTCATTCGACACAAAGTAGGAAGAATGGAGGGGAAATACCGCCGCCATCAGAAAGAAAACAAGAAGGCCCCTCTTCAAGCTACGCCTCCAGGCCTATGAGGGCATTCAGATACTCTTCCGTGTCAAACGGATGAATGTCTTCATACCGCTCACCCGTTCCCACGAAGAGAACGGGAAGGGAAAGCATCTTTCCTATCTGTATCAGTGCGCCTCCCTTTGCCGCGGAGTCATACTTCGTAAGGATTATTCCGTCAAGATGAACGGCCTCATTGAAGAGAAGAGCCTGACTCAGACCGTTCTGTCCCGTTGTGGCATCGATGACGAGAAACTTCCTGTAGTTATCCTCACTGACCCCCCTGCCCTTCACGATCTTGTCCATCTTCTGGAGTTCCCTCATGAGGTTCTCCCTGTTATGCATTCTTCCTGCGGTGTCAACCAGCACAAGGTCATCATTCTGGCAGACAGCAGATGTTACCGCATCATAGACAACGGCTCCCGGGTCGGAACCGGTGTGCTGCTTTACGATTCTCATGTTCAGTCTTTCTGCGTGTATATCGAGCTGGTCAACTGCCGCGGCACGGAAAGTGTCAGCCGCAGCAAGGAGCACCTTCTTTCCCTGTGCGCGGTAGAAGGACGCAATCTTTGCTATGCTTGTGGTCTTTCCCACTCCGTTCACTCCGAGAATCATGAAAACGTTGACGCCGGGATTCAGGGCAACGGGATACGAGCTGATGTAAGGCCTTAGTATGTCCTTCATTGCCGTCTGAAGTTCCACAGAATCGCTTATCTTCTCCTTCCTTGCCTTTTCCCTGAGACTGGTTATGATCTCATCCGTCAGTTTTGCCCCGAGGTCTCCCTCTATGAGAGTATCCTCCAGGTTCTCGAAAAACTCCTCATCTATTCTATGGGACGAAAATATACTCTTTATCTTTGCACTGAATTTCTGAAACAGACCCATTCTTATCTTCCTTGCCGTCCTGATGATGCCGTATTGTAATAATCCACGGCCGTCCGGACGAGATTTACCAATGATACTATCGAAGCCCCGGTGAAAACAACCTTCGAGAATTCCCCGAGAGACGGAGAAACGAAAACCGAGACACTTGACGATGCGCTCCAGCCGCCGAACGAGATCAGCAGATAGAACAGCGATGAGTAGAAAGCTCCCTTCTTCTCTTCAAGAATATCGCCCTGTCCCCTCCAGAGAGGCTCCATTTCAAGTTTTATCACATTATTCCTCTGTCTCTCCTGAAACGAGAACCCATCAAAACGCGGAGAAGAAAGCGCTACCGTATAGGGAGAGAAGACATCCCTGACAAGCCTTTCTTCCGTTCTCTTTCCGTTGAGATAGATTTCAGCATCGTAGGGCAGGGTTGAAATGAAGAGATCGAATGTCTCATCCGGTTCAAGGGAGAGTTCTATTTCCTCCTCTGTCCCGTCAAGAGTGAGTTTCATCTCGGCTTTTCTGTAGCCGTACGATGCAAGCGAGAATACATGCTCACCGTTCTCAAGAACGATGTAGTCACTCTTCCTGTCGTAAAGTTTCCCGTCAAGGCTGACTGATGCATTTTCCGGCGAAAGGACAAGCCTGTAGAGGCAATAGTCATCGTCAAGAAAAATGGAAGCGAGAAGATGATGGAGAATCTCCTCCTCTGCAGAAAGCATGGCGCTGCTGTACCAGGCAGTATGAATTGACTTGCCGTTGTAAAGCAGGTTTATCCTGTCGATTTCACCGTCACTTACACTGTCAATGCAGAAGACGGCATCAAGCTTCTCCCTGTTAAGGATATAGGAAAGGGCATCTTCATCTCCCGCGGAGAGAAAGGAGAAATAGGGGGAAAGATCAACGGAAACCTTCTCGATTTCAAGTTCATCGGGTCTTTCCTCCTCTTTTTTTTCAGGCTCCTCCCATTTCCCTTCGCGGCTGAGCCCGGTAATTCTCTCCGCTTCTTCCTTTTCAGCTTCCCTCTCTCTCCGCCTTTCCCTGGCGTCAAGGCACTCCCTGCTCTCCACAACGCTGAAGGAGGAAAGCACCGAAGAGAACAGCTCCTCATACGACACATTGGCGGAACATACTGCAATACGGTATGAATCCGCCATCAGGGGAAAGGACAGAAAAGGGATAAGCAGCAGCAGGACTATGACCTTAGTCTTTCTTTGCAAAGTGGAGATAGCTCTCAATGAAGTCATCAATCTCTCCATCCATAACTGCGGAAATGTTACCGGTTGAATAGTTGGTCCTGTGGTCCTTTACAAGGGTGTAGGGCTGGAAAACGTAGGAGCGTATCTGACTGCCCCATGCAATATCCTGCTTGGCAATGGCATTTGCCTCCTTCTCCTTCTCCTTCTCCCTCTGGTAATACTCGTAGAGCTTTGCCCTCAGCATCTTGAACGCAACATCCTTGTTCATGTACTGGCTGCGCTCATTCTGACACTGTACTACAATACCTGTTGCATAGTGCGTGATTCTGACGGCGGAGTCGGTCTTGTTGACATGCTGTCCTCCGGCTCCTCCCGCACGGTACGTATCAAGCCTGTAATCCTCGGGCTTTATGTCAATCTCGATGTCGTCGTCAACTTCTGCGGACGCATAGACACTTGCAAATGAAGTATGCCTTCTCTTTGCGGCATCGAACGGAGAGATTCTGACAAGCCTGTGTACTCCTGCCTCTCCCTTGAGATAACCGAAGGCATAGTCCCCGCTTACCTTCATGGTGACGCTCTTGATTCCGCCCTCGTTCTCCTCAAGGTCCAGGACCTCGCACTTGAAGCCGTGTCTTTCCGTCCAGCGTATGTACATTCTCATGAGCATGCTTGCCCAGTCGGAAGCCTCCGTGCCGCCGGCACCGGCATGAACGGAGAGATAGAGGTTGTTCTTGTCGAACTTTCCGTCAAGAAGGGTCTTTACCTTCAATGGCTTGAACTTTTCCTCAAGCGCATCGATCTGAGCCTCAAGTTCAGCTCTGAGCGTCTCGTCCTCTTCGCTCTTGTAAAGCTCCATAAGCTCACCCAGGTCGTCGATTTCACCGATTATCTCCTTCCATGGATAATAGCTGTCACGAAGCGCACTGAGCTTCTGGAATGTCTTTTCGGCATTCTCCTTGTCTGACCAGAAGTCGCTTTTCTGCGTCTCCTCTTCAATTGCCTTTATCTTTGATTCAGTCCCGGCCTCTTCAAAGACGCCTCCATACATTATAGGCTTCAACTTTTATATCTTCGAATTTTGATCTGTTTTCAATGAACATGGTTCTTCTCCTTGTCTGTCATTTATTTGAAATATCCCTGATATTCAGTCTATAGGTTACCGACTCGCCGGCTTTCACTTCAAGAGGAAAAGTGAATGTTATTTTCCTGGACAGCACGAATTCCTCGTCTCCCAGTCCCGTGAAGCGCCTTGTCTTCTCGGTTTCCTCCGTGAGCGTGAACACCTCGGTCGATGTGAAGATGAGGCTTGCGCCCGTCTCCTTCGACCAGTATTTCACCGTCTTGGCCTCGACCCTTCCCCTTGCAACCATATCCATCCTCTGTTCCGGAAGCAGAAGAACGGAATCGGGAGGAGAAAGATAGACAAAAAGACTGTACGTACCCGTGAGGGAGGCCGTTTCCTCACACTGAAGAGTGCTGTCAAGGGTAAACGTGTTCGTCTTCATCTTGTAACGCTTGGTTATGATGAACGGCAACGTATCCGAAACGGGCGTGAATACTATCTCCGTACGCTTTCTGTCAATGAACTCGGGAGAGAAGAAGATCTCCCCGGTGTTCCATGTACCGGACTCCGTCACAACCGTCTCTTCAAACGATTTTCTGAGAGCGCATGAATAACCGCTGTCACCGCAGGCAGGCCTTGTGTCAAAGAAGTTGATTCCCGAGGGAAGATAATCGAACTCCGGACACGATGCTCCCTTTGGAGATATTACCGCAAGATATCCTCCGGAAGACGACATCACATAGTCATTCTGTCCTGTCTCCTCATAGTCGAACTCCCTTACCGACGGAGATTCGGTATCACGCAGGAAGCAGTTCTCCGCATCGGTTATGGCCCTCCAGAACTGTGCATGGCTGGAAAAGCGCATGGGAGAGAATTCGCTGTCGCTTATGAAGAGGTTTCCCATCGAGGTGTTGAAGAGCGCTGTCGTGACATCCTTCTTCAGGAACCGGTTATTCCTCGTCTGAAGGTTTTCGGCAATTGATATATATCTGTTGTAGAGATATCTGAAATTCTCATTCTTCACGAAAAGGGAGTTCGGGGCAGAAAGCGAATACGTGCGGCAATCGCGTCCGTACCACCCCTGCGGAAGATACCCGCCGGAAGCGACGGGAACATCAGCCAGTCCTGCCGTTTCAGCTTCCTTGAGAAGTGAAGCTATGATTTCACCCGGCCTGACACCTTTCTTCTCGCGCACGGCTCCAAGTACAAGCTGGTCCATGTTGAGGAAGAACACGCCTCCCTTCAGGAATGCATCTTTCAGCTCACGCTCAAGCATCTCCGAATCTATTCTCTGTTCACTGTAGGCTTCGACGATGGACGACACCTCGTCCGAAGGAATGTAGAGCGTCACCTTTTTTCCCAGCTCATTCATCACGAACGAGGACCCGACGGGAGAAGGACAGGATGCATTCCATGACGATATCATGACACTTTCGATTCCGGCATTGTTGAGAAGGGAGATGTAATACGGATGCCAGACCTGTCCGTAGAAGAATGCAGAAGTCGGAAGAACTCCGTATTCGTGCTTTATCTCGCTGGTGAGCTTCTCTATCTGACTGAGCCTGTCTTTCGGAGGAAGGAGGGAAAGTACGCTTTCGCTCCATACTCCCGAAAGATGCTCGACATCACCCCTCTTCGTTATGATCTGCAGCAGTGTCCGGTATTCCTTCTTCTCCCTCTTCATGTACTTTATCATCTGAGACGACTGATAAAGCGCAATATGACTGCCCGGACTGTTGTAGAGATGGGAAAGAATCGGCTCGTATACGAGCGAAAGCGTCCTGTCGAAGAGGGATGACGGTGCACTGTAGAGTGTAGTATATAATCCCAGTGCAGCCTTCATTTCCTTCTCCCCTGTTTTCCCTAGATTTTAACTATGCACTTCTGCGGGCACTTTTCACATGCCTCGGAAGCCTTTTCCTGGCTCTTCGTGAAGTCATTTCTCGAAAGGAACGACTCAACGACGAAAGGTGACGATTCAACCTTGGCCGAGCATATCCTGCAGCCGATGCACGCCACTGAACATGCCTTCTTCGCCTTTGCCCCGCTTTCATGACTGGAACATGCCGTGACATACTCCGCAGAATACGGAATGAGCCTAATAGTACCCTTCGGACATGCTTTAGTGCAAGCACCGCAACCTATGCATTTCTCCCGGTCGACGACTATGTTTCCGTCTGGTGCGCGTGAGATTGCTCCGACAGGACAGACCGAAATGCAGGATCCGAGCCTGAGGCAGCCCTCCCTGCATGCGCTGTCCCCGCCGAAGAGGAGGGATGCGGCATTGCAGTCCCTTATTCCCATGTATTCGAACTTCTTCTGCGTCACGTCATCATTACCGCGGCAGAAGACGAATGCAGTCATCCTTTCCTTCTTCTCGGCTTCAACACCGACAATCTCGCTCATTTTCCGGCTGAGCTCGTCTCCTCCGGGCTGACAGAGTCCGGGAGCGGCAGAACCGCTGTTCACGGCTTCCGCATAGGCTGAACATCCTGCAAATCCGCATCCGCCGCAGTTTGCTCCCGGCATTATGGCTTCAAGACGCTCCAGCCTCTCGTCTTTCTTCACGCTCAGCTTCTTTTCGGCAAAGCTCAGTCCGATGCCGAGCAGAAGTCCCAGGACGGAAAGAACCAGGAATGCACTTATTATATTAATCATCACTCCACCCCCTTATGCCAGATTCAGATTGATCAGCAGCGTCGAATCAAACGCCATGAAGGCCAGGGCCATGAGAGATGCCGATATGAATGTGATCGGTACTCCCCTGAACCACTTCCTGACAGGAGTGAGGGAGAGCCTCTCCCTTATGTTTGACATGAGGACTATGGCAAGGGTGAACCCGATTCCGGCCGAAGCACCTGCAACGAAGGACTCAAGAAGATTATGGCCTTCATCGATATTGATGATTGCTATGCCCAGGACCGCACAGTTCGTCGTAATGAGCGGCAGATAGATGCCGAGCGCCTTGTAGAGGGAAGGTGAGAATTTCCGGATTATCATCTCCACGAACTGTACAAGTGCCGCAATGGCAAGAATGAAGGCAATCGTCTTCATGTACTCCAGTCCGAACGGAACGAGAAGACCGTGATAGATCACCCAGCAGAAAACGCTTGTGACACTCGTGACGAAGGTAACTGCAACTCCCATTCCGATTGCCGAAGAGGGATTCTTGCTCACTCCGATGAACGGACACAGCCCCATGAACTTAACCAGTATGAAGTTGTTGACGAAAATATATGTGACGAGAATTCCGATGTAGCTCATTTTCTGCCTCCCTTCTCTTCGTCATGTGCCGTCTTCCAGATGAAGAATGCCTTGAGGTACCCCATTACAAGGAGTGCTCCCGCACTGACTGCAATGACCCTCATGGGAGATGAGGACAGCCCGGGAATCCTTATGACGCCGTCCCAGTCTCCGACGGCAAAGAGCGTGATGGTTCCGTTGCCGATGATTTCCCTTACAAGCGCGATGAACGTCAGTCCGATCGTGAAACCGCATCCCATGCCTATCCCGTCAAGCGCCGAATCGAGTACGCTGTTCTTGTTGGCGAACGCCTCCGCCCTTCCCAGTATTATGCAGTTGACGACGATGAGCGAGAGATATATCCCGAGCGCCTCATAGAGTGCCGGAAGATAGGCATGCATCACCATTTCCAGAATCGTCACGAATGAGGCGATTATTACGATATAGGCCGGAATACGGATTGAGTCGGGGATGACCTTCTTCAATGCGCTTATGAAGATGTTCGACCCCGTGAGGACGAATATGACTCCGGCCCCCATTCCGATTGCGTTGGACACCTGCGTGGAAACGGCAAGGGTCGGACACATGCCAAGCATGATTATGAATATCGGGTTCTCCTTCCAGAGCCCTTTTGTCAATTCCTTAAGATGGTCTTTCATCTTGTCTTCTCCTTTACATAGCTGCTGCCTTCCCTGAGAGTCTGGCTGACTGCCCTGAATGTGAAGGAAGCTCCGCTGATGAGAGCCTTGTCACTCTCGGAGAGATCATTCTTTCCGCTCGGGAAAGCTGAAGTATCCCCCATTCCGGTAAAGAGATTCATATACCATTCATTCTCTGCGTTCTTTCCCAGTCCGGCCGTTTCACTGTCCTGTGTCATCTTTGCCTTCATGAGGGCGCCCTTCATGTCATAGGATGCAATGATCGTGAATTCTCCTCCGTATCCCTTTCCCCTGAGGTTGAGTACGTATCCGCCCTCCGTTTTGCCGGAGAACAGCGGAGTCTCCTCAACAACCCAGTCACTCTCCGTGACAGGCTTTGTCTCTCCGATTTCAAGACCCATGCTTACCGCTTCAAGCGCCTGTCTGTTGGAAGATGCAACGTTTCCGGCAATGACCGGAGCCGTGAAGGAGTTCACCCATGCACAGAGAGAGGCACAGACGGCACAGATGAGAAAGAGAATGACGCCGGTCCTTATTATGTTCTTCATTTAGCCGCCTCCTTTTTTGTCCCGGTCTCCTTCACGTAACCGAACTTCTTTCTCTTTACGAACTTGTCGATTGTCGGGGTAACCATGTTCATCAGGAGTATTGCAAGCGAGACACCCTCGGGAAGAGAGCCGAAGTAACGTATGATGAATGTGAAGAATCCGCAGCCGAAAGCGTATATGATTTCACCTCTCGGCGTATTGGGACTCGTGACCCAGTCCGTCGCCATGAAGATTGCTCCGAGAAGGAGTCCTCCGGAGAAGACTGCCATGAGCACATCGCCGGTGAAGAATCCCGTTCCTGCAGCAACTCCTCCGAAAATCCATGTCAGAAGGGCAAAGGAGCCGATGAAGAAGACGGGAACATACCAGGTTATGACCCTCTTGACGATAAGGAATATGCCTCCGAGGATGAGAAGAAGCGCACTTACCTCACCGATTGAACCTCCGGCAAAGCCGAAAAACTCGTCAATGACGTACGGATCCATCTTTATCATTGAGCCCAGATTCCGTGCAAAATCCGTCACGGGATAACCGGCGCGCGAAAGCAGCTCAAAGGAACTCAGGCCGCTTCCCATTTCCATCTTCAGCGTGGTAAGCGGAGTAGCGGTGCTTGCTATCTCTGCACTCTTTCCGAATACCCACGGCATGGCGAAGGCGGACATGTGCGACGAAAACGAGAAGAAGACGAATGCCCTTCCCGCAATTGCCGGGTTAGCCCAGTTGCATCCGAGGCCTCCGAATGTCCACTTGACGACTCCGATTGCAAAAGCCGATGCAATTACCGGAACATAGAGCGGAACCGTCGATGACAGATTCATTCCCACAAGAAGTCCCGTTACAAGTGCGGAGCCATCCCTGAGGGTATCCTCCCTGCTTATGAGATTCAGAAGATACTCCGTAAGAAGGGCAGAGACTATCGAGAGAAGAAGAACGGCGACTGCCCTGAAGCCGAACATGACTGAGCCCCAGACTGCAGAAGGAAGAAGCGCAATGACGACAAGAAGCATCGCCCTGTCGGTACGCATCGTATCATGAATATGAGGACTGGCCTTTACTGTAATCATTTCTTGACGCTCCTTGCCATTTTCTTACCCATTTTGAATGCCTGTACAAGATTCAGCTGTGACGGACATGAGTAGGAACAGCATCCGCACTCCTTGCAGTCCATCAGGCCTATTTCCATTGCATCGGCGTACATTCCGTTCATTATGTAGCGGTACATGTTATTCGGGGTCAGTCCCATCGGACAGTGCTGTGCGCACTTTCCGCAATGCATGCACGGGAACGACACCTCCTCATACTTTCTTATGCACAGAAGAGCGTTGTTGCCCTTGACTGTCGGGATGTCGAGGTTCTGCAGGGCAAAGCCCATCATCGGACCGCCGGCTATCATCTCGTCGCATTTTTCCTCATTTCCGCCGCAATACTCGAAAAGTGTCCTGAACGTGGTTCCGACCGGAACAATCAGATTCCTGGCATTTTCCACTCCTTCTCCGGTTACGGTGACAACCCTCTCGAAAAGGGGTTTGTGGAAGACTGCGGCCTCATAGATGGCGTTTATGGATGAGGTATTGCACACGATGCATCCCAGGTCCAGAGGAAGCTTTCCGGAGGGCATTTCACGCCCGGTAAGTGCATAGATAAGCTGTTTTTCATCGCCCTGCGGGTATTTCATCTTCATAAGCGCCACGGTGATGTTGTAGCCCAGTTTTTCTGCAGTCTCCTCAAGAAGGAGAGCCGCATCTTCCTTGTTTTCCTCAACTGCGATGATGATGTTCTCCGGATTGAGGATCTTTGCGGCAATCATCGTTCCCTCTATGATGCACTCCGGTCTTTCAATGAGAAGCCGGTAGTCGCATGTAAGATAGGGTTCGCACTCGACGGCGTTGACCACAAGATATTCGACCTTCCTGTCGCCGACGGCAAACTTGACGGACGTGGGAAACGTTGCTCCGCCCATGCCGACTATTCCGGATTCCCTTATGAGAGCACCGAGCTCCTGGGATGTCTGGTTCTTCCAGTCATGCGGGGTGTGATACAGATCCGGCTGCACTTCGTCGGGCACTATGACAAGCGCATCGCTTTCAGCCCCTGTTGCGAGATATGTCCTTCTTATATCCTTCACGGTACCGCTTACCGGAGAGTGGACGGGAGACGAAACGAATGACGACGCCTCAGCCAGGACCTGGCCCATCTCAACCCTGTCACCTTTTGCGACAACCGCCTTTGCAGGCGCACCGATATGCTGTGACAGGGATATGACAAGTTCTGAAGGAATCGGAAGGCGCTCTATGGCTTTATCCCTGGACTGTGCCTTTCTGTCCTCGGGATGAATACCTCCCCTTTTAAACGTAGCTCCTCTTAACACTACATCCTCCTTGTGTTTTCACTTTCATCAATCGTACTCCATTAAAAATCAAAACGCAAACTTGCCGGTTTTTACGATAAAAAATTATTGTTTGCATTTTTTTCTTTCCTTAAAAGAAGTTACAGATTCAGTATTTCGCTATTTCCTTAACGATAAAGAAATAATTAATTTTTTTATCCGCCCGTTTCCGCTTCCGGAAACTTTCACGGGCATGAATTCCGTTCCCGAAATGACAAAGACGCGCCGGCCAGGACAGAATCTTTTTTTCATTTTACAGGGTAGAACTCTTTCGGGGAATGTGTTTCAATTGTCACGGTATCTTAAAAAGGAGCAAGGAATGGAAGACGGCCGTAGTGGTGACACAATAGCTAACACAGCGGAAACAGAAGTACCTCCGGGTAGAAAGCCGTCCGTTCCGGCGGCTCATATTCCCAGGACATTCTGATTTCCCTTTACTTCCCGGTAAGGAAAAGGCATGGAAGAGGAAATCCAGAAACAGACACAGCATCCGAATTACGTCGAAGAGCTTACGGCCATAATAAAGAGCAACATCTCGCCCATGGCCCTGAAGGAAAAGCTCTCGGACTATCATGACAACGATATTGCAGATGCCCTGAAGGCACTCACGGAGGAAGACAGGAACAAGCTTTACCGCATACTCAATGCGGAAAGCCTGGCAAACATCTTCGAATACATAGAGGATGTGGCTGTTTTCCTCAACGAGCTTTCCGTCAGAAAGAAGATAGCAGTCCTGAGTTCCATGGAGGCCGACAAGGCGGCCGAGTACCTCAAGAGTCTTCCGAAGGGGGAGAGAAATACCCTCATCGACTTCCTGGATGACGATGCAAAGCGGGACCTGGCACTCCTGGCTTCGTTCGACGAGGACGAAATCGGATCAAGGATGAGCACCAACTTCATCGAAATAAAGACCGGAATCACAATCAAGGAGGCGATGAAGGAACTCATAGACCAGGCTGCGGAAAACGACAACATACAGACAATCTATGTCGTGGGGGCGAAAGGCCTCTATTACGGTGCCATAGACCTCAAGGATCTCATCCGTGCCCGGGAAGGAAGCTCGATCGACTCGATTGTCTCGACAAGCTATCCCTACGTCTACGCACATGAGCTCATCGACGACTGCGTCAACAACCTCAAGGATTATGCGGAAGACTCGATCCCCGTGCTCGACTCGGCAAACAAGCTCATCGGAGTCATAACAAGCCAGGACATGATGGAACTCATCGATGACTCGATGCGTGACGACTACGCAAAGTTCGCATCACTGGGCGAGGAGGAGGACATCTCGGGCTCCGTCCTGACATCGGTGAAGAAGAGGCTTCCGTGGCTGACGATCCTTCTCTTCCTGGGAATCGGGGTCTCGACTGTCGTGGGTTTCTTCACGCAGATTGCAGCAAAGATATCCATACTCATTTCCTTCCAGTCGCTGGTACTCGACATGGCAGGAAACAGCGGAACGCAGTCCCTTGCCGTCACAATCCGCGTTCTGACGGGAACTGACCTGCCGCTGAAGGACCAGATCAGGCTGATATGGAAGGAAACAAGGGTAGGATTCCTCAACGGACTCATAATGGGAATCATATGCTCCGCTGTAATTGGCCTTTTCATATACTTCTTCAAGACGCGCGATGCCGTCTATGCATTCTCCATCTCATCCTGCACAGGCCTGGCACTCGTGCTCTCCATGAC
>CAVBWE010000192.1:0-10481 GCA_963598715.1 Sphaerochaetaceae bacterium | reverse complement strand
ATACTGTACTCCGGGACAGTGGATTACGGCAATTACGGCATATATCTCAATTGTATACATAATGTTCAACGGTGCCCAGAGACTCGAAAAGAGGCAGATGAAAAAATACGGTGACAACCGGGAATACAATGAGTATGCAGATAAAACTCCAGTCATCATCCCGCTGCTCCCGGTTTATCACCTGAACAAAAAATAAAACCGGGAACGAGGGAAGGAAAACATGAAGGAATTCACAGTTGCAATGGCCTGTTTTGACTATATCCCGGTGCTGCTTTTTACCTTTTCAGCCACAATCCTCATAGAGGACATGTACAACAGGATGGACAAGAAGGCCTTTGCATTATTCAGCGGAGGAATGCTCTGCGTAATCTCGGCGGGTCTTATGAAAGCTACGTACAAACTGCTCTATGCACTCGGAATCTGTAACTTCACTTCCCTGAACGCGGCATTCTTTCCTCTGCAGTCCCTTGGCTTCATGTTCACGGGCCTGGGAGTTCTAATCATGCTGTCCGGGAGAAGAAGAAAGCCGGATGCAAGAGGAAGGAAACGCCGTAAGACCGTCCTTATCCTTTCCATATGCGGCATTTACGTGCTGGCTGGAGCATTTCTCCTGCTCAAAAACCATCCGGAAGGAAATAAAGTTCCGGAGCCTTTCAGCGGCACTTTCGTCTTTGTTGCGTTAATGATGCTGGGACTTGCAATCCTTACCGCAGGACTCGCGGTAATCTCTGCAGAAAGCGGGAAGAAAAGTCTTATCGCATTCTTTCTGGGCTCATTCATCCTCTATCTCTTCATGGGATTTCTCTCGTCACGTAATTTCAGACTGTCTTCCACGAACTGGATGGCGGAGTGCGTAAATACAATCAGTCAGATTCTCTTCCTCATCGGGGCAACGAAACTCGATAAGGAAAGAAAGGAGAGCGACTTATCTTCTTCTCAGGAGGCGTGAAGGACACCATGATGCATCGGATTCAGGAGTCACGACAATTACGTCTGAATTCCTCAATGTCCGGTTAAAGAATCTTTCCGATGCATTACGGCTTGGAGGAAGACACATAGATGTATTCTGTCGAAATGAAGATTCCTTCCGGAGCGGATCCTGCTGTCGTCTTCTGCGCTTTCCCGGACCCGTAATTCCGCAAGGCCATAATCTTCAGCTTGCGCGCTCATTAACGCTTTTTGCATTCCTCATGACGATATTCACAATAGACATCATGACGACGCCGTATCTCATTGAAAAACCGCTCCGGTTAGAGCTTCAGGGTGTAATGCGTCCATCCCTGTTTTTTATCCGCATGCTTTCTTTCCGGTATTACAGGATGTCCGTCAATAATGAGGGAAGAATTGCAGTGAAACCGAACTCCTCGTGATAATGATAAGAGATTTCACAGTCCGTGCTCTCCACGAGGAGAAGATATGAAAATCAGCTGCAGTCAGCATAGACCGTATTGCAACGCCTGTGCCGTCAGAGCACTCGTGTTTCTTCAGCCGTTACTTACTCCTGCCCCGCTCATGCTTCCGTTACTGACATTAATCTGCACGGGGATGGCATCCTTCAGGCTCTCCACATGTGATATTATTCCAATCGTCTTCCCCTCTTGACGTATCTTCAGCAGAGCCTGTGTTGCCCTGTCAAGGAACTTCGGGTCCAGGGTCCCGAAGCCTTCATCAAGGAAGAAGGACCCGATTGAAAGAGAAGCAGAGTTCATGCTGCTCAAAGCCAGGGCAAGGGCAAGGCTCGTTATGAATGTCTCACCTCCGGAAAGGCCGTCTGCCGGGCGTTCTTCGTTGTTATTGTATATGTCGATGACACTGAAACTCAGCTCCGCATTTTCACTTGCCTTCAGGATATATCTGTCACAGAAGTCCCTGAGGCGCATATTTGCCGCATTTATGAGTTCCCTGAATGTGAAGCCCTGAGCATATCTCATGAGCTTCTTTCCATCTGACGAGCCGGCAGCATCATTGAGTTCCGCCCACAGAAAAGACTCATCTCTCGCCTTTTCAAGGCACTTTTTTCTGCTCTGGAAGCGTTCACGCTCCTTTTTGTCGTTGTTTACCCTCTCCGTAATCGAGCCGACTCTTTCAGTAACTGCTTCCAGTTCCTTCTCATTCTCATCAATGAGAGAGCCTATATCTTCCTTTCCGAAGTACATGTTATCTTCTTCCTTGAGGACAGATATTCTTTCACTGTTGCTTTTCATGAGCGCTTCATTCTCCATGAGAACCATTTTCTTTTTCGACAGGGCCGAAGAAGAATCATCAAGGGCCTTTCTGAGAGATGAAAGCTTATTATTGAGGGCTGTCCTTTCATCGGCGGTACTTCCCGAAAAGCGCAGCTTCCGCTCATCAACGCTGATTCTGTACTCCTCAGCACTTCTTCTGTAATTATCAAGGCTGATGCTGTATTCGTTTTCCGCTTTACCGAGTGAGAGCGTGAGCTGATTCACGACTTCGCTGAGAGCTGTCTTCTCTGCCAGGAGCTTCTCCTTCTTCTCCTTCATTTCCCTGTAGTCCCGGCTTCTCTCTTTCAGCCTGGCTATATCATCCGTATTGAATGGCGCAAAGGCGGCGTGGAGTTTAAGCTGTATCTCCTCCATTTCCGAGATATTCCGTTCCTTCTCTTTCTGAAGACGTTCTCCCGTCTCATTGAGAGAAACAAGATGCTGGCAGAGCGCATCATGGCGGCTCTTCGATTTTTCATATTCCACCATGTCCCTTGCATCTTTTTCACGAAGCTTTCTTATCCTTTCATCCGTAAGGACATAAGCATTCTGGAGCTGCTCCACTTCCCTTATCCTGGAGGCAAGAACCGACTTTTCCCTTTCATGTTCGGCAAGAAAACCGGGAGTAACATAGGGATGATCCAATGCTCCGCAAAGCGGACAGGGGCTGGCTTCCACAAGCTTGCTTCTTTGCACAGTCAGGCTGTCGATATTCTTCATAAGGGTACTTTCACTTTTGAGGGAGAGTATCTCATTTGCAATGTCTTCGGGAACTCGGCCGGAGAGAATCTGAGTCCTCTCATCTTCAAGGGTCTTGAGTAAAGCTGAATCAGACTCGGTTTCCTCTCTGTATTTCCTTACATTCTCCTCGCTTTTTTCAATAAGCTTCTGCTGTTCTGCTTTTCTGTCACTGTTTTCAGCTGACTCCCCCTTGAGCCGTATGGCTTCCTCATCCAGTACATGGCTGCGTTCTATGTAAATCACTGATGACGAAAGTACGCCGTCGATAGTCTCATCCCTGCTTTTGGAGATGATGTATCTTTCCGCTTCTTCAAGAGATGAGGATACGTCCTCCTTTTTCCTTTCCTTCTCCTCCTTTTCCCTTCTCTTGACTTCCACTTCGTCCTTCTTTTTTCCGAGTTTCTCTTCTTCACTCCTGAGAAAGTTCTTTTTCTCATTGTTCCTGGCATCGGTAATGTCGATTTCCATCAGCAAATCTTCACGCCTTTTCTTCTCCTCCGCAAATGAAGACAGGGCTTCTTCACACTCTCTCTTCTTTTCCTCCAGCAAGGAAATCTCCCCCCCGATGGAGGCAATACGGACACCGAGAGCGGCATTTCTTCTTTCAAGTTCGCTGCATTCAGAGGCATTCTTCATTTTTTCCGATTCCTTTTTCAGAGCTGTCCTCTTCGCCTCAAGAAGCACGATTTCATCCTTAAGGTTTTTCACTTCCTCATCCGGAAGCAGTACGATACCGCCTATCTCCGCTTCCATCCTGTTTACCCTGTTTTCCTTTTCCCTTGAGATTTCAAATATTTTCATGGAAATGAGGGAATATTTACCCGTACCCGTAATTTTCTCGAGAATTCTGGATTTTTCATCCGCCTTTGCCTTCATAAAGGCTGCAAAATCCCCCTGACCGAGGATGACCGTACGGGAGAAGCGGTCCCAGTCAAGGCCGGTAATCTCCTCGATTTTCTTTTCCCACACGCCCTTTTTCGTGGCGATCGGCCTTCCGTCTTCTTCAGAGACAAGTTCAAAAAGGGCATTCTGAAGCTTACCGTTCCTGGACTTTCTCTGAGACCAGGAAGACCTGTATCTTCTTCCCTTCTCCGAGAAGATGACGGAGGATGAACAGCAGGATGAATTTCTGTTCATTATGTCGTTTACATTCTGCGTGATGCTGCTGAAACGGGCTGTCCGACCGTACAAGGCAAGTGATATGGCATCAAGAATCGTCGTCTTGCCGCTTCCGGTATTACCCGTAATGAGGAATATTCCGGCATTCTCAATTTCCTTATCCAGGAAGTTGATTTCATGCCTGCCCTTCAGATTGTTGATATTCTCGAATACTACCTTCTCAATTTTCACCGGTGTCTTCTCCTCCAAGCTGTCTCAATACCTCTCTGAAAAGGGAAAGCATCAGACTCTTCCTTTCCGTCGAATATCCCTTCTCGTCAAGAAGAAAAGAAAAGACATCCTCCTCACTCATTGAGGAAAGTTCCCTCAGAGGGGCACTCTCCGCACTCAGTCTCTCTCCGCATGCGGCATTTCTGATTGCCAGCACTTCAAGGCCTGAGCCTGAAAGTATTTCGTGAGCTTTTCTCTCTATGACTGAAGCATCCGGAGAAGACGTACAGAGGATGTTAATCCATCCGTTTCTGTTTTCCTCCCTGAGCTTTTCAAGCCTGGTGACAATGTCCTCAGACTCACCGCCAAGCGTAATGAGCTCCCGCATTTTCGGGACCTCAACAGTCTCAATCCTTGTTTCTTCACCGTATGAGCAGTCTGCTATTACTACGCTTTTCCTGTACCTGGCCTCTTCAAATGTCATCGGTATGGGAGAGCCCGAATAGCGTACGGTTCCCCTGTCATTGAGTTTCTGCGGCTTATGGATATGCCCCAGAGCCACGTAACTGAGTTCCCTGTCGAAGATATCGCATCCGACAGTGCCGAGGCCGCCAAGATAAAGTTCCTTGTCCTTCTCGCCGTCACTTGATGCACCTGATACCGAAAGATGCCCCGTTGCAATGACCGGAAGATTAAGCTTCAGAGCCTTCGCCTTTTCATACATGTCATGATACAGGAAGGAAATGGCAGCCTTCAGCCTGTCCTGTCCGACCTCTATCGTATCTGAAAGGGAAGAGCGCCTGATTTCACTGTCCCGGGGGAACGGAACGGGAAGGATTATTCCCCGCCCATCAAGAACGAGAGGCTCAAGATTCACCGTCGAGCTGTATACGTGGATGTTCAGTCTCTTCAGAATACCCGACGATGCACTGAGAAGTGAAGGAGAATCATGGTTACCGGCAATCACGACGACATCACGGCACGAGGTATCACAAAGTGAATTCAGGAAGTCATAGTACATGTTCTGCGCATCGTTACCCGGAACAGCCGTGTCATAGATGTCTCCCGATATTATCAGGGTATCAACATGACGGTCATTGATGGTGTTTCTCAGAAACGAAAAGAAGGATATCATCTCGTCACGTCTCGATTTTTCCATGAGGGTTATCCCCAGATGCCAGTCAGATGTATGCAAGAGTCTCATGAATCAGTCTCCTTTGAGTAATGTAGCTCAAAGAAATGAAAAAAACAGAATATTACTTCCGGAATTCGATGAAATAGGAAGAAAACTTCAGCAATGATCGTCAAAGGAAGCCGGAAAAGCGGCATCTTCACCGGCTGCAGTTGAGAAGATAGGCAAATGCCCTTGCAGTTCTCCTCTCAGGCTCCTGAAAGTGCCCGCCCTCGTTGAACTCCAGGAAGCAGTCAGCTCCCTGGGAAAGAATGATGTCACGCGACTCGATGATTCTCTCTTCCACGGCAGCCATTGTCCTATTACGTGTCTTCGATTCCTTATTTCCAAGACTGAGATAAACAGAATGCGCCTTTATCGTATTATTCCTCATGTAGCCGGTAAAACCGGGGAACCAGAGAGAGGGGGAAGCTGCCGCAACCGAGGTGAAAATATCTGTCTGAAAGCCGCACCAGAGCGCGAAGAGTCCGGCGAGGGAATAGCCGCCGATATGGTATCTTTTCGTTCTGTCAGAACATAATTCAAGTACACTTCCGAGAGTATCTTCTGCTCCCCCTCCGAAGCGTTCGTTACCGAAAACGGCCGGTGCACTCCAGGGCGAGAGATCGTTGTTCCATGAATCAGTATTGAGTGCAAGAAGTGAGAATGGAACATCTGTCTTCCCTGCAATTTCCACGGCTTCTGCCTCAAGAAGCGGCCTGTCATGGTCACCGACCATCTGGATAAGGACATTATCAGCCTTTTCATTCCCGTACTTTAATATCTTCAAAGTATACTCCCGTCAAAATCCCCCGCTTTTCACCACGGGGGAAGATTCCTTTTTCCTGATTTCAAATCACATCATTCTTCTTTCTTTTTGAAGATGAGATCCTTCAGCTTGGTGCCGAAAAGGGATGTGAGGATCAGAATGATGAACACCCAGCAGATGACAGTGTTGAAGAAGACGGAAATATTTCCGCCGGACTTCAGCAGTGCCGTTCTGAAATTCTTCTCCGCCATCGGGCCCAGGATAAGACCGAGGATTGCAGGAGATGTCGGTATCTTGACTTTCGTGAAGAAGTAACCAACAATGCCGAAGACCATCATCACTCCGACGTCAAAGAGGTTGTTGTTCATTGCATATGATCCGATTACACAAAGGACAAAGATTACCGGAGTCAGGATTGCCTTGGGTACCTTGAGTACCTGAGAGAATAACTTGAGTCCTGAAAGTCCCATGAGGACCATAAGGGTATTCGCCATGAACATACCGATGAAAATCGAGTAAACAAGAGTCTTGTGATTGGTGAAGAGCATCGGTCCGGGATTGAGCCCCTTGACTGTGAGGGCACCAATCATGATGGCTGTAACGGCATCCCCGGGTACTCCAAGAGTAAGCATCGGGATGAGGGCACCGCCGGTAACTCCGTTATTACCTCCTTCAGGACCGGAAATGGCTTCAACAGACCCTTTCCCGAATTCTTCCTTATGCTTCGACATCGAGCGTGCAACATCATAGCCGACGAATGCTCCGATGTCTGCGCCTGCCCCGGGAATGATTCCGATGAAGGTTCCGACAAGACCTGTAACAGGAGCCACCCTTGCGATTTTCTTCATATCATCCTTTGAAGGAAGAACCTTTGATATCTTGACATCAACCTTCTGGCTCTTGAAAATCTCCTCGATTCCCTCGAAAGCCTGGCTCATTGCAAAGAGTCCGATCATAACGGGAATATAGCTTATACCGCCGAGGAAGTTGACCACAGCCTTGCCCCCGAACGTGCAGAAGCGCATATATCCTGTGACGGAGTCAACACCTACTGTTGCGACAAGAACTCCGATACAGCCGCATATAAGTCCCTTCTCGATTGACTTTCCGCTGATGTTTCCGATTATGCAGAGTCCGAAGACTGCAAGGAGGAAGAATTCGGCAGACGAGAACCTCAGGGCAAGCTTTGCAAGCTGCGGAGATATGAGGATGAGACATGCAACCGATACCAGACCGCCGATGTATGACGAAATCGTAACAATTCCGAGAGCCCTTCCGCCTTCTCCCTTCTTAGCCATCTCATAACCGTCGATTGCAGTTGCTGCGGATGCCGGAGTTCCCGGTGTATGAAGAAGGACAGCGGTAATCGAACCGCCGTAGATGGCGCCGCAATAGATTCCAAGGAGCATCAGGATACCCTGTGTCGTCTCCATACCGAATGTAAGCGGAAGCAGAAGCGCCACACCCATCGTAGCCGTAAGTCCGGGAAGAGCGCCGATACAGATTCCTGCCGCCGTCCCGACAATCATATTGAGAAGGACATTGAGAGAAAAAACATTTCCAAGTGCTTCAACAAAAAAATTCATGTTTTTCTCCTTCAAATATAAAACAGGCCGAAGTTCATGGGAACCGAAAGGCCGAGTTTGAAAATGAAATAGACTGCCAGGGTGACAATCACTGCGATTATGAAGCAGAACCAGAGGGGTCTTGACTGCTTGATTCCGTCGGTAATGTTGAAAATCTCATAAACCTTCTTCCCGAATGCGCTCCTGGCTTTTCTGGCTGCATACCCTTCCTCGGGGGCCTTGCTGAACCACCAGACGAAGAATGTGACCATCAGAACGGTCGGAATGATGAAGCCGAGAGACTTCAGAACCAGGAAATAAACAAGAAGGATTGCCATTGAGAGATATACCCGTGCATGATCGACATCTATGAGGATGAGTTCTTCATCACACTCTTCGTCCTTTGCGCCCATAAGCGTTTTGACGGCAAGAAGCACGGACATTGCAATGACAATTATGCTAATTACAATAGGCCAGAGTCCCGGTCCAGGTGCACCCGTTCCATAAGCAGAAGCCTTCGGATAGGTTGCCGAGATGCAGATTATGACGAGTGCAAAAACCGTCATCGCTGCACTTATAATCAGATTTGCTTTTTTCATTGGGAAAACCTTTGAACGGGAGGGTTTGAAGTTCCTCATGCCACGTCAACGGCATCAGAAACAAAAAACACCTCCCGGTTATTTCAATTCACCCGGAGATTTTCCGGGTGAATATCAGAGATGCTTATTTGACAGCGAGATTGAGTTCCTTGACAAGAGATGTATAGAGTTCAAGCTCCTTGGCCATCTTTTCCTTATAAGCCTTGCCGTCCATGATTTCGATAACGTTGTTCGTATTCTTCATGAATGTCCTGAATGATTCGCTCTCAGCAGCTTCGGAGAAGATCCTGTAGAGCTCGTCTACGATTTCATCAGGTGTTGATGCCGGTACGGAGATTCCTCTCCATGTTCCCAGTACAACGTCATAGCCGCATTCCTTTGCTGTCGGAACATCAGGAATCGAATCAAGTCTGTTGTCGGAAAGAACTGCGAGAACCTTGAGGTCGCCGGACTCTACGAATGCAGATACTTCTGCGTATGATACTGCTGTGGCATCGATATGACCGCCGAGAAGGTCTGTGATTGCGGGAGATGCTCCGTCATAGCCGACATGCTTGAAATTAGCTCCTGTCTCCTTTGCAAGTCCTGCTGCTGCAAGATGCCAGATTGCTCCGATTCCGGAGTTTCCGACCAGTACTTCATTCTTCTTTGCATATTCGATGAAATCCTGGAATGTATTGAATCTTGCATCATCTGCCTTTACCGTAATTGCGGAGCATGCCGTGTTGATGAGCATGATGGGCTTGAACATCGAGTATGTGAGCCCCGCATTGTTTCCCATTGCCTCAAGTGTTACGAGCTCGACTGTCGTCATGGTGATGACAGAACCGTCAGCCTTGGAATTTGCGCCCTGAAGCATTCCTGTTGCTCCGCCGGCTCCGGTGACATTCACGACCGAGAGATTCTTGAATTCCCCTGCAGCTGCATCTGCGAGGCCTCTCATGACCTGGTCTGTACCGCCTCCTGCGGAATACGGAACGATGCACTGTACGTTCTTGGTCTTGAAATCCACTGTTCCGGATGCCGTTTCACCCGCACCGTTTGCGAAAACACTGAATGCCATCAGTGCAACAACTGCGATTGCCAGAAGTTTTTTCATTATTCCTCCATTTCAGGCTAAGCCTGATTTTCCCTTTTTATCTCTGCACCCTTCCCGATGCATTTCCTCCTGCAAGTGATGCAACTTCCTGCACATTCACGAGATTGAAGTCGTGCTCGATGCTGTGCTTCAATGCCGAAGCCGCCACTGCAAAAGTGATTGCCTTCTCATCGTCATAACCGTTGAGAAGACTGTATATGAGTCCGGCACCGAAGGAGTCTCCTCCTCCGACCCTGTCGACTATCCTGAGATGGTATGTCGGAGCAAAGCTTGCCTTTCCACTGCTGTACAGCATCCCGGACCAGTCATTGTCCGATGCAGAAAGCGATGTCCTGAGTGTTATTGCAACCTTCCTGCATCCGAACCTTTCGGAAAGCTGCCTTGCAACAGACTCGTATGCCTTGCCGTCCAGTTGCCCCCTGGTGATGTCAGTGTTCTCCGCCTCTATTCCGAATACATCCTTTGCATCCTCCTCGTTTGCGATACACACATCAACGTACGGCAGAAGTTTTCCCATAACTTCTCCGGCCTTCTCACTTGTCCAGAGCTTTTTCCTGAAGTTAAGGTCACACGATACCGTCAGTCCCTTCTCCTTTGCCTTTCTGCATGCCTCAAGACAGATTTCGGGGAGTTTTCCTCCAAGTGCAGGTGTTATTCCGGTCCAGTGAAACCATTCTGAACCATTGAATATCCTGTCCCAGTCGTAATCTTCCGGCTCCGACAGGGCAATGGCAGAGGCTGCCCTGTCATAGATAACCTTGCTTGCCCTCTGGCTTGCTCCCTTCTCGACGTAATAGACTCCAAGCCGGTCACCGCCTCTGACTATAAGGGAAGTATCAACACCGTAACGTCTGAGCTCATTCACTGCACACTGTCCGATTTCGTGCGCAGGTACCTTTGTCAGGAAAGCACAGTCAACTCCGAGCTGTGACAATCCGACTGCAGCGTTGGCTTCTCCTCCGGCATACGATACTTCCCACCTG
>CAVBWE010000191.1:0-7153 GCA_963598715.1 Sphaerochaetaceae bacterium | reverse complement strand
CGGCGGTGCCGGCGAAATATGGAATCAGGAAGTCCGTGCCGACGGAAAAGTGGAGATGCCTCCCGATCCGAGCAGGGATGCCTTTGATTTTGTCTCATGGTATAAGGACGGTGAGCCCTTCAGTTTCTCCGAGCCTGTAACTTCAGATATCACACTGACTGCTTTTTGGAATTACAAGGAATATCCTCTCAAGAGCCAGGGTCCCGGCGGAGGCATAGTTTTCTATGACGCAGGAGAGGAAAAGACTTCATCCTACACAGGACCTGACAAAAAGAAAGTTACCTATAAATGGCGCTATATGGAAATTCTTACGGATAATTTACCCGAAGCTGTAACGTGGGGACCTGATGATGAGGATGAGCATTTTCCTTTGCATACCGGTCTCGATATAGGGGATGGACGGATGAATACGAATCTGATGCTCAACGCTGAAGGAGAATATCCGGCGGCAGATGCATGCTATACTTACTGTATATCGTCCTTGTATCATGACTGGTTCCTGCCGAGCAAGCACGAACTTCAGAAAGCATATGACGTTGTTCCTGATCTTATCGGAGATAAAGTCCTGTGGACAAGTTCTGAATTCCGTTCGAACGACACATATTATGCTTTGAACAATGTCTTTGTCTTTAATAAGAACGGTGACAAGAATGTAGACCCGAACAACAGAATCTGGCGTAAGGAGAGCATGCTGGATAATAAATATTACGTACGCCTCATACGTGCTTTCTGATCATGCTCTCAGCCATACTGGGGAGGCCGCAGAATAGAACAGAAGGCACCGGGCCCGGAGAAAAAGAAACGGAGTTTTTTATGTTCTGTCCATATTTACTTGAGTAATAAGGACAGGTTTATGGTACACTTCTGTTATGGCGCTTATTCCTTTTTTCAAACCTTCATTATTCAGAAAGGACATGGATGCAGTCCTTCAGACAATGGTCGATGAAAAGATCGGGCCTGGAGAAAAGAAAAGGAGCTATGTAAGGGCATTCTCATCATACCTGAAGAAGAAGGACGGGATTGCACTGCGGACTTTGCCTGATGCTCTTTCAGCTTCTTTTCAGGCTCTTCACCTTGAAAAGGGTGACAGTGTCGCGCTTTCGGTATTTACGCCGCTGGTTTACCTTGAAGCATTAAGCAGGGCCGGGCTGAAGGCATACCCCGTTGATGCAGATGATGAACTGATGCCTGACTGCGACTTTTTGAAGGACGGACTCGGAGACGGGGTGAAGGCACTCATACTTTTTCTTCCGCTGGGAAATATCGTATCGGATTATTCGAGGTACAGGGAACTGGGAATTCCTGTCATTGAGGACATAACGGAAGCTGCAGGCTCACTCTACGGCGGTGAAAAGCCCGGAAGGGGAGGAGACATCGTCATATGCTCGACGGAGGAGAACTCCCCTGTCTCGACTGCAGGCGGATGCGCTGTTTTTTCCGATAATGATGAAATAATCGAAAGTCTCAGAAGTTCCGTCAATCCCTACACCGAACTGCCGGACATGAATGCCGCACTCGGAATCGTGCAGCTGGATAAGCTTGATTCGGTCATTCAGAGAAGACGGGCGATATACAGGATATATCTTGATGAGGCCTTGAGGCATGGCCGCACAAGGGTAGTGGGCATGAATGATCCGGATTTCGAGACGAATGCATATTCGTTCTCCCTCATTTCATCCGACAGGCCTGAGGATGCCATTGAGATTGCAAAGAAGTATTCCGTTCCCGTTCACAAGACCTTTTCGAAGGCAGTCGGAAGCAGATATCTGAGGGATTACGAGAGGTTTCCATCGTCCTATGCGGCGCTGACAAGATGCATAAGCTTCCCTCTCTATCCCCTTCTTTCGAACAGTGAGATACAGCAGATAAGGAAAAGTGTATCAGTAATGAGGTGAATTTATGACCGGTATTGTCAGAAAGGCTCTTATAGTGACGCCGAAAATAAAGATTGAAGGCCAGAGGATAGCTCTTGAAATAGAGGAATATCTTCGGCAGACGGGCATTGAAGCATCAACCGTTTTCATAGATTCGACAAGTAATCTGATGCTTGATGTTCCTCCGCTCGTGGACCTTATAATCCCCGTGGGAGGGGATGGAACGGTACTTTGCTGTGCACGCTCTGCTATAAAGACCGGGGCAGTCGTTCTTCCCGTGAACCTGGGGTCCTTCGGCTTTATAACCGAAATCGAGAAGGAGGAGTGGAAGGATGCACTTTCGCTTTATCTCTCGGGTGGCAGAAACTATACCGAGCGTCTCATGCTGAAGGTCTCCCTTATACGTAACGGACGGCTTATACAGACTTATGATGCCCTCAATGAAGCCGTGATATGTTCCAGCGGAATAGCAAAGGTCGTGTCCCTCAGACTTTCGCTGGACGGCACGTTTGCCGGAAATTTCCGCTCTGACGGCATGATAGTTGCAACTCCTACAGGCTCCACAGGCTACTCCCTTGCTTCCGGCGGCCCGATTCTTGACTATTCGATGTGCGCCATTGTGGTGACACCGATATGTCCGTTTGCTCTTTCGAACCGGCCTCTTGTTACAGGCGACAAGAAGATAGAACTTGATGTCAGGGAAAACCAGAGGACTTCAATCTGTCTCACTGTTGACGGTCAGATCTGCGTTCAGCTTAATGAGAACGACAGGGTCACATGTCATATGAATCCGGAAAAACTCAGGGTCATACACTCACTCAAACGTAACTTTACCGAAGTCGTAAGGGAAAAGCTCCACTGGAGCGGGGAAATGAATAAATCATGATAAGTTCTCTTCATGTCTCGAACTATGTTCTCATTGATTCCCTCGATCTTGATTTTTCATCGGGGCTTACCGCAATTACCGGTGAAACAGGATCGGGCAAGTCCATTCTTCTTGGTGCACTGTCCCTCCTTCTCGGTGCAAAGAGCGACAGGGAGGATATCAGGAAGGGAAAGGACAGGGCCGAGATATCGGGGGTGTTCACCTCCGTTTCGTCCGAAGTAAGGAAATGGTGCGACGATAAGGAGATAACAGTGGAGGACGACTGCCTCATAATACGGCGTGTAATCAAAGCCGAAGGAAGGGGCATCTATACTGTCAACGGCTCTCCCGTCTCCGTAAGGGAAGGAGAGGAACTGGGAGAAATGCTTGTTGACTTCTCTTCCCAGCATTCCCATCATTCGCTGATGAAAAAAGAGGTTCTTGTATCGCTTCTTGATGATTTCTCCCAGACGGGAGAACTTGCGGAAGAATACAGGGAAAGCTATCGTCTGATGAACGAAAAAAAGAAGCTTCTGGAGGAGACGCGCCGTCTTGTCGACGAATCGCATGAGGAAGCTGACTACCTGGCATACTGCGTCAGGGAAATAGAGAGTGCATCACTTGTTGCGGGGGAAGAGGAGAAACTCAGGGATAAACTGAGACGGGAAGCTGAGAGCGAGGTCATACTTTCTTCTATCGGCGACTGTCAGTCCGGCCTCTTTTCGGCCTGCTCGCTTGTCTCGTCCTCTCTCTCGTCCCTCAGAAAGGCTGAGAAGAAAGACAGTGACCTCTGTTCTCTTTCCGAGAGACTCGAGTCCGCCCAGATAGAAATCGAAGACATTCATGATACGCTTCGTGAATACTCTTCCTCCTTCAGTTTCAGCGAGGATGAGATTGCCTCCATGAACGAACGCCTTTCCGTCATACAGAGAGTGAGAAGAAGATACGGCGGCTCGGAGGAAAGTGCGCTCAGAACGCTCTCGGAGTACAGGGAAAAGCTGAGCCTCATTGAAGACGGTTCAGAAAGGATAGACAAGCTTGAGAAGGAACTGGAAAAAATAACCTCCGAAACATCTTCTCTTGCATGCCGTCTCTCCGTCGGAAGGGAAAAAGGTGCATCCCTTTTTTCCAGGAAGATAGAGGAGACACTTCATCTTCTTGCAATGGAAAATGCCGTCTTCACCATCTCGGTGACACGGGACGGGATGGGCCCGCTCGGACAGGACAAAATCGAATACCTCATCGCTCCGAACCGCGGAGAGAAGACCCGGGCAATTCAGGACAGTGCATCGGGAGGAGAACTCAGCAGGATACTGCTTGCAATAAAGGCCTCGGGAAAGAGCAGCTTCGGATGTGATACGATGCTATTTGATGAGATAGATTCGGGACTTGGCGGTGTCGTTGCCCAGTATGTTGCAAGAATCCTGAAAAAACTCAGTCTTTCCTCTCAGGTCATCACGATAACGCACCTGGCGCAGATAGCTTCAAAGGCGGACTGCCATCTGCTTGTCGAGAAGGAAACGAAGGGTGAAAGAACAGTTTCCTCGATAAGGGAAGTGACGGGAGAAGAGAGAAAAACGGAGATAGCGCGGCTTCTCAGCGGGGACATAAGCCCGACATCGCTTCTTCATGCAGGAGAGCTTCTCGGAGAGTGACGGAGGACAGCCTTCAAAGACGGCTCCTGAGCAGATTCATGCTCTATCGGATTGCGTGTGGAAATGCCTTGTCTTTCCCCCTGCGTCCGTATCCACGGAATTTTTCATTCTACGTGGAAATTCTGTTATGCAAAAACATTAGCGGAAAGTGCAGGGCAATTGAAGGGGAGGAAACAGCTCCCTTCGCTTTTGCCTTTACACAATGCGTTATTGTGTAACTTACATGCGTTTCGTTGACTAAAGGAGCAATTTTTTAATAAAGTTAGACCGGAGAGAATATAAAGATGGTACTGGTTAACCTGGAGTCTTTGTCCACATCCGAACTCAGAAACATTGCTGAGCAGGAGGGGATTGAAGACTTTTCTGACATGGACAGGGAAGAGCTCATAATGAGCCTTGAAGAAAAGTATGAGGAACAGAGCCCGAACCTCGATTCCGATGAGGATATTGCGAGAACCGTCAACGTCAGGAACATCACAAGCCTCTCTGACAATGTGAGCCACTCCAATTCGATAACGGAGCTTCCGGGGGTGGAAGGGCTTCCTGAATCCTATCAGGAGACAAGCATTCATCTGCTTTACAAGAATACGGAATGGGGTTATGCCTTCTGGTCGCTGTCGTCGCTTGATTCGAACAGGATTGAAGAAGAGAAGGGTACGGTAATACTTGCAGTGAACATGACGGGCAGGGACGGGAAGAAGGAGACCTACGATATCCTGATCGGCGATGATGACAGGGCGTGGAACATCGGCTTCAGCAGGGGCATAAGCGAGTGCTCTGTTTCGCTGGTTGTCGAATATCACAACGGGAAGAGGGAGGTGCTGGTGGAATCCGGGACCATACATCTTCCTTCATCCTACTGGCTTGAGCACTATGACGAGATGAAGAGGAATGACACTCTCTTCAAGGTATATTTTTCTCTGCTCACGACAAAGACCGGAGAAGTCATCTCGAACAGTGTTGTCCGCGACATCATTTCACACTACAGGGAGGAGGACAGGAAATGAACAGAATCAATTTGATCCTCCATGCTCATCAGCCTTATGTCAGGCACCTTGAATACGAAAAGTTTCTTGAGGAAGACTGGCTTTTCGAGGCTCTTAACGAAACATATATTCCGCTTTTAAGGATGTTCAGCCGTCTCAGGGAGGAGAAGATACGCTTCAGGATTTCCATGTGTTTCTCTCCGACTCTCTGCACGATGCTTACAGACCTTCCCCTTCAGGAAAGGTTCGTGAACTATATGAACCGTCATATAGAGCTGGGCGAGAAGGAAGTTGAAAGGACGGAGAGAGAGGAGAGGGAGTGCCATAACATGGCAATAACCTACCTCAATGAAACAAAGCGTAACCTCGATGTGTATGAGGCATTCGGGAGAAACATCCTTCTCGGATTCAGGAAACTCAGCGATCAGGGTGTAATCGAACTTGTCAGCAGCGCGGCAACCCACGCATTCCTTCCGCTTTTCAAGGATTATCCGAGTGCAGTCAATGCACAGGTAGCTGTCGGAATAAAGACTCACCGCGAGATTTTCGGTTCTGATCCGAAGGGCTTCTGGCTTCCTGAAGGCGGTTACTATCCGGATATTGACGGTTTTCTCCTGAAGAACGGCATAAAATGGATACAGTGTCCGTCACAGTCTGCCCTCACGAGTCCGGACAGGTCCGTGTATGGCGGCTACAGGCCGATTCATCTTCCTTCCTCTCTTTTCGCATTCCCCGGAGACTGGGCACTGACGTCCCTCATATGGTCAAACAAGACCGGTTATCCGTGTGACAGCGATTACCGCGAGTTCTATCGTGATATCGGGTACTATCTTCCGATGGAGTATGTGGGGCCATACATGCATGAGCCGCAGCTGAGGGTATTCACCGGATACAAGTACTATGCAATCACTTCAAGAAGTGACGAGAAGAACTACTATTCGCCGTACAGGGCTGAGGAGAAGCTTAATCTTCATGTGGAGAACTTCCTTTACAATATACGGAAGAAGGGAACCCTTCTCGGGGCATGCGGAATAAAGGACCCTCTCTTCACGCTTCCCTTTGATGCCGAGCTCTTCGGTCACAGATGGTATGAGGGAATCTCATTCCTGGAGAAGTTCATAAGACGGGTATCTTCCGACGCGGAAATCTATAATCTTGACTACCCGTCCTCCATAATCGAGACTCCCGGAGAATTCGATGAAATCAGAATCAATGAAGGAAGCTGGGGACGCCACGGCGGAGCTGATACATGGCTCGATTCATCCAATGCAGATATCTATCCTCACCTCCTGAAGGCTGTGGAGAGAATGGAAGAACTCAGGGACAGGTTCCCCAATCAGGGAAGTCTCAAGAAAAGGTTTCTGAATCAGTCGCTCAGGGAGCTTCTTCTTGCGATGGCATCCGACTGGCCGAGCATCATTCATGACAATACCTCCGTCAGTTATGCCAGACGGAGAATTGAAGACCACCTGGGGTCCTTCAATGTCGTTCATTCGTCAATGTGCCGCAATACCGTAAATACAGAGTGGCTCATAAATGCGGAAAAAAGGAATGCGATTTTCCCGAATATCGACTACAATGATTTCAATGAATGAAAAGGGGAGGAAGGCTCACGTCTTCCTCCTTATCTTTCAAAAACAGCTCCTTCAGCGAAAAAGTCGGATTTTTAATCCGAATACGGTTGACACTTCACCTCTTAATTTCTAAGATACTCATGTTCTTGCGGCCGTGGTGGAATTGGTAGACACGCTAGCTTGAGGTGCTAGTGCTTTA
>CAVBWE010000190.1:0-4639 GCA_963598715.1 Sphaerochaetaceae bacterium | reverse complement strand
TCTTGTTCTCTTTGTCTTACTCGGCTGGTAAGTTCTGATACCTTTAGTGCTCATTCTCCAACTCCAATTTTAACGCTTTTCAAGCGATGAATTTTCAAAAAATATGGACAATAGTGTCCAGTTTCAGAAGTTTAGCAATCCAGGCTTTTCTAGTCAATAACTTAATTTACGGCCTTGCTGTCAAAATCACTATCTTTTCTATTTTTTTTTCGGGGAACATTTCATTCCATCTTTTCATGATTCCCTTTTCCTCAAGCTTGAGAAGGGACCTCGCAGAGAGGGATGACGGCGTGACATGAATCTTCTTTCTCTCCAGATCTCTTATGGACGAAAGCCTTGTGCATGAACTCAGACGCACTCCGCTTATGACCGGCCAGGCGTCATAGTATTTCCTGTAGGACAGATCTATATCGCTTTCATCCAGATATTCAAGAATTGCATCCCACAGGTTCTTTTCCTTCAATTCTTTCAAGCCTCCCGTCCCTGACTTCGCATTCGATCCTGTCCCCGAGCTTTTCATTGTACTCCTCATCAGGAAGAAATGTGAAGAAAGCCTGACTGTATTGAGGAAGGGATGAAAGAACCTTTCCCCTTTTGATACTGTCAAGTTCAAGAAGAACATCATCTATCAGAAGAACGGGTTTCCTGGAAGTAAGCCTTGTAAAGTACACAGCCTCTGCAATGCGGAATATTATGGAACAGAGCCTGAGCTGCCCGGTTGATCCCATCTCACGGAAGGGCCCGTACTGACTCATGACCGAGAATCTGTCCCTGTGCGGACCGCTGGTTGTCGTACTCATCCTGATGTCCCTTTCTACACTGTCTTCAAGAAAGGATACTATGTCGCTGCTTTTTTCATTCTTCCATGACGGCTGATATGTCACTTCAAGACGGTAACCGGTATCCGAAATGAATGAGAAAAGATCCGGAAATATCGCATTGAACTCATCAACTGCCTTCTGTCTCTCCTTCATTATTGCCAGTCCGTGGACCGCAAGGCGTTCGTTGTAGAGTGATATCAGCATCTCGTCACCGTTCTTTACTGCAGCGTTTCTCTGAGAGAGTATTGCACGATATGAACGCAGCTCATCAAAGAAGAAAGGAGAATACAGACACATCATCTGGTCAAAGAACCGCCTTCTGTATTCAGGTTCTCCTTTTATGTAATTGATATCCTCATGACAGAAAACTATACATGGAAATTGATAAATAAGTGCCTTACGGTCCTTTATTTCCTTTCCGTCAAGAATTATTCTGCGTGTTCTGTCATAGTATGAAAGCCCTATCCTGCCGTTTTCACCGTCATCTGAAAACGAGCCGCTTATGCTGAAGCCTTCCTCTCCGTGCCTGATACATTCCTTGAGAAAAGGTGTACGGAACGATGAACCGTATGAAAGAATGTATACACTTTCAAGTATGTTTGTCTTTCCCTGTCCGTTGGATCCGTAAAGAACAATATTCTTTCTGTCCACGTCTATGGAAGAGGAGAATATGTTTCTGAAACCGCTGTAAGTCAGTGAAGTGAATCTCATCCCTGCATCGGCATGAGAACGTAGAAGTAATTCTTCTCAGGGTCCGGAGAGAAAATCATTGCGCCGTTCTGTGTTGTAAGCTTTATCTTCATGTATTCGGTATCTATCTTCTTTACTGCAGGAAGAAGAAGATTGGAGTTGAAGCTTATTTTCATGGCCGGACCGTTGTATTCACAGGGAATAATCTGCTTCGAGTCACCGTAGTCGTTGTTTTCGCCGCTTATCATGACTCCGTCTATGTTTATGTCGACGAAAATCTTCCTGGACTTGCTTTCGGTGAAAATGGATGTAAGGGATGTGGATCTTACCATATCGTCCACCGTAAGGCGGCACTCATAGTCAAGCTTCTGCGGAATAACCCTTTCATAGTTAGGGTAATTGCCTGCAATGAGCGTTGAACTTATGATTCTTTCCTGTATCCGTGCATATATCATGTCGGACGTGATGGCAAGAGAGAACACCCCTTCACCGGATGAACACTTGTCCACAAGCTGGAGAAACCTTACAGGAATGATTACCTGGGGAAAATCAGGAATCTCCTGTTCGAATGTATTTTCGGTATATGCAAGCCTTCTTCCGTCGGTTGCAACCATGACGATTCTGTTCTCTTCCTTCTTTTCGATATGAACGCCGGTAAGGAAGAAACGCGTTACTTCATCGGCCACGCAGAATGCAGTCCTGTCAGACATTTCGTTGAAATCCTTCTGCGGAAGGGTGAAGAACAGGGAATCTTCACATGATGATATTTCAGGAAACTTTGATGCATCCATGGTTCTCAGTGTGGTGTTTATGTTTTTGCTGGACGAGACGGGATGTATAGTGAGCTTTCCTTCTTCCTCGGTGAATTCCATATCCTCATCCGGCAGGTTTCTGAGAACCTCCGAAAACTTTTCACAGAATACGGTCGTAGAACCGGGAACAACTGTAGATACGGAGATGGCGGAAATGAATGCCATCTTTCCGTCCTGTGCCTTTATTGTCAGTCTGTCGCCATGATTTTCCAGAAGGACATTGCTTGTCATGGAGAGAGAGTTCTTCTGACTTGTAAAGGCTGAGGCCAGTTCTATTTCCTTTCTTATCGTTTCGCATGAACAGATGAATTTCACTTTAGTAGCATCTCCTATTTCTAGTATAATAACATAAATGTTTTATCTTAGCAGTAGTATTAGAGTCTCCGAAAAATGTTAAAAACTCAATAATCTCTTTCTGCAGAAAAAATTTAAACTGTTAAAAAACCTGTGAAAAACCTTCCTTTTGATTTCACATTATTCTTATCGTGTGGAAAAACTGTGAGAATTTTAACATCATTTCTGTCATTTTTAACTTTTTATTAACCGGTTTTCCACACTTAATCCGACTTTTTCATCAGAAGCCTGGTAACTTCATCAACCGCCTTTCTGACGGATTCATCCGTTTCCATCTGGCTTTCCGCCTGCATTACGGAGTACCTTACAGAAGTATGGTCCTTGTTGAGGTATTTTCCTATGTCGCTCTGTGTGAAGTGACCATGCTTGTAGGCAACATAGATGGCTATCTGTCGCGGCAGCTTTATATTGCGGCTCCTTGATGCGCCCTTCATGTCAACAAGCGATACGTTGAAGTAGTTCGCGGCTGCAGTGAATACGTCGTTTATCGAATAGTCCACATTGACTGAAGGTGCTTCGACAATGAAGGACTTTATGTTGTCGCGGGCCATTTCGACAGTAGCGGGTTTTCCGACGAGCTTTGCTATTCCGCTTATGGTTATAAGGGCCCCCTCAAGGTCCCTTACATTCGTTCTTACCGATTGTGATATGTAGTCAAGGACCTTTTCGTCAAGTGAAAGGTTCTCCTCCGCATTCTTCTGCCTTGCTATTGCGAGCCTTATTTCATACTCGGGTGGCCTGAGGTCGACGTTAAGGCCGCTTGAAAAGCGTGTCTTCAGTCTTTCCGTTATATCGGTAAGCTCATTGATGGGGCGGTCGCATGTGAATACTATCTGCTTGTTCTTGTGATTGAGCTCCACGAATGTATGGAAAAGTTCTTCCTGGGTGGCTTCCTTCTTCTGCAGAAAATGTATGTCGTCCACCAGGAGAACATCCACTTCACGGTATTTCTTCTTGAATTTCGATGTATCCCTGAGATTTTCGATGAATTCATTGGTGAAGTTCTCGGCAGTGACATAGACTACCTTGAGCTCTGGATTGTTCTCTGTTATGTAGTTGCCGATTGCCTGGAGAAGATGGGTTTTTCCAAGTCCCACACCGCCGTAGATGAGACAGGGATTGAAAGCTGTCGTTCCCGGATTCATCGCTATGATCTGTGCAGCCTTGTACGCTATGTCGGAGTTGTTGCCCCTTATGAAGTTGTCGAGCGTGAATCTGGGATTCAGGGTCGGGTTCCTTCTCTTTGTCTCCTTCTGTTCTGTCTTCTTTTCTGTTTTGGTGTTCTTTTCGGCAGACCTGGTCTTTTTTGATGCAATTGATCTGTCGGTCACAAAGCTGACCTTCAGGTTTTTTCCGGCATTTTCGGACAGACAGTTCTCTATCACCGTCTTGTGGTCCCCTATTATGCTTACCACGAAATCTGACGGGGCGGCGAGACTTACGGCGGAGTCTGAGATTTCCTTTATTGTTATATCGTCGAGAAAAGCCTTCACCTCCGGTGGAAGAGTATCTTTCAGGACTGATTTGGTGTCGTTCCAGAGTGTTGTTGAGTCGTCCATAGTAAAATTATGATAACTAAATGATTTTGTGAGGGCAAGAAGAGAAAAATTAATTTTAACGTTTGGAATAAATGTATATATTAAAATAAATTAAGTTATAACGTTTTTTTATGTGCAACCTTGTAAAAAAAACCTCTGATGTGATACAATGTCTATAATATTATAATCACGCACGCGCGTGAGGAATCCAACGATAAGGAAAATTCATGGAAGAGGAAAAGAAAATCGCAGGTCACACTGCCGAGGAACTGGCGGCAGAAGTAAAGGCTGCTGATAGTTACAATTCATCTGGAATAACTGTCCTCAAGGGTCTGGAGGCTGTAAGACAGCGTCCCGGTATGTACATAGGTTCTACCGGGATAGACGGCCTGCACCATCTTGTGTATGAGGTCATAGACAATTC
>CAVBWE010000189.1:0-4927 GCA_963598715.1 Sphaerochaetaceae bacterium | reverse complement strand
GTCGAAACCAGAACACCCCCAATAGATATTTTAACTAGACTAGAATATATTAATTTTAAAGCTAATAATAAACAAACCTCATTTTTCAAACTGAATCATTTTTGAAGATAATTGTACAGTTTTGTGCCCCACTCCTCGAGATTTTCAAATTTAACAGACACTTTATCATCTAAGTATGTACTGTCCCTGTTTACAATAACAACGTCTCCGCCGTTTCTGAGCGTGTAATACGGCAGCGATGCAACGGGATTGACGACAAGGGAAGAGCCGAGAACTATCATCAGGGAAACACTTTCTGCTGTCTCAAAGGCCTTTGATACAATCTTTTCGTCCAGACCCTCCCCGTAGAATACGATGTCAGGGCGGATCAGGGATGAACAGCTCCTGCAGAGAGGAACAGAAGAGTGCGAAAGCATGGAGCGCATTTCATCATATGTGTATTTTTTACCGCATCCAGTGCAGGAGCCTGTCCTGAGTGTACCGTGCAGCTCGTAGAGGTTCCTTACTCCTGCTTCTCTGTCCAGCGAATCAATGTTCTGAGTCCAGATACCATCCGTTATGATTCCCTTTTTTTCCATCAGGGCAAGAACGGAATGAATGATATTGGGCCTGTAGTCATTGAAGCTGTACCACTCTTTTCCTGCCCACTTATAGAACAGGTCAGGATGAGAAAGGAAGAACGAGATATCCAGGAGCTTCTCGACCCGTATGTTTCCGAATCTGGCGGAATAATAGCCGCTGCTGCTTCTGAAGTCACTGAGACCCGAGAGCGTACTGATGCCGGCTCCTGTCAGTACACATGTTCTTCTGCTTTTCTCAAGAAGAGAAATGAAATCATCCCAGTCCTTCAATTTCCTTCCCCCTGAATGTATTTCCCTGAAGAACGTCTGCATAAACGCTTATCACATCTCCGTTCTCATGACTCTTGAGCGGCTCAACCGAGTAATAATAGTTATGCTCGTCACGTGCAAGATAGCGGCTCCTGTCATCGCGGCTTTCAGAAGTTACTATTGCCGTTCTTCTCAGCGGAAGAGAGTCCTCCCTGATTTTCTTCTGTCTCTCAAGCTGGAGGGCAATGAGATTTTCCAGTCTTCTTGTTTTCTCCTTTTCGTCAATCTGCTCCGGCATTCCTGCAGCGCGTGTACCCTCACGGGGATTGTAATAGTACATGAATGCCTCGGTGGGATGCATTATATCCATCATCGAAAGGGTATCCTCATACTCTTCTTCCGTTTCACCGGGAAAACCGACTATGACATCCGTAGAGAGTGTGAGAGAGGGTATCTTCATATACATTTTCTCCACAAGGGATATGAACTTTTCTCTCGTCGTATGACGGTTCATGAGCCCGAGGATTCTCGTGTTTCCGGACTGCATGGGAAGATGTATGTGCTTTGAGACCCTGTCACAACCGGAAATTACGGATATGAGGTGATCCGAGAAATCCTTGGGATGGGGAGACTCAAAACGGATCCAGAGAATATTTTTCAAATAAGGTATGATGATTTCCAGCAGACGGGGAAAATCAACTTTTTCACCCCTGTACACGGAAGAATAGGAGTTGACGTTCTGACCGAGGAGGGTTATTTCCCTGACGCATTTTTCATCAAGAAACTTCACTTCTTCTATTACAGACTCCACAGGGCGTGAAATCTCGCGTCCACGGACGTAGGGAACGATGCAGTAAGAGCAGAAGTTGTTGCATCCGTTCATGATGGGAATGTATGAGGAGAACTCTCCTTCCCTGTAATAGGACGAGAGGAAAGTATATCCCTTTTCTTCCGTCTCCCGTCCTGAGACTATGTCCGCAATTGCGGCCTTGTCGTCATTCGAAAGTACATAGTCAACGAAAGGTGCTTCCTCTTTCAGTTCACCGCGCATGCGGGAGGCCATGCATCCCGTGACAATCAGAAGAAAATTCCTCTTCTTCTTCCATGCATGGTAGTACCCGAGCCTTCCCCAGATTCTGTTTTCTGCGGTTTTCCGCACGGAGCACGTGTTGATGATGACCGCGTCCGCGTCTTCCGCATTCTCCGTCCTCTCAAGTCCCCTGCCCCGGAGAAGCGTTTCGATGGCGTTGCTCTCCGCAGTGTTCATCTGGCAGCCGTATGTTTCAATGAGATATTTCTTCATAACCTACCCTTCTTTCTGCCGCAAGGAGTGTGTTGTACATCAGACCGCATACCGTCATCAGTCCCACTCCTCCGGGAACGGGAGTGATCATGACATCGCGCTTGAGAAAGGACTGGTAGTCGGCATCCCCCCTGATGACGTAGCCTTTGCGGCTTGTTCTGTCCTCCACCCTGTTGATTCCCACATCGATGACAACGCTATTGTCACTGATGAATGATGAATCTATGAAATCCGGCTTGCCGACTGCACATATCACAATTTCGCTTTCAAGTGTGATTTCCTTCAGGTTTTCCGTCTTCGAATGACAGAGCGTTACCGTTGCATCATACGGGGAAGACGAGAGAAGGATTGAAAGCGGCCGTCCGACGATATCCGAGCGTCCGATTATGCATACCCTCTTTCCCCTTGTCTCTATTTTCCAGTGTTCGAGAATCATTGCTATTCCAAGCGGTGTACAGGGGATGAAAGAGGGTTTTCCCCTTGTAAGCATTCCCAGCGAAAAAGCAGAAAATCCGTCAACGTCCTTTGACGGATCTATCGCGGATATGACATGCTCTGCAGATATATGGCCCGGCAGAGGCAGCTGAACAAGAATTGCGTCGACGTCGTCATCCTCGTTAAGGCTTTTTATAAGCGACACGACATCTTTCTCCTGAGAATCTTCACTCAAGGAATATTGAAAATGCACAAAGCCGAGTTCATCGCATCTTTTCGCCTTGCTTTTGACATACGAGAGGCTCGCTGGATTGTCACCTACGAGTACAACAGCGAGAGACGGCGCTCTATTTCCTTTTCCGGTAAAGAGAAGTCCCTTTTCCCTGATGGAAGAAAGTATTTCTGATGAGAGTTCCTTGCACTTTAATTCAGTCACGAGTGGATTTTACTTCATACTTGAGGCCGACTACAATACTCAATTTGAATTAGAAGACCGATTTATGTATACTGTCACTATGAAAAAGAAACCAGTCATATTCGTTCTGATTATTCTCCTTCTCCCGGCTTTCTTATTTTCCGAGAGTTATTATGATACGGGCTCACAGGTCTTTCAGATTTCAGCCGGTGTGGATTTACCGCTCTCCAATTCCTACAGAAATGAAGACGGCTCATGGAACAGTTCCTTCCTCTGGGGAGATGAAAATACCCACTTCAATATCGGGGGATACGGTTCAATAGACTATGAAGTCTTTGTTTCAAGGCTTTTCAGCGTAGGCGGTGAAATCGGCTACCAGTTCAACAGATGTACAGATCAGCAGCTGTTCACCATTGTTCCGTTTCTCGCGAAGGCTTCCTGGGTTCCCGTGCAGGGAAAATTCGAACTCCCGCTCTCCCTCGGCCTGGGCTTTGCATATCTCTCGTACAACGACAAGTCCATGTTCTCGCTCTCATCGTCCCTCAGTGTGGGAGTAAGGTACTTCATAACGGAACACTGGGCCATCGGAATCAAGGGGGGTATCAGCTTCACACCCGAACTCTATTTCCGAACGGAGAAGAACGGACTGCATTCATCCGTACCCGCACTTCTCTTTGCCACATACCGCAACTAGGGGGATACAGACATGAAAAGGACAGCAATCATCATAACGGCACTTATTGTTCTGATAACGGCAGCATCATGCAATCTTGATTCTGCTTCCGGGCTCTTCGAGGATGCCGGAAAATCCGTCAAGAAGGAAAGCTACACCATAAAGTCGGTTCTCGGCAGAATGTCGGGTGATAAATCTTTTGTCGTCGCTACGGACGAAGGCATAATCGTTCTCGACGAAAAAGGCGCAAAAGTCTCGGCGGAGGCCGTCGGAAACGGACGTATTGCAACAAACTCCATTCTTGCAACGGGAAATACAAAGGACGACTGGGAAGTCTACTACTACGACGAAAGCTCTTCTTCATACCATAAGCTTTCTCATGACGGAACCGATACACCCTCGAACCTGGATAATACGAAAGTCATAAGGGGCGGCGTTGCGCTGGATGACGTCAACACGGACAAGTATGCCTTTGTATATACGAAGACTGAAAACGGAACTGTGAAATACGGAACTTTCTATGGAACAAAGGATGAATTCCTCTCATCCTCCGACAAATGGAAGGATGTCGATTATACAGATGTCAGCTATATCGGAGACGGACTCTACATGGGAATAAAGGACAAGAAGTGCTGGATATTCACTCCATATGACTCGTCTTTCACTTCTTATGAGAACACAAACAGTTTCAGAACCCATGCAAAAGGCTACTACGTGACTCTCACGGACGCTTTCTACTATAACGACACGAAGATATATACTCCGTCCTCAACTTCCGTTACAGGTTCAAGGGCAAAGGCATTTTCCAGTGGCGACAAGGTATATTTCATACTCAATGACCTCAAGGAAGTCTACGTTGCGGAAAACAAGAGCGTAAGCGCAAAGACAAGCACAAGCCTTACGAATATCGAGGTAATCGAAGTTGTCGGCATCGTTACGGACAACGGCTATGACTACATTAATGTCATTACCGCGGAAAGCGGAGCAAAATGCATCAACCTCAAGGACAACAGCATCGACTCGTCCTGGAAGTGAAGTTATCCTTTCTTCCTTCATCGGGGCTCTTTAAGGGCCCCGTTCCTTATGCTGTGTAATCTTTTTGCGTCCCGGGTTTTTGGAGATCACAGGTTTCTCTCCGGTGGTGTTTCAGCGCACCCCCGGAGAATACGGAATACCGGAAAATTCCGCTCCTGATAACGTCTGAGAGAACTCACTGCATCTGTTCTCGCAATGCCGGATAATTCTCTCCATCACGGCTGACACCGTATACA
>CAVBWE010000188.1:0-7572 GCA_963598715.1 Sphaerochaetaceae bacterium | reverse complement strand
AGTCCAGACTTGTTCCGGGCGAATATTCGCTGATCCAGGTAGAACTTGACTATATCGGGAAGTCGAGCAGAATCCAGTACAGGACGGCCGGTTCTTCGGAACTGAAAACGTGTGTACTCAATGACTTCACCAGTCCGCTCACCCTGGATATGATGGCCCTCTCATATAATCTCAATGGATCCGGAAGCGATGGCGAAATCAGCATGGAAATGCTTATGAAGAGTATTGACCCGCTCCTTGCGGCAGCAGCAAAGGCACCGAAGGCTACATTCACATTCGTTCTGACTGACAACTCGAATACAACCTATACGGCAGTACTGTCTTCCGGCATCTCACTCAGCGGGAGGAAAATCATCACTGTCGATGAAATCTCACTGAAGAAGGGAGACACCGAACTTGCGACACTCAAGTGCAGGACTTCCCTGAAAATCTCCGATGACTTCTCATATACAGCTCCTCTGAAAGAAGGCGACGAAGCAGTAATGAAAGGGACAATCGATATCAGCATCGACAGCATCGAGCTCAATGTCGGGAAGGGTAAATTTGTCCTCAGTGCAAAGCTTGCGGCAACACTTGACTTCACAAATAAGAAAGCCACCCTGTACGCTGCTCTGAGCGAGAAAATCGGCAACGACACAATCTTCGATATCGAGGCCGGACTGAAGGAAGTTTCAGACATTCCCGGAAGTCTTGATAAAATCACACTCTACAAGTGCAATATCCTCGGTAAGTCCTATTCCTCCGAATCTGCAATAAAGGTCATTTCCGGAATGCTCAACGGAGAATAACGACATCAACGCTTGAAAGAGAATGCGTCACCCCTTTCCCGCCAGGAGAGGGGTTTTGATATGCAGAAGCTTGAAGACAGCAAAAGAAAGCCCTTTCAGGCTCCTTTCCCGGCACAGCAGAACCCCTGGAAGGCACAAAATATAAGTTTCTCCCTTCAGAAGGCAGTGCATCCTCTGGAATTCCGGACTTGATTTTCAATTGCGGATGCTCTCAGAACCGTCCGCCCCTTCCGCCATGCATCCTTCCCGAAGAGGATACATGAGTTGATGTGTGATGACTCTGCGGCCCCGTGCTCCGTGCTCTCCTGGTCCTTACTACATTGGAATAGAGGAATATGTCATTTCTCACAGTCAGCCTGAAACCGTCCTTTTCACAGTAATCGTCTGCATTGTTGACTGCAACAGCACTGTTGAGTTTCTTTTTCTCCCTGGATATGAAGAATAACGATATGAAGCCTGAGATGGCAAAGGAGAAGAATATGCACGGCCCCCATGAAAAAGCTTTCTTCTCACCGCTTCTTCTCCAGTCTCCGCTATCCGTCAGGACAGAAGATTCATAATCTGAACGCGGCGAGAGCGATGCCTGCTTTTCAACATGGTTAGCCCATTTCGTGAATGCGCGATAGTAAAAGCCGGAGGAGAGATCGCTTATGACAGGGCGGAGACTGTACTCACTCAATGCATTGTCATCAAGCGCATAGAGTGCGTATCCCGTTGTGGATATGTAAAACTGTCCGTGTCCGGCATCAATGAAGAAGAGGGCTCCGTCATCACCGTACTCAGGCTCTTCAATTATTGCGTCGGCAAGCGACATTATGTCATTGTCACCGGTATTATTGTCCGTAACGATGACGGTACTTATTCCCGTTCTTGCACTTACATCCGAGAGTATTCTTTCAATGCCCGCCCTTTCCTCTTCACCGAGAAGTGCTGCTTCATCCCTGAGATATACGGCAGAAACGGCACTGAATGAAAAGAGAATGACAAGAATCAGAACAGAAATTCTTTTCATTTTTCACTCCTCAAAGCGCCCATACGCAATAGAATCCGAGAAGAAAGACAGAGCCGAGAATGACGGTTGCCGCCAGCCATGAGAAAAAGGATTTCTTCTTGTCCAGGGGAAGGTTACCGACGAATTTTCCCGTTTCGCCGTTCACTGCATATAGGTATGTCCTGCCCTTCCACGTTGCATTGATCAGCCATACGGGAAAGAGACCGTACCTGCATTTTCCTCCCGTAAAACTGTTTTTCTCCGTTTCCTTCGTAATACCGGTAAATCCCTGAGCCGTCGCCCGGATGAGTTTCTCAACTGATGTCCTTGCCCTCTCGAGAGCTCTCGGTTTTCCCTCTTCCTGCGTTATATCGTATCTGTCGGCAAGATAGCCTGAGAGGTATGCAGTCTGAAAATCAACTGCAGAAGAGAAGTCAAACGGTCCGAGGGCTTCCATGAGGGAATCGTCCATCACGCTGCTTCCGTCAACGGGAATATAATCAAAGTGTACGGAACCTTCCCTGTGCAGAAGATAATGATTCGTCTTCGTATATGTATAGTTCGGATCCGCCCAGGTCTCAACCCTTGTTGCCCTGTACGTCAGGGAGGAGTCGCTGTCCCCGGAAAAGAGCCAGAACGGCACATAGACCCCCTTTACGCTCTCTATACGGTTTTCGGTACTGAAGGATTTTGAAAGGAGATGCTTTCCCTTAAGGCTCCTTCGGAAAAGATCCATTGCATTCTTCCTGTCGATTTTGAACGGAATGACACAGTCGGGTTTCAAATCTCCCTCAAACTTGTCCATCAGTATGACGTTGTTCGAGCAATAGGGACAGACAGTGGAGGCAAGTGTCTCGTTGGTGATGATTTCTCCGCCGCACGAAGGACAGACATAATGCCTGAGTGTTTCATCATCCCATTCATTCCTGCTGTCCTCTATGTCGGCACTCTCCTCTTTTGCGTTCTCACCGGAAAGGACATCATCATAAGCCTTGAGGCTCTCGACATCGAAGGTGGAATCGCAATAGGGGCACTTCATCTTCTGCGTGGCGGAATCGAATGCTATCGTTCCGCCGCAGCAGGGACACTTGTACTGTGTCGTCATTGCCTGTCTTCCTCGTCGAATCTGTCACCGCACTGGGGGCAGAAACGTGGAGGTTTTGCAGGATCCGTGGGGACATAGCCGCAGTTCGAGCAGCGGTACTTCACGCTCTCGGGTCTCTTCTTTCCGCACTCAGTGCAGAATTTGCCCCAGTTTTCCGTACCGCAGGAACAGATCCAGCCGGGCTTGTTCTCCGTCGGCTTCTTCCTTCCGCATTCCGGACAGAAAAGGCCCGTATTGACTGCCCCGCATGAACATGTCCAGGATGACAGGGAAGGCTTTGCATTCCCCGCGGAAGAAGCTTCGGAAGAAAACAGGGCATTTGCATCCACACCTCCGGCCCTTCCCGCCATCGACATTCCCACAAAGCCGTTCATCGCACCGCCTGAGTTCTTTGCGGCACTCTTCATCGCTTCCGCCTGTGCTTCAACCAGCGTTCCGCGTGCCATTACGGAGGAACTCATCATATATGCCTTCTGGGCATTCTGGATCATCGTATTTATCTCATCAGGCACGGTGAGCGAACTTATTGCGACGCTGTCGATCCTGATTCCCCTTGCATTCATCCATTTTTCACTGAGGACCCGGTTCATTGCCTCTTCGAGTTCTCCCGTATGATTCACTATCTGATACGGTCTTAGCGAAAGGTCGCTGAGCTTCCCGAAGGCAGGCTGCAGAGCCGAGATGAACTCACTCTTGAGCTGGGAGTCAATCATGTCACGCGTAAACGATTCAGCCATGTTTCCGCAGAGATTCATGTAGAAAGTCAGCGGATTGGCAATCCTGTAGGAATAGACCCCCGAGCACCTGACCTGGGCATCAAGGTCCAGGTTCAGCTTCGCATCAACCACACGGAACGGGACAGGATTTGCCGTCCCGAACTTGTTGTCAATGATTTCCTTGGTATTGAAATAGTAGACCCTCTGATCCCTGGCCTCGTCACCGCCATAGGTGAATCTCCTGCCCATTGTCCGGAATGCATCAAGGATTCCCTTTCCGAGCCCCCCGGTGAAGAGACTGGGCTCACTCGACTTGTCATATGTGTACTCGCCGCTCTCGGCACACACCTCGACGACCTTTCCGTTGTCGACGATTATCATGCACTCTCCGTCTGCAACAACTATGCCGGATCCGTTCGATATGATGTTGTCACTGCCCTTCGTGTTGGAGCTTCTCCATCCCGTTCTCTTTTTTCCCTTTACGGCAAGCGTGTCACCGTCAAGTGAGTCACAATAGAAGTATTCCTTCCACTGATCAGCCATCGTTCCGCCGGCTGCTCCGAATATCGCCTTTATAAGTCCCATGGGGCCCTCCAATGATAATGCATTCTATCACAGATTGTGCTTCCAAGAAGTATTTTAGGAAAATCTCCCGGTGATATTTCCTGAGTTTTCCCGTCCGGGCAGAGTCCTGCTGCCCGAGAGCGTGTTTTTCAGCAGGAAATACCCGTTCCGGATAACTGCAGAGCTGAGCCGGAGTATCCGGATCATCTTCTCCATACCCCGCCTCCGACAGAGCGCAGCCTTTCTAGGAAGCTTCAATTACTTACCGGAATGCTTCATTACGCTCTCATCCGTAACGGGCTTCGGAAAATCTCCATACTGGCAACAAAGGACAGATGGCACTCATGGAGTCTCCGGCCTCCGGAAAAACGATTTCCGGGAAATACCCTCCACGGCGGATTAATCCGGTTTCCTCAGGAAACGGAAGATCTGACGGGAAAGGGAGAAGAGAGAAGTTTCACGAAGCCATAGACGAATACATGAGATACCGCCAGAAAATCATGTGAAATCAAACTGTCTGTCTCCGCTCTGACTCAGGAAACAGACAGTCTGTAATTTCAATTGCGATAATCCGCATTTCCCTCAAGGGAGGGGGTAATCTCCGGGCTCTTAAAAAGCTCTGACGGGGCGCACGTTTTTCTGGTCGTCGCGACAAGTGAAGTCCCTCTCTCCACTCCCGAAATCCTGGAACCAGGATTTATTTCCTTCGTGCTCGGAACTTGTCCAGTAATAACCGGAATGCCAGAGACTGCCGCCGTCGGGAGCTATGGCCTCCACTGCAGAATTATTCTTCTTTGCTTCATAAAGTTCATTGAGCTCATCCCCGCTCGGCAGGAACCAGTCAGAAAATCCGTTGTTGCTGTACGTAATACAAGCCCTGGCTGCAGGGAAATTATTTATCCCCGCTTCCCTGAGTTTCCCGGTATTGCTCCATCCGTCTCCGATACCGGTTTCTGTACCGTACTCTCCATCGCTTCCCCATTCAGTATCCCTGGAGACATCGCATGGTGCAGCTTCAAGATATTTCCATTGAAGTTTCTGCTTGTTTCCTGAAGCGTCCGTGTATTCCGATTCCTTCGTGCTGTCTGCGATATAGAATATGACTCCGCCGCCGGGACCTCTGTCACCGACCTTGAAATCCTTCTTCCACTCCGCAGTCAGAATCATATCACCGTCAACTTTATCTTTCGCTATATTGAAAGCTTTGCCGTCTTCCGTTTTCCAGCCTAAGAAATAAAAACCTTCCATTACAGGATTCTTCACTTCTTCAAGTTTTCCGCCCTTTACGACATTCTGCTCATGAATATAGCCTTCTCCCCCGTCAAGATCGAATGCAACGTTACATAGATCAGTTTCCAGCTCTGCATCTGGATTTTCATTCTCAATTGCCTCTACATTATTGTCACACGATACGAAAACCACAGCTGCAAGCAGCAGTATCATCAGCAGTGCAAGAATTTTCTTCATTATACAGACCCCTCATCCGTTGTTTTTACAACATGATACCACAAATAAATACATTTTCAAGATGACTCTTTCCGCACCCCGTGTCCGAAGGTCGGGACGGTATGCCGATTCACTTCGTCATTTTGCATAGCCGGGTCAGGATCTGCCGCTGGAATCTGCCCTGAGGAGAACATCAGAGGAGAGACTTCCGAGGCACTCCTCCGCCTCCGGACCGGTCACTTCGGCACCCGCTATTCAACAAAAAGCAAAAATGATTCAGAATGTCCGCATGAAAATAACATTTCTCGGGACAGGCAATGCACAGGCCACGAAAATATACAACACATGCTTTGTAATGGACACTCCACAGGAGAGGATTCTTGTTGATGCAGGAGGAGGAAATGCCGTCCTTTCCATTCTTGAAGAAAAGAAGATCAGCCTCACAAGTCTCGACAGGCTTTTCATTACACATGCCCACATAGACCATCTTCTCGGATGCATCTGGATCATCCGGAGAATGGCAGAGGAGATGAGGAAGGGAAAAAGGGATAAGGTCTTCCTGGTCCATGCCCATGAAGAACTGATTGACCTCATCATTCCGTTCATGAAGGCAACCCTTACATCCAGGGTGTGCTCGCTGTTCGGAGACAAAATCCTCTTCATTGCAAACAGAAGCGGAGAAGGAATTGAAACAGCGGACGGGATACTGACGCCGTTCGACATAAGATCGACCAAGCTCAGGCAGGACGGCTTTGTCCTTGAAAGCGGGGGAATCAGGCTTGTCAATGCCGGAGACGAACCCCTTGACGAAAGCAACTTCCACCTTGCCCGGAACTGTGACTGGCTCACGCACGAAGCATTCTGTCTCTACGGGGACAGGGATATATATCACCCGTATGAGAAGAACCACAGCACTGTCAGGGAGGCTTCCGCCCTTGCCTCGTCGCTTGAAGTGAAGAATCTCATTCTCTACCACACCGAGGACAAATCGGGAATCGGCAGCCGCAAGGAGCGCTACAGCGCTGAAGCCCGGCAATACTACAGCGGGAATGTCTTTGTTCCGGATGACGGAGAGGAAATCATACTGTAGAACGCACGAATGCCCTGACGGCCTGAGTGTATTTCTCCCTGTCAGTCATATAGCTCATCGCATGACCGGCTCCTTCAATTGCAACAAGTGTAACCCTGTCAGGATTTGAAGAGGCGATTTCCTCGCTCATCGAGAACGGAACGAGCCTGTCACAGGTGCCGTGTATGAGCAGAACCGGTATATCCGTATTCCTGACTTCTTCCGTGGCACCTTCCTTTCTGAGGAGGAATCCTCCCCAGAGCCATGTCGTAAGATTGACGAACCATCTCAGAAGGACCGGGGAAAAATGAGCTCTGGAGAGCACCTCGTCCGTAATTGCCCTCGATGATGTATACGGGCAGTCGGCGATTATTCCGCGGACGTTCACACCGCGGAGGGACGACGAGGAATAGAGTACGGTATGTGCTCCCATGGATATTCCCATGAGATAGACCGGCGCATTCTCCCCGTTTCTCTCCTGTACGTACTTCACCCATTCAAGAAGGTCGTCCCTCTCCCTGATTCCGAACGTAATCGTATGACCTTCACTTCCCATGCATCCCCGCTGTGATATCAGGAGGACATTCATTTTCTCCTCCATCATCATCGGCCCGGTTCCGGAGAAGTCCATGATGGAGATGCCCCTGTAGCCGTGAACACATATGACGGTAGGCTGCAGGAGAGGATCACGGGAGGCATAATATCTTCCTTCAAGGCTGAGGCCGTCCCTTGATTTTATATGAACAATCTCGCAGGGAACCTCAGCCATCCTTTCCGTCATTTCCCTTATGCGGACGGCATACTCATAGTTCTTCTTGAGATACTCGATATCATTCTGGTGCTTCACCGGCGAATAGAAGAAGCGCCTGTATACGGCCAGTGAAGAGAAAAGG
>CAVBWE010000187.1:0-3466 GCA_963598715.1 Sphaerochaetaceae bacterium | reverse complement strand
GATGAAGGATGGCCTGAGTTCATCTGTCCTCGTATTCATCATTGCCATCGGCGTGGGACTTTTCATGGCTCTGAGCTATGTCAGGGCACTTTCGGGTTTTTCCCTCAAGATAACGATGGCCCTGGGTGTGGCGATGATGTTCATTGCAGCCTCATTCGTTCCGGAATTCTTCGTTTCCGTCGGCTTCGACGCCGGTGGTGCGACTACCGGACCGATGGCCGTACCGTTCATCATGGCACTCGGAATGGGAGTTGCCTCCGTCCACGGAAGCCATGAGGAGGATTCCTTCGGTTATACGGGAATCGCATCAATCGGGCCTGTCGTCGCCGTTCTTGTCTTTGGAGCGATAATGGGGGGCGGAAACAGCATTGCTGCCGGCGAGAGCACTTCTTCCGGCATGCTTACCGTACTCAGGGAAGTCGTCGTTTCCGTAACGAAGTCGCTTTTCCCGCTTGTGCTTATCTGTGTTCTTGTACAGGTTTTCTTCATGAAGCTTCCGCGGATCAGGGCAACGAGGATGTATGTGGGTATCCTGTATTCATATATCGGAATCACGATGTTCCTCTTTGCAGTGGAATCGTCATTCATGAGCGTGGCGAGAATGCTGGGACAGACGATTGCCGGGGTTCTTCCGTCATCGCTTATCCCGATAGGGCTTGTACTCGGGGCCTGTGTTGTTCTTGCGGAACCGGCCATATGGGTTCTTACAGAGCAGGTTGAAGAAGTCAGTGAAGGAAAGATAAAGAGACTGGTGCTGCTCTCATTCATAGCCGTGGGTGTGGCGGCGGCGGTTGCTCTGAGCATGATACGTATCATCAACGGAACATCAATCTGGGCTTTCCTTCTTCCGGGATATGCCGTAGTAATTGCCCTGCTGCCGTTTGTGCCGACGCTTTTCGTCGGAATAGGATTTGACTCCGGCGGAGTTGCGACGGGACCCATGAGTTCGACGTTCCTTCTGCCGTTCGTCTCCGGGGCTTCCTCTGTGCTTGCTTCGGATCCCGCAAGCATGGCATTCGGTATGATCGGTCTCATAGCGATGATGCCGATTCTTGCAATTGAGATACTGGGACTTGTCTTCTCCATCAGTGTCAGGAGAAGCCGGAAGATGGAAAAGGAGGAGAAATGACTATGGGAAAGATGCTTTTTGCAATAGTTGACAAGGGGGATTCCGCCAAGGTCATGGATGCACTGAGAAAAAGCGGGGCTTACGGAGGGACCGTTCTCAATGCCCATGGTACTGCACCTACCTCGATTCTTTCGATGCTCGGTCTGGGGGACAGCAAGAAGGAGATTCTCCTGAGCATGCTGAACGACAGTATCGAGAAGAAGTGCCTTGAGGGTCTGAAGGACCTCAGGACAAAGGGTGTCGTCGCCCTTCTCGGCGAAAAAGGAGAGAATGATATGGAAAATGAAAAGAACCTTGTAATGATACAGGTCATATGTGAACTCGGCTATGCCGACGACATAATGGATGCAGCAAGAAAGGAAGGCGCAAAGGGCGGAACCGTCATAAAGGGCCACGGCACGGCAAGGCCTGATGATACAAAGTTCTTCGGTTATCCGATTACTGCAGAGAAGGAAGTCCTTGTGATTGTCGAGGAGAAGGAGACTGCAGAGAGAATCATAAGGAAGATCGACAGCCTGCCGTTTCTCAGACAGAAGGGAAAGGCCGTTGTTTTCTCTCTTCCTGTAACACACTTCTCCACAATAGGATGAGAATTGAGGAGATTTGGTGGAGAATGGGCTTCCGGTCAGACGGGAGCCTTTTTTCATGTTGACTGTTCGTTGCAATTTAATTATTTAGAATATGTTTCGGTAATTTTCTGCACCGATTCTCTTAGTATTTTTACGGAGTATAGTCTTGATAACGGAACTTTTCTCCCGCGTAAGGGAATATAGGAAAAAAGCCCTTGTAACACCGCTGTTCATGGTGCTTGAAGTTCTGATGGAGGTTCTCATTCCTGCCATCATGGCCCGGATAATCGACGTCGGAGTGGCAAATATGGACATGAGGACCATCATCATCCTCTCGGCCCTGCTTGTCGTCAGTGCGCTTCTCTCCCTGACTTTCGGCGTCCTGGGAGCACATTTCGGGTCGGTTGCAGCCTCAGGCTTTGCCACCAATCTCCGTCATGACCTCTATGACAAGGTCCAGAAACTGAGCTTTGCCGACATCGACAGATTCAGCCCCTCGAGCCTCATTACCCGGCTCACAACGGATGTGCAGCGTATCCAGATGCTTTTCAGCATGTCGATAAGGATGTTCGTGAGGTCTCCCATGATGCTTGTTTTCGCAGCAGTCATGTGCCTCAGAAACGGCGGTTCGCTGTCCCTGATTTTCGTCATTGTCATTCCTGTGATGGCTGCGGGAGTGTGGTTCATGACACACAGGACACACGGTTATTTCACTGCGGCATTCAAGGGATTCGACCGCTTCAATCAGGTTGTCGGAGAAAATCTCTCGGGTATAAGAACCGTGAAGGCATTTGTCCGGGAGGAACGGGAGAAGGAGAAGTTTGACGAAAGTGCATCCTACATAAGGGATAACTTCATGAAGGCGGAACAGATGATGGCCCTGATGAATCCTCTTGTCATGTTCGTCTCCTACGGCTGTATGATAGCCATCTCCTATTTCGGTGCACGGCTTGTCAACAGCGGCAGTATGGATACCGGTGCCCTCATGAGCATATTCACATACTCCACCCAGATACTCTCCTCGCTGATGATGACGGGTATGATAATCATCATGTACTCGATGTCAAAACCGAGCATGGAGAGGGTGAGTGAAGTCCTGGGCTATACTCCCACGATGGACGGCAACACATGCGGCGAGACGGAAGTTAATGACGGCTCTGTCGTCTTCGAGCATGTTTCATTCGGCTATAAGGAAGGCTCCTCTGTCCTCAGGGATATAAACCTGGAGATAAAAAGCGGGGAGATGATAGGCATCATCGGAATGACAGGAAGCGGAAAGACGACGCTTGTTTCCCTTATAGCGCGTCTCTATGATGCGACAAAGGGAAGGGTGAAGGTCGGAGGAAGGGATGTCAGGGACTATAACCTCACGGCACTGAGAAACAGCGTATCGGTAGTGCTGCAGAAGAACACGCTTTTCTCCGGCACCGTCAGAAGCAATCTGCGGTGGGGTAACGCGGATGCAACGGACGAAGAGATGAAAAAGGCCCTGGAAGTGGCTTCGGCATATTCCTTCGTCATGGAGAAGGAGAACGGCTTCGACAGCACGGTTGAGCAGGGCGGCAGCAATTTCTCGGGCGGACAGAGACAGAGACTGTGCATAGCGCGTGCACTTCTGAAAAAACCGAGGATTCTCATTATGGACGATTCCACATCTGCAGTCGATACCGCAACTGACAGGTCAATCAGGGAGGCACTGCAGAACGAAGTGTCGGGAATGACGAAGATAATAATCTCCCAGCGTATTTCCTCAATCGAGTCAGCTGAC
>CAVBWE010000186.1:0-2385 GCA_963598715.1 Sphaerochaetaceae bacterium | reverse complement strand
ATGGCCGAAATGTACGCCTGATTCGAGCAGGCTCTTCATTGTTACTACTGCCATGGTAGTCACTCCTTTCGCAAACCTCTTACTCCGGATATGCCGGCGGGTTCCCGTCACTATATCTCTTCCATACGGAAGGAAACTCACTGTTTTTCAACAGCTGGAGGAAAGTCTACACTTTATCTGCGGCTTCATCAAGATGGAACGGGAGGTTCTCTTTTTTCCTGATGTCCGGTTTTCCGGTCAGTTGAAACCGTAACTGATTTTTTGCATAAGAATTTTCACACTTGTAACATTTTATGATGTATAATCATTTATGATTTGATAAACGGAATCCACAATTGGGGAGGAAATGATGAAGAGAATATTTCTGAATGCTCTTTTATTGGTTTTTCTTTTGGTTGCGCTTGTCTCATGTGATGAGGCTCTCTCTCTTATGAAGAAAATGGGAAACAACGTTACCGGTGCAGATCCCGAAAAGGTGACTCAGGCAGTCGATGATGCAAAGAAGACGGAGAAGTCTGAAGAGACTGTAATCGATAAAGGCGGCAAAATCGGCACTACGGAAAACGTAGAGGCAGGAAAAAAGTTTACATACACGGACGGTTCGGGAAAGCAGACGGAACTTTATTCCGTCGGCAAGAGTACCGATAAGGACGGAGCCGTAACGAATGTCATAGGAATCGGTGATTATTCAATTGAAATCAAGCAGCAGGAGGGAGGAGGCAAACTCGAGGAAGTCAACAGCGTGCTTGCTCCCAAGGACATTTCGATAATCGTTGATGCCCTTGACGGAAGCGGATCGGACGAAACGCTTCTGAAACTCAGTGAAAAGATTGAAGACGAGACGACGAAAGAAGCTGCCGAAGGAACGAAGACAGTCATGCAGGTCCTGCTCGAGGAAGCACAGAACAAGCTTCCGAAAGCTGACGACAAGGACATTTCCGAGGATGTGAAGACTGCCGTCAACACAGTCAACACGATTGTCGAGAACATCAGGAAGAAGGAAGACATGACAGTGGGTGATGTTGTTGTCCTTCAGGCTGTCACGAATATCATCAGCGAGGCTCCGGATATAATCGAAATGATAAACGGAGAGGAAAAGGAAGGAGAGAGTGCATCGGATAAGATTGACAGGCTCCTTGATGAAGCGAATGACACGATATTCGACACCATTACCGTTCTCAATACCGTGCCTGAGGCTACGACGATTTTCAAGGGTATTGATTTTTCATCGATGATAACTACGCTTCTGAATATGTCGGGATCGGGTTCCGGTGAAAAGAAGGAGGGTTGAAACAATGAAAAAGATTATTGCTTTTCTTCTGGTTTTTGCTCTTGTCTTCCCGGTTTTTGCCGATATAAGCAAGGCTGACAAGGAAGATTTCATAAAGGAATATAATGACGGGAAGGATATCTATTCCCTCATAACGGACGGTTTTACCCCGGTAAATGCCAGGATGATGGGAATGGGAGGTGCAGGACTTGCACTCTCCAGGATTGAGAACGGGATATTCTTCAATCCCTCAACACTCTCTTCCCGGAGATTCTCTCTCAGTCTTCCGTCTGTAAGCGCCACTCTTTATCATCCGTATGCAATTCTGCAGAACAGGATTTTCGACAAGGTGAAGAACGGGGACAAGATCGGTGACATCATCTCTGCGGCGGTTGATGTAGTCGGTTCCTCGCTGGCACCGATGGCCAGAATCGACGTTTCAACCGGAATGACTCTTCCCTCCGGTTTCGGTCTGGGCCTCTATGTCAGTGATACGGTCAATACCTATTCGGGTACGCTCATTGATGAACTTGATGTTTCTGCAATCCTAGGTTACGGACAGAAGTTTTCCATCGGGGATCTTGATATCTCGGCAGGTGTCAGTGCAAGGTACAATGCACTTGTATTCAATAAGAGAATCAAGGCAGCCGATATAAAGAAAGCCGAGAACATGAATGACATTGCCATAACATATGCTGCCGGCTGGAACAAGGATTTCATTCCTGCCCTGGACGCTGCAGTGACGGCAAGATACAACGGTCTCGGGCTGTCGTTCATCGCATCGGACCTCCTTGCGTCATACGACATGACAATCAACAGATCCAAGGTGTCCGAATTCGGGCTTGACAATGCACGTGACATACTCAGGGACGGGGATTTCACGCTGAATCCCGGTAATGCATATTCACTGGCGTTTGCTTATGAAAAGAAGCTGGGTGGTATCGGTATGGCATTCGCCCTTGACCTTGTCGACATAGGTGACATGTTCTCCGACTTCTCGTCTTCTTCCTACTCGAAGGGACGCATAGTTCTCGCTCATACGAGATGCGGTCTTGAACTGGGGCTTCTGGATACCCTTGTTGTCCGCGGTGGTCTCAACGGCGGTTACTGGACAG
>CAVBWE010000185.1:0-7168 GCA_963598715.1 Sphaerochaetaceae bacterium | reverse complement strand
CTTATACAGTCGGGGATAAGGGACCTGCCGGAGGTTGGATTTTCGCCGTCAATGAAAACTATGAAAAGGGAAGCAGTGACCCGGCAAAGAGCTGGAAATATCTTGAGGCTGCACCAGCATCTGTTGAAGAGGGTTCTACCTGGGGAGAGAGCGGTCAGCTGACGACCCTCAATTTTCCTGGAGCCGGTAAATCCAATATGGAGATATTCAGGGAGAAGGGAATTGAAAAATTCCCTGCTGCAAAGGTATGCGCAGAGTACAATGAGGGAGGGTTCAGTGACTGGTATCTTCCGAGCCTGGAAGAAATGACCGCTCTTTACTCAGCTCTGAAAAGTAAGGATACCGGAATAAAGTGGAAGGATCATTACTGGACAAGTTCTGAAGAGGGAATTACTGATTTCTCCTATGCAACCGGCTGCAATCCGGCGACAGGCAGTAAATACCCCGGTGCCAGAAGCCAGAAGGATTTCATTCATCCTGTCCGTGCATTCGATTGAGGCTTTATAAACATCGGTCTATGGCTCTCCGCAATTCCGGGGAGCTTTTTTCGGCATGCTGTGCTTTTTTTTCGGACGATGGTAAAACAAGGCAGATGAAAAATGTTGTTGTAGAAACAACTGTTCCGGATTTATTCTTGTCCTGAAGCAAAAAGGAGGAATTTCATGAGAAAGAATGCTGTTGTCTTTCTGATGTGTGTGCTTGCGGCATTTCTTATCGCTTCCTGTGACAGCTCCAGTCATGTTGCCAGGACATATGAAGTCGGGGATAAGGGGCCTGCCGGAGGTTGGATTTTCGCCGTCAATGAAAACTATGAAAAAGGAAGCAGTGACGCGACAAAGAGCTGGAAATATCTTGAGGCTGCACCTTCTGATCTGGAAAAAATGTATGCCTGGGGACCCACGAGCCCGTCTTACGGCTGCAGGAATCATCTTGGCGACGGGAAATACAATATGAAGACATTCAGGTTAATGAACATCGATAATTTTCCTGCTGCGAAGGCATGCTCGGAGTACAATGGGGGAGGATATACTGACTGGTTTCTTCCAAGCATAGATGAAATGAGTACCATGTACAGAACTCTTGAAAGAATTCAAACCGGAATAGAGTGGGAGCCCTCTTACTGCACGAGTTCCGAATGGGCTTATGATATGCTTTATACAAAAAGCTTCAGTACCGGTACAGAGGAAGGAGTTTCATGTAAAATTGAAAAAAATCAGCCGAATTACGTTCGTCCCGTCCGCGCCTTTGAGTAGGATTTTTCCCCAGGCCTTGCTGCGGGCTGGCTCTTAATAGATGAAGGAGAGCTCTAACATCAGGCTCAGCTTCAGTGAAAGACAATTTTTATCCGCCTTATCCCGGTATGACAGAGATGAAGCATTAAGCGCTTCAGATGTCACTTTCAGTTATTGTTTTCCGTTTCGTGCTTTCTTATTTTCATTCGTCAGTCATTGAGCTGAAGAAAAAGAAGCGGAGCATCGTGAACAAAAATTCTGTTGAAAAGCAAAATGGCGGGTATTATTCTCTTTCCTGATGGAGAAAAGGAGAGAATCAGGCATGAAGAAAAGCCTCATGATAATGGCGGCAATTATTTTTCCGCTGTTATTTTCCGTATCCTGCAATAACGATACACCCTCAGCAGATGAATATGAAATCGGTGACAGGGGCCCTGCCGGAGGGTGGATTTTCTATATTAACGGGAATTACGAAAAGGGAAGCACGGACAGAGCGAAGAACTGGCACTATCTTGAGGCTGCATCAATTGACCTTGAAAATAAGCAGGTCTGGGGGAAAAACGGGATTATAGGCAACAAGGCAGGTCTCGAGAACGGAAGCTTCAACATGTCTAATTTCAGCCGTAACGGATTACACTTCTTTCCTGCAGCAATGGCCTGTTTTGAATACAGGGAAGGCGGATGCAGTGACTGGTTTCTTCCTACCAAGGAACAGCTCTTCAAGATGTTCGAAAACCTTAAGCAGAAGGGAACCGGCGGAACATGGGAAGATGGTCCATACTGGTCAAGCACCGAGAATGAAAACAACGATCATTCTGCATACTCCTGGTTTTTCGGCGGGAACGGCAATCAGTCGACTCCCGAGAGAGATGAATCCTGTTACATTCGTCCTGTGCGTGCCTTCGAGTAATGTTTTCAATCCTGTCCAGGATGCGATTTTCCTGCGGCGGGACCTGTCATCTGATTTTCCTTTCTGCTGTTTTCCATATAGCAATAGTAAGATTCCAGAGCAAATTAGTGTTGCAAAAACAACAGTTGTTACTTTATCATAGTCAGGTAAGGATTCAAGGGGATATAATTCATGAAGAAAAGTCTTGTTTTGATGATTGCTGTACTGTTCCTGGTGCTTTGCATTTCCTGTGACGGCAGTGTGAAAAAAGTTCATAAGGTTGAATTTCTTCTTGACGGGGGAGCGGGCGAAGTCCCTTCTCAGACCGTCAGCGATGGCGATAAGGCAAAGGAACCCGGGACCAGGCCGACAAAGGAAAACTTTATTTTCGTGGAATGGCAGAAGGACGGACTCAGGTACAGCTTCAGTGACGGCGTGACAGAAGATATCACCCTTACTGCAGTATGGACTCCTGTAAACCCTACTGCTGAAGACTATCTTGCATCCTTTATTCCTGCAGGGTGGACGGCAAATATAGGCGAAATGCTGAGTTCACTTTTCAAGGACGGTTCAGGAAGTGTAGCTCAGGGCATTACTGAAAAAGAAGACTTTCTGAAAGAAAAACTCAATAATTTTCTGGATTTCGGAAACAGAAAATATGTAGTCAAGGCTATTGACGGTAAAAATTCTTCCGGTTCCATAAAGAAAAGAACTGATGCAGCCAGCACCTCCTTTTATGAGTGCGATAATGTCTATATACCATTAACATATACATATCAGGAGAGGGAGAATGAAACCTCTAACTGGACTGTCAGCGAAGAGAGAACCGGCTATTTTGTATTCTCCGTAAATGGTGAGAGGGCTTCAAATAAACTCGGTATAACCGACGTTAGAACGAATATCTCGGCTTCCGATGCGGTAAACCTTCCTGACATCAGCAGGACGACTCTTAAAAGCTATAAATCCGTTGAGCTTTACACGGAAGGCTCAAAGGTAATCACCGGATGTACACTTCATGGAAGAGATCTCAGTGATGCTGAAGTTGAAAAGGTAAAAAAAGTAATTCAGGAATATATCTGAGAGCCGTTTTACACTCCGGGGCCGTGTAATGCGGCCTCATTCTTTTTTCACCGGAAATCAGCGGTTATGATGATTTTTCTCATGTCATCCGGATCTTCTTTTTCCGTTCCTGCCAGAGCTCTGCATTCAACTGATTTCCCATGCGGAAACAGTCTTCATAAAACGCCGGCCTGAACTCAGTCGAGTCGGCAGGTCCCATCCTGTGACGGCTCTGCGTATTCTCACGGGCGCAGAAAAGTACCATTACCCGTCAACGACAAAAATACGACCTCCTTTTCCGGAGGCCGTACATCAGTTAAATGCTGAATCAGTTGGCCTGGGCTTCCTTCTCGCGCTTTGCTTCTGCAATGACATCTTCGGCAAGCTTTCCGTTGAGAGTCTCGTAGTGATCGAATTCAAGTTCGAATGAACCGGAACCCTGAGTCATGCTCTTGAGGTCAATTGCGTAGCTTCTGAGCTCCGCCATCGGGACTTCAGCCTTTACGGATGTGAGGTGACCCATGTCCTCCTGGCCGAGCACTCTTCCCCTGCGTCCTGACAGATCGGAGAGAATTGCACCGAGATACTCCTGGTCAACGAAAACCTCGAGTTTGCAGAAGGGCTCCAGGAGAACGCACCCTGCCTTGGCAAGGGCAACATCCATTGCTCCCTTTGCAGCAAGCTTGAATGCCATTTCCGATGAGTCTACGGGATGTTCCTTTCCATCTACAAGGTTTACGCCGATGTCGACAAGGGGATAGCCTGCAAGATATCCTTCCTCCATCTTCTCGTGGATTCCCTTTTCGATTCCGGGGACATATCCTTTGGATACTGCGCCGCCCTTTACGGTGTTCTCGAAGGCGTAGTACTGGCCTCTCTCTATCGGAGAAATCTCGATGACGACCCTTCCGAACTGACCGTGGCCGCCCGACTGCTTCTTGTGCGAATATTCGCTGAGGCCGGACTTTTTCGTGATGGTCTCGCGGTAAGCGATTTTCGGCATCTTCGTATTGATCTGAATCTTCTGCTTTTCCTTGACCTTATCGAGAATCATGTTTATATGAAGTTCACCCATACCGCCGATGATGGATTCTTTGGTCTCATCGTTGTACTTCATCTCGAAAGTGAGGTCTTCTTCGGTAATTCTGTGAAGGGCTTCATTCATCTTGTCCTCGCTCTTCTTGTCAGACGCGGAGATGGCAAGTTCATATATCGGCTGCGGCAGCCTCAGCGGCATGAATGTAAGCTTGGACTGCGGGTCTGAGGAAAGAGTGGAGTTCGTGGATGCGGGGTCGAATTTCGTTATGATTCCGATATCGCCTGCATTGAGTGCATCCGTTTCGATGAGCTTCTTTCCAAGTGCGCGGTAAACTTTACCCGGTTTGCCCTTCTTACCGTTTTCCGGGTTATAGAGGTCAATATCGGGAGTAACGGTACCGTTTACAACCTTGATGAAGCTGAGCTTGCCGGAGAACTGGTCGATGGTTGTCTTGAAACAGTATGCCTCAGTCGTACTCTTTGTTCCGATGGGGTAATTTCTTTCGACTGTACCGTCTTCCTTCTTGACGTATTCAAAAACTCCGTCAGGGGTCGGGAAGTTGTTTGCTATGAAATTCAGGAGTGATGTGACTCCTGCTCCCTTGTCGCTTGCTCCGACGAATACCGGGATGACACTGTCGCTTCTGAGTCCTTCCCTGAGTCCACGTCTGATGTCATCGTCGCTGAGGGTACCTTCCTCAAAGTACTTCTCGATGAGATCATCTGCGCCTTCAGCCGCCTTCTCAATCAGTTCCTCTCTATATTGATTGACGTTGTCCATGTATTCGGACGGTACATCAATGGCTTCTTCCTTTCCGTTTTCCTTGAAGATGTATGCCTTGTTTTCAATGAGGTTGATGACACCCTTGAAATCTTCGGCATATCCCATGGGGATTGTTACAGGAGCAAAGTTCGACTTGAACTCCTCGTTGAGATTATCCATTACCTCTCTCGAGTTTGCCCTTTCCTTGTCCATCTTGTTGATGAATACAGCTCTCGGCTTCTTTCTCTGATCAAGCCTTCTCCAGAGCTTGATTGTTTCAATCTGGGCACCGTCCCTGCCGTCGACAACCATGATTGCCGCTTCAGCTGTCCTGAACGAACAGATGGCTTCTCCGACGAAGTCAGCTGTACCGGGAGTATCGAGAATGTTGATTGTCTTGCCCATCCACTGAGTTGATGAAAGTGATGTATGTACTGAAATCTTACGTGAGATTTCCTCTTCCGTGTAATCGCTTACTGTCTTTCCGCTGTCAACCTTTTCTGCCTTTGCGATGGCTCCCGTATAGTAGAGCATCTGTTCAACAAGACTTGTCTTGCCAGTTCCATTGTGTCCTACGACTGCAATGTTCCTGATTTCCTTTGTTTCAACGCTCATCATTACCTCCTTTCATGTAATTAAGCATACTTCATCATGGTAAATGGTGAATAAATCAGTTGTCAAAAAAAATATGAAGATAAATGAAGAAAACCGGCAGGCGATTGTCGTATTCCTCAATTGAGGCTTTGTTTTCCTTTATCCTTCCCTTATTTTTTCTTCCTGCAGGAAAGTCCCGGAGACGGGAAGGGGAGCAGGAAAACATCTGTATTTTCTTTTCTGGCGGAGGATTAGGAAGCTCTGTCTGGCAGAGCATGACTCATACTTCTACGCGGTCTATCAGGCTGTTTTTCCGCTGCATGAAAAAGCCACCCGTTTTTTGAGACGGCTTTCCCAGCCATAATGTATTCATTGTTCCGTTTTCAGAAAGAATAAGGGTCTGCCTGCTTCTGCATCAGACCCTTCTCCGTTCAGTCAGCCTTTTCCCTGTAGTGGGAGAACTCCATGCTGAAGCTTCCTCTTCCCTGTGTGGAGCTTCTCAGAACCGTCGTATAACCGAACATCTGCTTCAGCGGAACTTCTGCCGTTACCGTATCGCTGAGGTTCCTGCTTTCCATGCTGATGACAATTCCGCCACGCTGGGTAAGGGATGATATGACATCACCGATATACTCGGACGGAGCTGATGCCTGCACGTTCATTACGGGCTCCATCATTACCGGTTCCGCTTCCTGGCAAATCCTGTCAAATCCCATGGCGGCACACGATGTGAAGGCAAGCGGTGTTGCCGTCATCTCGTCATAGTCTATTCCTGTGACCTCAACCGATATGTCCGTACACTCGTAGCCGTATTTTATGCCGCTTCTGAGTGCTCCGTCGATTCCGTTCCTGACGGCTTGAATAATCTCATCCGGAATGTCTCTTGTCGGACAGGAGATCGTGACTCTGTTGCCGCATTTCTCGCCGGACGGCGAAACTGTAAGTGAAATCCCGGCCCTGTTTTCCCTTGATGCAATCGTACGTTCGTATATCTCGCTTCCCGAGGCTGTTTTTCTTATGGATTCGCGGTATGAAACCTGCGGGTTTCCGACCCGGCAGTCGATCTTCATCTCCTTTGTGATTCTCGTGACAAGAACATCGAGGTGCAGCTCTCCCATTCCCGATATCACAAGCTGTCCCGTTTCACTGTCTTCCCTGTATGTGAAGGTCGGGTCCTCCATCGCAAGGGTCTCCAGCGCTTTCTGAAGTTTTGCCATGTCGGATGTTGTGTTGGGTTCTATCGCAACGGATATGACGGGATTCGGGAAGACCATGTTCTCAAGCAGGTACGGATGGCTCTCGCTTCCGATGGTATCACCGGTCTGTGCATTCTTGAAGCCGATTATGACTCCGATGTCCCCGGCTCTGAGTTCAGATACATCTTCCTCCCTCATTGCGTGCATCCTGACGAGCCTGTTCATGCGCTCCTTCCGTCCCTTTGAGATATTGTAGACGCTGACACCTTTTCTGAGCACTCCGGAGTAGACACGGACGAAGCACAGCGGACCCGAGTGCGGATCGACCTGGATCTTGAATATCAGTGCCTCAAGCGGAGAATCGGGACTGTTTTTGACCTTCTCGGTCTTATCGGGG
>CAVBWE010000184.1:0-10433 GCA_963598715.1 Sphaerochaetaceae bacterium | reverse complement strand
CTGAAAGCTATGACACAATGACTCCCGACAGGATTGTCATAATGACGACAGGCGGCGACATACTTTCTGCTCCTGAGGACGGCAAGCCGTCATCGGAGTGGAGGATGCATGCCGCAATCTACAGAAATAAGGGCGGAGTCGATGCCGTCGTGCATACCCATTCGCCCTATGCAACGGCTTTTGCAGTTACAAGGGAGGTCATTCCCCTTATCCTCATAGAGATGAAGCCCTGGCTGGGCGGGGAGATTCCGCTTTCCCGGTATGCTCCTGCAGGATCTGAGGAGCTGGGAGAATATGTTTCCTGTGATATCGGGGAGAAGGGCGGATGCCTTCTTGCAAATCACGGAGTCGTTGCAGTCGCCCCCACGCTTTCGCTGGCATATGTCAGGGCAAGCTATGTGGAGGACGCCGCAAGAATATATCATCTGGCACGTACTGCAGGCAAGCCGTACATCATCGGATAGGAAGAAGGAAAAATGGAAAAGGGTTACAGCTATGATTTCTACAGGGAGGCAGCCTCCTATATTGAAAGGCGAATCCGCCAGACACCGGATGTTGCCGTCGTACTCGGTACGGGATGTGCTCCCTTTGCCGGGAGAATTGAAAATTCCGTTGTGATTCCCTATTCGGAGATTCCGAATTTTCCGGTAACGACGAATCCTTCCCATGCGGGAAAACTCATTGCAGGAGATGTCGGCGGAAAGTATGTCATATGCATGAACGGGCGCTTCCATTTCTATGAAGGCTACACGATGGAGGAACTCAATATTCCGGTGCATGTACTCAAGCTGCTGGGAGTGAAGACCCTGGTGCTGACAAATGCATCCGGCTCGTGCAATCCTGATTTCAGGCCGGGAGAGGCTGTCATAATCAGGGACCACATAAAGCTTTTCGGAGGCTCTCCGATGCGGGGCCCCAACTGTGCCGAACTCGGGCCGAGGTTCTTCGGTGTCAGTGACCTCTATAGCTCGGAACTCAGGGCGAAGGCCAGGAAATGCGCTGAGAGGGCAGAGATCAAGGTTCATGAAGGCGTGTACATGTTCTTCCCCGGTCCGCAGTTCGAGACTGCCGCTGAAATAAGGGCTGCACGCATCCTTGGGGCAGACTGCATAGGAATGAGCACGGTCACCGAAGCCCTGACTGCCGCGCACTCTTCAATGAAGCTCTTTGCACTTGCACTCATCACGAATATGGCAACGGGAATGGCCGAGAATGTTGACGGAAGCGAAGTGGATGAAGTTGCACGCAATGCTTCACGCTCCTTCAGCATGTATCTTGAAGACGTCATCAGCACTTTCTAGGAGAGGATATGTCCGTACTTTTCAAAAACGCAAGGATACTTACCGTGTCTTCCGGCTCATTCAGGGTTCTGGAGGACGCATATCTCGGAGTCAGCGGAGAATACATTGACTACATCGGCACTGAAAGGCCCGGGAAGGCTTACGACGAGGAGAAGAATGCGTATGACAGGCTTCTCATGCCCGGTCTTGTCAACGGCCACGGCCATACGGCAATGAACCTTCTCAGGGGAATCGGAAGTGACCTTCCCCTTTCACAGTGGCTTCATCTCCTCTGGCCCATCGAGGACAGGATGCGTGACGAGGATTTCCTTTCCGGAATGGAGATGGCAGTTCTCGAGATGCTTGCCGGTGGCACGACATCCTTTTCGGATATGTACATGAGGCCTGTGGTGACACAGAAGGTAATAGGGGAGAGCGGCATCAAGGCAGACCTGACACGGGTGGTGATGGGAGGCTCCGATGACACGGATTATCTTACGTTTCCCTGCAGGAAAGAGGCAATATCTTTCCGCGATGCCTTTGACGGCGCCTACGGGGACCGGCTTCATGTGGACTGGTCCGTCCATGCGGAATATACGATACCTGAGCGCCTTGCAAGGCTCTGGAGCGAGGAGATACAGAGCCTCGGGGGACGGCTGCACATACACCTTGCAGAAACGAAGGCTGAAACGGAGGAGTGCATCAGAAAGTACGGAAAGACTCCTGTCGAGTGGTTCGAGTCACTGGGCTTCTTCAACCTTCCCACATATGCCGCACATTCGGTGTGGGTTACCGGGAATGATATGGACATAATGAAGGAAAAGGGGGTCACTCCGGTGCATAATCCTTCAAGCAACCTCAAGCTCGCAAGCGGTTTTGCTCCGGTTGCACGAATGCTTGAAAAGGGACTCAACGTAGCTCTCGGGACAGATGGAAGTGCGAGCAACAACAATCTCAACATGTTTGAGGAAATGCATCTTGCCTCGATTATCCATAACGGCTATACGGGAGATCCGACAGTGCTGAAGCCTGAAGAGGTAATCCGGATGGCTACCGTCAACGGCGCAAGAAGCCAGGGACGCAGCGATACCGGAACCCTTGAAGAAGGAAAGAAGGCCGATATAATAGCCATCGATCTCGATAAGCCGCATCTTGTTCCCGATTATGATACGCCGTCTCTCATCGTCTATTCGGCACAGGCTTCCGATGTCGTCATGACGATGGTTGACGGGAGGATTCTCTATGAAAACGGAGAATACCTGACCCTCGACAGGGAGCGCATATTCCATGACTACAGAAAATCTTGTGAGTATCTCGGATTCTGACGGCACACGGCAGAAGAGAGCTTTGGTGCTTTCAGGGATACCAAGGCATTTCTTTCCGCCTGCCTTGTCATTACGCCGTCTTCAGACCTGTCCTTTTCCGGCTCAACGCTCATTCTGCGGGGCTTTCCTTCTCTTTCATTCATCATATGCCGGCAGAGAGAGATGAGCATAAACGGAGGCGGAAAGTGAGCAGATTCAACAGCATCAACATCAGGACGGGGCTTGTGCAGGGATTCTACTGGATGGCATCATGCGTCTTTGTCTCTTTTCTCGTGCGTCTTCTGAGAGGCTTCGGCTACAGTGACTACGAATGCGGGATCGCACTCTCGGTCTCGGCTGCGGCAACGCTCAGCGTACAGCCGCTTCTCGGGAAGGCTGCAGACAGGGTGAAAAGGGTATCTCTTCTCATAGCCTTTTGCTTTGCTCTTTCTTCGCTTTTCGCGCTTCTTCTCATTCCCTTCCATTCAAACAGGATCCTGACTTATTTCCTCATATTCCTCATATTCGGTTTCTTCCGGTCACTCATCTATGTCATAGATCTCTGGTCCTTTGCGGCAGGGGAGGGGAAAAGCGGCTTCTCATACGGTTTTTCGCGTTCCTTCGGCGCAGTCTTCTATGCCCTGAGCGCTCCCGTTTACGGCATGGCGATTGACTCGTACGGTACACGGATAATCATTCCCCTCTTTGTCGTCATGTCGGCTCTTTCGGCATTCATGGTGATGAGTGTCCCGCTTCCGGATCAGGGAGGAAAGACGCAGAAAGAGAAGACCGGGACAGGCAGTTCCATGCGGATGCTTCTGAAAAACAGGAACTACATCGTGCTTCTCGTCGCCTACACCCTTACGGAAATGAGTGCGATACCCGAACAGAATTATCTCACGCGTAAGTTCGAGATCCTCGGGTGCAGTGAAATCTATACCGGGATATCCCTGTTTGTGATGGGAATGCTCCAGATACCAGTACTCAACTGCATGGACAGGATTTCCAGGAAGGTTAAACCCCATGCGCTTATTGCAGTATCGGTTTTCGGCATTCTCCTGAGAAACATAATCATTGCATTCTCCCGTACTGGAGCCGGCACCGTTGCGGCATTCCTCACCGAACCCTTTGCATTCGGACTCTACATAGGAGCCTTCATGCTCTACATGCATGAATACGTGCCGTCCTCAGTCATCTATTTCGGCACGACACTCTATTCTGCATTCACCAGCGGAATAGGGGGAATGGCGGGAAACTATCTTGCGGGCCTCCTTTCGGAGAAGCTCGGCCTGATCAGTACCCTCAGGATAATGGTATTGCCCTCCCTTCTGGGCTTCATCATCTACTTTGTTCTTGTATGCGTAAGGCATGATGAAAAGAAGAGGGATTGAATGCAGCGGAAATCCTGATTCTGCATATTGTACTTCCGGCCGTCTACGCATGTGTTCCCGCCCCCGGAGTTTCTCCGGACAATGAAACGGCCTCCCCTGCGGAAGGCCGCCTTTGCAGTAACCTTATATCTCAATAGCTGAACACAAGACCGACTGAAGGAGTTACATAGAAGGTTCCCTGGTAGAAGGATGCGCCGCCGTCGAGAGGGAAAGAGACCATATCAATGCCAAGCTGTGCTCCTATTGCAAGGCCCAGTCCGTTCGGGAGGGCATACTCTGCACCGAGGTAGCCGCCGGCTCCGAGAAGGAAGCGGGTGTCTGCGTTGATGTTCTCGCCTGTTGCACTTACTCCGAGAGCAAGTTCGATATCCATTCCTGAACCGGCAATGGAATATCTGTATGACGGTCCGACAAGCATTGTGATTGCATTGCAGTTTCCTGTTGTCGGATCAAAGTCCGCATTTACGTTTGCCGTATATCCGAGCGGGAAAGTGTCCGAATAGCCGGAATTGTTGACGCTGAGACCACCCATGCTGATGCCCCCGCGGTACGAATAGTTGAGTGCGACTTCAGTCTTTCCGCTGAATGATCCTGCAAAAACAAGTGCGGATACCGATACTGCCATGATAAGAACTGTCATGATTCTCTTCATTTTTCTTTTCTCCTGTATATTCCTATTTTTTATTTTTCTTCTTTTTCGACTCCGCTTATTACCGGAATAAGCATCATCAGCAGCAGTATTCCGGGAATGCCGAGAACGATTCCCCAGAAAATTTCTCCCCATACCATTACGAGCGACATCCCGCCTCCGAGCGTAAGAGCTCCGGAGAGTGAAAGGAGAACTATGGAGAGCGTTCTTTTTGACATGACTGCCTTTCTGTTTCCGGCTGTCGTGTAGAGCAGCGAAGCAATTCCTGTTATGAGACCGGCGGCAGTGAATGCGATTCCCTCTGTCTTCAGGTTCCATCCGCTTATAAGGATCATGCACATTCCCGAAGCGATGAGAAGTGCACTCAGTGTGCCTGCCATAAGCACCGTTACATCTCTTTTCTTCATTTTTTCTCTCCTTTTCCTTTTATGACGGCGTCATTATGGAGAGGTGATTTTTACAAATGGTTAAAGGACTGTTTAAGTTTTGTTAATACGAAGAAATTTATCTTCCGGGTTGCGGAATCGGGAGAAAATCCGGAGAGCAGCCGGGGTGTATACATGAAAAGGAGTGCCGCCGCATGGAGCTCATGTGCCTTTCTGCTCTCTGTCCTTGCCTCTCTACACTGATGAAAATGCCCGTTGAACTATCCGGAAGATTATTTTCCGGGTGATGACAGCAAAACTACGGGGCTGACACTGCAATCTGTCTTATTCATTGATGCCGGTCAGCATATATGCAGGGTCAGTGTTCAGTTAAGTTTTTTCCTTCCTGCCGCGTCAGGGCATTCTTGAGGTTTTCCGCCATTCTTTTCAGCATCATCCGGCTGAAGCTTACCCTGGCATATCCCTTTGTGGCGATGGCGAATGTGTACGTTTCTCCCTTTATGAGTGCGATGACGCTCATGTTTCCGGTTTTTCCGTCTTCTTCGATTCTGACACTCTCCATGTCGGCACAGGAAGCCGTGAGAAGGAAGTCCTTCATCGCAATTGCGATAATCCCTTTTGAGTCATCCCTTACAGCGACGATGCCTTCATCACGGTCGTTCATGACCCTCGTAATCGTATTGAACGAGCAGCTGTTTTTCTTCTGAACATCCAGCAGTTCATTCTCCAGGGGCTGGAAGATCGATGAGAACTTCCTGTCATATGCCTTTTTCCTTTTCCTTCCGTTGATCTGTGAAAGTATGTTCAGAATCGTGAATACGACGAGAGCGAAGAGTATTATGTAAAGAACTGTCTGCATCATCTCAGCCTCCTTCCTCTTTATATTGTTCCTGACCTGAAAATGCAACAGCCGTTTTCCTTTCATGAACCTCCGGCTCTCTTTTCTGCTCTTTTCTCTCCATGAAAGGTTAAATGGAAAATTTTATGTTGCATACTGCCTTGTTGGATGGTAGCTTTTTATCAAATAAGAAAGAAAAACACAAAAGAAATATCAAATATGATAAAACTAAATATTGATTGACAGATTGTCAGGTTGTCATACAATATAACAGCATGAGGATGCGTCCTCACTTTCAAAAGGAGAAAGAAATGAAAAAAGCATTGGTACTTTTACTTGCTGCCGCTCTCATCGCTCCCGTTTTCGCTCAGGGAGCTCAGGAAGCTGCAAAATTCCCGTCAAGACAGATTACTGTTCTCTGTCAGGCAAGCGCAGGCGGATCATCAGACCTGAACTGCAGGACAATCGCTCCGGGTATGGAATCCGTTCTCGGCGTTCCTGTAGTTGTTGAAAACAAGCCGGGTGCAGGCGGCGGAATCGCACTGACATATGCTGCAAATGCTCCTGCTGACGGATATCTTGTCGCACATCTTCCTCTTGACATCGCACAGGTCAAGGCTGCTGGAAACGGTGATGTCACTCCTGCAGACTTCAGATTCCTTGCAAGGGTGTTCTATCATCCGGCAGCAATCGTCGTGAAACCGGATTCTCCCTATCAGACAATAGAGGAATTCGTAGCAGCTGCAAAGGCTAACCCCGGCAAGATCACGGTCGGCAACTCCGGAACAGGCGCTGTCTGGCATCTTGGAGCAGTCATGTTCGAGAAAGCTGCAGGTGTCGAGTTCAACCACATCCCGTTCGAAGGTGCATCTCCCTCAATCACAGCTGTCATGGGCGGCCACGTTGATGCAATCGTAGCATCCGCTGCAGAAGTTGCTTCCCAGGTCCAGTCCGGTGACCTCAAGCTTCTCTGTGTCATGGCTGACGAGCCTTTCGGACTCTTCCCGGAAGTTCCTACGGCAAAGTCCAGGGGATATGAGGTATCTGTACCATGCTGGTGTGCATTCGGTGTCGCAAAGGATACTCCGGACGATGTCTTCAACACTCTTCTTGAGGCACTCAGAAGTTCCTTCAACACTGAAACATATCAGAACATGCTCAAGACAAAGGGCTATCAGGGCGCATGGCTCGAGGGCGAGGCGATGGATAAGTTCGCAATGGAAGAATACGAACTCTATTCCGTCCTGATCCCGCAGGTTCTCGGCTACTGATTTCTGAATACAGAAGCAATAACGGGCTTCCCGTACGGGAGGCCCGACTTGAAAATCGCAATTTTTGAGAAATTTCGGATATCTACGGAGATCATCATGACAGAAATTCTGGTTAACATTCTGGGTCTGGCAGTAAGTGCCGTTCTCTATTTCGGATCATCAAGTTTCAGGGTTTCCAGGAGACCCGGTGTCCCGTCAGCTGCGTTTTTTCCCACAATCATCGCCGTCATTCTTCTTGTTCTGGGAGTATATAACCTCATTGTCATCTTCCTGAAACGGAAGAAGGGAGAAAAGAGTGCGGAGACGGTGAAGATGTCGAAGATGCGCCTGATGCAGTTCTTCGGCGTACTGGCTCTTCTTGTGCTCTATGCACTGCTGTGGCAGTACCACCTGGGTCACTTCGTACTCAACAGTGCAGTCGTATTCACATGCATATGCTGGCTCATGAGTGACGAGACGGAGTGGTGGAAGACCCTCATATACTGTACGGCACTTTCGCTTTTCATCTTTTTGCTCTTCTCTCAGCTTCTGAGAGTAAGAATCTGGTAAGGAGGATACTATGGATTGGGGTACAATTTTTGCATCTGTTCTGAGCCCGTCTGTCCTTATATATACCCTGGCAGGTGTCGCACTGGGAATGTTCATAGGCGCAATGCCCGGTCTTTCGGCAACGATGGGCGTGGCAATTCTTCTGCCGCTGACATTCTGGCTTGAACCCTCAAGCGGTCTCGGAATGCTTCTAGGAATCTACAACTCTGCAATATATGCAGGCGGTATTTCTGCTGTCCTTCTCGGTGTTCCGGGAACTCCTGCCTCGATTGCATCAACATTTGACGGAACGAAGATTTCCAAGAGAGGCCAGCCGACGCTCGCCCTCTGGATCAACACATTCTATTCGGTAATCGGCGGTCTTTTCGGTGTTGCGCTCCTCATGGTCGCATCATTCCCGATTGCACGCTTTGCCCTCAGGTTCGGGCCGCCCGAGTATACAATGGTTGCCGTTTTCGGACTTTCGATGATGGTTGCCGTCTCCGGCGGATCGGTTGCAAAGGGAGTTTTTGTCGGTTTCATGGGACTTGCCCTTGCAATGGTCGGCATGGACCCGATCAACGGTACCAAGAGATATACCTTCGGAGTCTTTGAACTCATTGACGGTTTCAGCTTCGTTCCCATCATGATCGGACTCTTTGGAATCGGAGAGGCACTGAAGCAGATCAGCGAGACTCCCGCTTCAACAAGGAAGAAGTTCGTGAAGAAGATGGAGAAGGAGAATGTCGTCGACATATCGGACTTCATCAAGGAGGAGAAGGGCGCAAAGAAGAGGATGACGCTCAGGGAAATCTGGAAGACAAAATGGGCATTCCTGATTTCTTCCGTCATTTCCGTCATTGTCGGAGCCATCCCCGGAACAGGCGGAGACATTGCAGCCCTCGTTTCCTGGACACAGTGCAAGAATTTCTCGAAGGAGAAGGACCAGTACGGAAACGGCTCCATGGAGGCTCTTGCCGTCACATGTGCTGCAAACAACGCATGTATCGGCGGTGCCATGACGACGATGCTTACCCTCGGTATTCCCGGAGACAGCGTAACGGCAATACTCATCGGAGCACTCATGATGTACAACTACACGCCGGGCCCGCTCCTCTTCAAGGAACATGCTGATATGGTTTACATCCTCTTCGGGCTCCTAATCGTATGCAACATCATGATCCTTCTCCTGGGAGACCTTGGATCCAAGCTCTTTGCAAAGTTCACGAAGCTTCCCCGCTCGTGGATCAGCACGACAATCATCGTCTTCTCCGTTGTAGGATCCTATGCAATCCAGAACAGCGTATTCGACGTATTCGTCTGCCTTGCTGCAGGTGTTGTCGGCTACTTCTTCATCAAGGGTGACTTCCCGACAGGACCTGTCGTGCTTGCACTCATTCTCGGAGAGATGGTCGAATCGAACTTCATCAGGTCGATGATGCTGCCGCCGGGAACGTATTCCACGTTCTTCGTCAGGCCGATATCACTCGTTCTGATTATCCTTACGGTGCTTTCCCTTATCGGTCCTTCGGTTTTCCCGAAGATTGCACGCAGCGTGAAGAACAGAAAAAAATAATGGAGGCTATCAATGTCATTAAAGGAAAAATTCAGGAACTGTGAGCTTACAAGAGGTATGCATATCTCGCTTACGGATCCTTCAGTAACTGAGATGTGCGGAAGCATCGGCTTCGACTTCCTCTGGATCGATACCGAGCATACTCCCATAGACTACGGCTGTCTTCAGAGCCATCTCATTGCAGCCAAGGCTGCAGGAACGTCCAGCATCGTACGTGTACCATGGAATGACCCCATCCTTGCCAAGAGGGTTCTGGAGCAGGGACCGGACGGAATCATATTCCCTGTCGTAAACACTCCCGAAGAGCTCGACAGGGCAATGAAGAGCACCCTCTATCCGCCATACGGCACAAGAGGCTATGGACCTCAGCGCGCTGCGGGATACGGCCTGACGGATGCCTTTGAATACATCGAGAAGAAGAGCATGAATCTCTGCAGATGCATTCAGATCGAGTCAAAGACGGCAGTAAAGAATCTTCCCGAGATGGTGAAGAACCCCTGGGTCGACTGTTTCTTCTGGGGACCTTGTGATCTTTCCGGTTCAATCGGAGAGCTCAACCATGTATTCGAGAAGAATACGCAGGATCTCATCAAGGAAGGAGTCAAGATTATCAGGGATGCGGGAAAGAGCTGCGGCGTTTCAACCGGAAGCAGCGATCCCGAGGTTATTGCACTGTGGAGGGAACTCGGTTTCAATGTGCTCAGCTGCAGTACTGATTATCTGCTCATAACATCGGGAGCAAAGAAGGTCCATGACTTCATGATGACCCTCAGCTAAGGAGCCGGATATGGTAAAGATGAAAGGCGTTGTGGTACCGGTAGTTACTCCCTTTGACAGAAATGACAATGTGGATACCGATGTACTGTCAAATCTGGTTGACTATCTTATAGGAAAGGGCGTTGACAGCGTCTATCCGAACGGAACGACAGGCGAGATGCTCAAGCTGAGCACAGACGAGAGAAAGCTCGTTGCGGAGACCTGCATAAAGGCCTCCCGCGGCCGCATTCCCGTCTTTGTCCAGACGGGAGCTCCGACGACGAAGGAGACGATAGAGCTTTCGCTGGATGCCCTCGGAAAGGGGGCAAGCGGAATCGGAGTCGTGACGCCGCAGTTTTTCGGAGTCAGCAGGCGTGAGATGGTCAATTACTATGTGTCCGTCTCAAAGGCGCTGCCCGATGACTTTCCGGTTTATCTCTACAACATTCCGCAG
>CAVBWE010000183.1:0-10713 GCA_963598715.1 Sphaerochaetaceae bacterium | reverse complement strand
TGTCCTTCTCCGTCGTTCCCGCAGGCACTGTCAGCTCTGCCCTGTCGCTGTAGACCGTTATGCCGGATTCAATTCCCCTGTAGGAGAAGACGCCCGTGAAGACAGGAAGAATCTCATCTTCCTTTTCAGCTGTCTTATCCGTACTGACTGTCACTGACTGAGTTTCAGCTGCAGTTTCTGATGCAGGCTCAGCTGCAGTTTCTGATGCAGGCTCAGATGCAGTTTCTGATGCAGGCTCCACTGCAGTTTCTGCTGCAGGCTCAACCGCAGTTCCTTTCTCAACTGCTTCTGCATCCTTCTGAGCCTCCTCTGCACCTGTTTCAGCCTCTGCGGAAACTGTTTCCGCATCCCTTTCCAGAAGAGCATATGCAGTACTGGAAGCACTGAGAGACCAGTTGATGCCGTCATACGAACACTGAAGATACAGCGTGTAATCACTGTACGGATCAAGACCGGTTGCCGAATAGACGGATGTCTTACCGTCGACAACGGTCCACTTCCCGTCTTCCTCACCGTTCAGCTGATAGCGGTATGCCGTGACATCGGGATCGGAAAGAACCCATTCCCAGCTCACATTCATCGCCTTTTCGGCTGCAGCGGGAAGAATAACCATCATCAACAGCATGACGGTAAAGATAACTCTGGCAAGCTTCTTCATGGAATATATATCTCCTGTCTTTATCACTTTGTATAACAGAACGAGTCTGCACTCAGATATAACAATAATACAAATTGATTTGATAAACAATTGTTACACCTTTTTTTTATGAACTCACGGAGGCCCGGCTAATGAAAAAAACGGCATACGGTGTTTCCGGACGTGTTATCGGAATAACACTTCATTGAGTATTTCGTTCACATATGCTAATAACTATCCCATGGACGGAAAATTCACCGCTGCAGTTTTCTGCGGCTCAACAATCGGAAAGAATCCCGAATACAGGGAGAAGACAGTTCTTCTCGGAAAGAGAATGGCAGAGAGAGGCATGGCCCTGGTCTACGGCGGCGGCAACCGCGGCCTCATGGGAATACTTGCACATACGATGCATGACAGCGGATGTCGTGTCCTGGGAGTGCTTCCCGAGAAAATGAACATCCCGTCCGTCACCGACGGAGCAGTCTCGACTGAAACCGTCATAGTCGGAAGCATGCACGAGAGGAAGCGTAAGATGTATGACTCAGCTGACGCAATCATCGCCCTTCCGGGAGGAATCGGGACATTCGAGGAGCTCTTTGAGATCTACACCTGGCGTCAGCTGGGATATACAGGAAAGAACATAGCGCTCTACAACATCAACGGCTACTATGAGCATCTCCTCATGCAGCTTGACAGGGCTGTGGAAGAAGGCTTTGTCCATAAGGCAGTGCGCGATCTCCTGATAGTCAGCGACAATCCGGACATCATTCTCGACCGTCTCCAGAATGAAAGAAGGGAGATTCCGGATAAACTATGAAAACACGACTCAGGGAAGCAGTCACCGATTACTGCTACATCGTGCTCGGAACAGCACTGACGGCTTTCGGGATTTCCGTCTTCATGAACCCCGCCAGACTTGCACCGGGAGGGGTCTCGGGACTGGCAACAATCATCTATCATGCACTCCTTGATGCCGGCATGAAGGCGCCGGGTCTGGGGCTCATAATGCTCATGCTTTCAGTTCCGATCTATCTGGCAGGCCTCATTCTCTTCGGAAGGGAATACGGAATAAGGACACTCCTGGGAACAGTCCTCATCTCCCTCTTTACATCTCTTTTTGACTGTCTGTTTCCGGCCGGGGTCATAGACTACACGAAAGATACATCGATGTGGCTGTGTACACTCTTTACGGGAATAACCGCAGGAATCGGAATGGGACTTGTAATGAGAACCGGTTCCAACACAGGAGGAACGGACATCATTGCGCAGATACTGGCACGTTATACTCCCCTCGACCTGGGGTCTTCGCTTTTCGCAGTCGACGGGATAATAATCTTCGCTTCGGCGTTCACCTTCGGAATAGAGAATGCACTCTATGCCTGTGCAGTTTCACTGATGGTCACGCTCATAATCGACCGCGTCATCGTTCCATTCGGCACAAACTATGCCAGGAGCGTATTCATAATCTCACCCAGGATAAAGGAAATCGGCGAATACATCCTGAGGGATCTCAACAGAAGCGGAACAATCATACAGTCAAAGGGACTGTTCACGGGGCAGGAAAAGGATATGCTGATGACCGTAATCCCGAAAAAGGACATCAGCCGGCTCTCTCGCTGCGTCAAGGCCTGTGACCCGAATGCCTTCATAATCATACAGGACACCTATCATGTCCTCGGAGAAGGTTTCACTTCAATTGATGTTCTTGCCTCAAGCAGGGATGTAACACAGTCTGACTGACAGAAATGTCTCAAAAAAGAAAAAAAAACGGGAGGGAAAGTCTGTACTGCCGTGCCCTTTTGTCAGATAATTGCCGGGGTTTGCGGAAGGCGGATGACTCCACCACACGAAAAAGCAGACAAGGGGGAAACGGAGGCTGCAGTGACATACAGCAACAGAAAAAAGACAGCATGGCTCATCGTGAACTTTCTCCTTCTCGTTTTCGAGATATATCTCGGCTATGCCGGGGCAATCAGAAGCGGCACGGGCTTTCAGCTTTCGCACCTCCAGCGTTATTCGCACTATGCAAACTCCTGTCTCTTCATCACGACTCTGTTTCTCTTCATCAACTGCATATATGACCTGATAAGGCACAAGGAGAGAAGCAAGTATCCGATAAGGCTTTTCAGGTACATGGCAGTGTCTGCATCCATGGTGGAATTCATGGTCGTTGTCTTCCTCCTCTTTCCCATGGGAGAATTCAAAACCGATATCTTCTTCAGCGAAAACAACTTCCTCGAATACATAGTCTGTCCGCTGCTGGCATACATATCATTTGCATACCTGGGAGAATACACCACGTTCGGAAGAAAGGAAGCCGTCATAGCCACAATTCCGGCATTCATCTACCACACCGTAATCCTGATACTGAACCTCAGGGGAATCATCACAGGCCCCTATGCATTCCAGAGAGCAAGAGAACAGGGACAGCTCGAGATAATCTTCTGGTACATCGTGATAGTCGGCGGAAGCTACGCAGTATCCTGTTCGCTTCTCATCCTTTCAAAGATGCATTCGGACAGGAGCCGGATAAGCAACAGGGCCCCGCTCCCGGAAAAGACAGCATGATTCAGAGGAAAGCCCTGATTGGACGCACATAACTATGGCGATCTCTCCGGTAACTGTCCGGTTCAGGGTTTTTCCAATTGAACTCCATTTCCCATGCATTGTCGACTCCGTCTGTGGTGCTTGACCAGTAGGCTCCATCAACAGGAATATCTCCCTTTTCCTTCAGGAACACATTCTCATATATCAGCTTCAGTTCCTCAACGCTTGGAAGGAACCAGTCACAGTAGTCCACTCCGTTATTGATATGGCCGTAGTCGAGACAGGCTCTTGCCGCATCCAGGTTATCCTGGCTGGAATCATAACTGCAAAGTCTTTCCGTATTGCCCCATCCGTCTCCTATGCCGTCATCCGTATTGTATGCAACACCCTTTCCGCCCCATACATAAGAACCGGCGTCAGACGGTGCACACTCCAGATAACGCCATCTGAGCGTTTTCGTCACAACACCTTCGACTATGCACTCTGAGAGCTGCTCGCTTTCGGCAACGAAGAATACCACACCGCCTGCCGGTCCGGTTTCTCCGACCGAATAGATCTTCTTCCAGTTTGCAATGAGAGTGACGTCATGCGTTATTGCCTGGCTGAAATCGAACAGGGATGTACTTCCGCTTTCGTACCATCCGCAGAATGAATAGCCTTCCCTTGTCGGATTGACGGGTTTTTCAATCTTCATGCCGTCCCGGACAAACTGTGTTGCAATCATGGTTCCGCGTTCTTCCGTAACGAACGAAACTATCCACTTCATCACAGGTTCGAACTTTATCGAACCTGTCATTTTCGCTATATCTCCGCTGATCTCCGTCGTCAGGTAGTCATAGACGCTGACATATACAGTATCCTCGGCATAGACGATAAGTGCTCCTATGGCATCTTCATCCCTTCTGTTCTGAAAAGAAAGCGTCACTTCATATATTCCGGATGGAATGTCCGTGATGACAGGATTTTTCCAGTCCTCGACATAACGGGTCTCGGTATAGGAGGAACCGACTTCGCTGTATGACACCTTCACAACCATATTCCGTGTATCCGGAGACTCAGCCTCCGATGCAGATATGGAAATGTCGGGGGAAATACGGATTGCCCCCATGCTACTCGACTGGGCCTCGACTAGCACATCCACATTTTCTATCGCCGACCTTATTACAGCTTCGACCGTGCCTGTGTAGGCAAGCCGGGTTCTCTCCTCATCAGTGTAGGCAAAGAGGGAGAACTCCCATCTGCCATATGAGAAATTGCCTGTAGGACGCAATCCCTTATCTGTCCAGACAGGTGTCTCAAGTGCCGTCTCGCCTGTTCTGAAAATGCTGTTGTCCAGCTTTCTGGCCGTGTAAGTCCAGTAGAAAGAGAAGGCATTCAGCTTTTGTGAAACTCTTGAAAGCGAACGGCTCGAGTCCTCCACCGGACTTAATGAAACAAGAGCCAGCCCGTTCTCCCCTGCATCCTGGCTGCATGATGGAACAAAGAGAAGCATGATGATTACTGCCGGAAGCAGAAATATTCCCTTTTTTTTCATCCTCACTCCTTTTCCTTACCGGAAGGCCCTGATGGGACGGACAGCATTGGACCATTCCCGGTCATGGCTTCCCACGTTCCCGTTTGCGAAGTTCACGCTCCATGCCCGGTTGCTTCCATAAGATGAGCTCGACCAGTAACTCACCTCCTTGAAGGAATTCTTCCTGTCCTCATTATAGTACTGTGACGATTTATCGCAGAAAACACTGTAAATTTGCTTGAGTTCCTCAAGACTCGGCAAAAACCAGTCATCATATGTCACACCGTTTTCTGTCGTCCTGTAAATGCTGCATTGATAGAATGGAGGATAGTCATCCTTTTCAAAGAGCGCGAGAGGAAGAAGCATCTGCGTATTCCGCCATCCGGCACCGACTTTCTTTTCCGTATCAAATGCAATATGGTCGTCCACCCAGTCCCAGCGGAACTTGCCCGGGCTGCCGCAGTCATAAGTACCACACTCCAGGTACCTCCACGTAAGCGTCACGTCAATGCCGTCAGCTTCCGTATATACCGTAGTGATTTCCTTTCCCGCATCATAGAATATCCAGCCGCCTCCAGGTCCCACGTCTCCGACCTTGTAGCCGTACGGAAGGTCTATTTTTGCATTTATATCCGTCGTAAGGTTATCGCAGACTGTAACATAGACTATCCCGGATCCCTCAGGCTCTACACCGGAAACGATGTATTTATCCCCGTCAGCCGTCACCTTTGTCCTGTCATAAACCGACAGCGTAATCTTATACAGGCCGGATAAAAGCCTATATGAATGATAAGCATCGAAGTCATCGAACCAGTAAGAGACGGGATCCTTCATGAAGGCCGGAGAACCGCCCAGATAGAGCTCCTTAACCTTCACCTCGGCGATATACGGACTTTCATCCTCGAGTCTCTCGCCTCCGCAGTACAGGGACAGGGCATATTTCGGAATCCGGATGGAACCGTACTCTTCAGCACTTATCAGCGGGGAGACGGGAATGAGAACCGTTTCGGACGAGCGTGTTATGATCATTCTGATTTCTTCGCCTTCAAAGACCTTAAGGGAAGCTGTTTTCTCCGCCTCATTATAAGAGGCATATGCGCATAGGGTGAATTTCCACTCTCCGTATGCGAAAGGCCCGACATAGCCGCCCAGTCCTTTCTTTCCCTCATCTACCGGGGTCTCACCGGACGTCTCTCCCTCCCTTATTCCTGTAGAGTCCGCACGTACTGCCGTATAGTACCAGTAGTAGTCCTCCGTATCGAAATCCGGGGAGAAGCCGGTCAGGGAACGCGAAGTAGCTGTGGCTGCGGAAAACGAGATGACAGCAAAGTCTGTCGCTGTGTCCTGGGCACACGAAAGAACACAGAGAAGAAGACAAAGCAGTACAACGGGAATTACAATTCCTTTCATATGATCCTTCATCCGCATCCCCTACCTGTTCTTTTCAGTTGTCCAGACGGAAACGAAGACGGTGTCCTTCGTGATCAAAGCGTCATCCCTGGTCACTTCAGTACCTTCCCTGTATGCAGGATTCTCCGCCCATCCTGCAAAAACCAGCCCGGAATATGCCGGATTTCCGGTGATTCCGGCCTTTACGACCGAGTCGCTGAACTTCGTGTTCTTCGGAACAAGACATGACCATACAGAACTGTTCTTATAGTCAATGAATGTGACACTGAGCATGTTTCCCGCCGAGAACCAGGCTGCACCGGTGTTCTGCTCGACATTTCCGCCGATTGACGTTCTGAGGGACGCCCTGATTGAAACATAGATAATCTCTTCGGCATAGATGATATGGGAATCATCTTTCTGATCAGCCTTGTCCTGGAAGCTCAGCCTCACTTCATAGACACCGCTGTCAAGGGGAATCTCAGCTGAAGCATCGCTGTCCGCTATATCGATCTTCTCAGACCAGGGGCCGTAAGTGCCGTCTTCAGAGAGTTTCCTGTAGGAGCAGTATTCCATGATTCCGACCGGGCGGCAGACGGCTCCTCCATCCGTAACTATGCCGACTGTCCCGTATGGCGGAATTACAAGCGTTCCTTTCCCGCTTTGCCCAGTCTGGGATTCAACACTTACCGCAACCGTTGATGAAACTCTGTTGATGACGGTATTTTCGGCACTTCCCCTGTAGACAAGCACCGCATCCCTATCGCTCTTCGGCTTGTCATATGCCGAAAGGGTGAAGGTCCATTTTCCATAGGAGAACGCTCCGATAGGCCAGGGCTTTCCGTCCTTTGGGTTCACAAGCCCCTTTTCATCGTCTGCTCCGGATTTTCCGACAATTGTCTCGGCAGATGTCTCCCCTGTCCTGAGACCGGTGGAATCTGTCTTCTTTGCCGTGTAATACCAGTAAAACCGGGATTCATCGAGTTCTTCGACGCTTCTTGTGAGAGAACGGCCTTCGTCTTCTCCCGTACTGAAACAGACAACAGCTGTCGGCTCCCTCCCTTCATCCGCAACCGAACATGATGCCGCAGTGAACATAAGAATTATCGTCATCAGAACAAGTGCCGTCTTTCCCATAATTTTCAATTCCCCTTTTCCCCGCCGGTGACCGTCATCGACCGCGACGCATATCGTCCGTCAGATACAAATACGCACATCACCCGGTATGAATGCCTTTCCGGGGCATCAAGAGTGAACGTATTCTTCTCTCCCTCCTGCTTCTTCTCATTCTCCACATACCAGATGTAGAGAGAGACAGGAGCATTCTCCTCATTCGTGGAAGCAAGAGTGAAATCCCACACTGTCGTTCCTTCCCTTCTGACTGCAGTAAGAAGACCGTCCGGCTCCTTGTCCCTGAGTCTGACGGAAAAGCCCGGCAAGTCCGTCTGTGATTCTGTTTCCACATAACCGCAGTAAGAGCATATCCTGTGACCTTCCTCGCCTGTCATGGTGTGAGAACTTCGTCCGGTAGAGAAGAAGCAGACTGAACAGCTCATCCAGTGCCCGGAAGAATCATGATGCCATGTTTTCCTGTGGCTTTCCTTCCTTATTTCCTTTCCGCATACATCGCAGACATAAATGTGGTCGTCATCAGTAATATTGAATTTCCTCCCGTCAAAGACGTGGTCCCCGAGAGGCAGGACAAGAGAGTCGTATGTCACTTCCACCGAAAGGGCCTCATCGGAAAAGACCCGGTTCCTGCAGCATTCCCGGCTGCAGCTGTAATAGGCGGAATGTCCGTTCAGAGTACAGTTCGAGCTGACGGCTTCAGTCCTCACGGCAGCGCAATGTCCCATGCATTCTCCGCTTTCGAATGTCACGGAATCCAGGCTTCCGCACTCAGTGCAGCTTCTGAAAAACAGGGCACGGCGGGTACATGTCAGTGAAGACTTACGTGCGCGGTTCTCCTCAATATGAGAGAAGTCATGCTCCCTTATCTCTCCTTTGGCACCGCAGATGACGCACTCCTGCGAATGCCCACCGGCAGCCCGGTTCTCACTGTATCCGGTTCCCCATACATGGCCGGCATTATCGGACGGGCGCGGGATTTCATGAGAAGACGCCCCGCAGCGGGCAAAGCATTTTCCGCATGTCCTGCATTCATAGTATTTTCCGCGACGCGAGCATGATTGACTGTACTCATATTCCAGGAAGTCATGACCGGCGGGATTCACGTAGTCGCCCGCATACTCCGCAGAGCATCCCTTGTCCGTACACTTATAGGCTGTATAACCGTACTCCGTGCATGTCGGGGCAATTTTCGATTCTTCCCAGTGATGCTCTCCCTCAGGCCGGATGTCCTCGGTCTTTTTCAGACCGCATGAACATTCGTAAGTCCTTGTGCCCTTCGATGAGGAAGTTGCCGCTTCAGAAGATATCAGGGTAAACGAATGCAGGCTCTCCTTCCCCCGGAGATGACACCGGGAGCATTCCGTCCAGTGGTATTCCGCATCACTTCCCCTGCCGCTGGAGTCGTGTCCGGAAGCATCAATCCTGACTTCATCGGCAGTGAGTTCCTCCACTGCCAGGCTATCTTCAAAAAGATCCTTACAGAATCTGCATCTGTAATGCTCCCTATTGCCGTTTTCAAGGCATGTAGCATTCACCGCAGGAATTTTCTCCAGACTGTGTCCGGTTGCAGGAAGCACGATATCCTCCGCAAGAAGGTAATACTCCCCGCCTTCATCATAATAGGAGCCGAGACAGACAGTACACCAGTAATGAGGGGCTTCGCCGTCAAGATTACACGATGCGCTCTCCCCTTCCACTCTTACCATCTGATGGGAAGGCGGCATTACCAGCTCTTCTGCGCTTATCCTGTTCAGTGCCGTACTGTCCGAAAAGAGACTGCTGCACCGAAGGCACCTGTAATGAGCCTTTTTTCCGGAGAAAAAGCAGGACGGAGCAACTTCCGCAGTCAATACAAGTTCATGGTCCCTGAAGCGCGGAACAATTGAAGTGTGTCCGCTTATCATTCTGTCACCCTCATGAACAGCTATTTCTGTTCCCTCGATGTACCAGGAATCAAACTCCTTGCCGGCACACACGGCTGAAGGAAGTTTTCCCCATACATCCGTGTCGTTCCCGCTGACTGCGATTGTCACAGGGCGGACTGCCTTGTCGAGTATCGTGCCGCCAAGCTGTGTAAGACCGGACTCGAGAGTGATTTTCTCCAGGTTCACTGCATCTGAAGCTTTCTGGAATCCGCTGAAAAAGGTCACTGCAAGCGTCCCCGAGTCAGACACAATCCTGGAAGGAATATGGATTTCATCAGGAGCATACCCGGCTACGACCGAGACAGAACAGGACTTTCCGTCCTCAAGGGGAGTAAACTCAAGGTAAGGATAAATGTAGTCGTTTATGTTCCCGTCCCCGTCAATGAATTCAACGTTGCATGAGACGAGAACGGAAAGAACAAGGAAAAACATGAAAAGCAGTATTCTTTTTCCCATAATCCACCTCAGAAGCTGTATGAAGCCGTTACGCTTACCGGATTGATGAGAAGCGTCATCGAGTCCGCCAGCCTGTTCTTCCTGTTCAGAAAGAATGCACAAACCCCGGAGGCTGCCACTCCGAGAGACAAATTCCCGGAAAGAGGAAAATCACATCCGGCCTCAATGCCGGCGTACGGCGAGAGGGACGCCTTCATATTACTCACATGAATCATGGCACCTCCCATAAGACCTGCATGAAAGGCAAAACTGTCAGGAGTGCCGAGTTCAATGCCGACGGCGGCTCCTCCCCTGAAAAAATGCACCCGTCCGGCTTCCGGAATCACATTTTCCTTCCTCAGGACGAAGGCATAACCGAATTCCGGCGAAAGAAAAAACCACCGCATAAAGGGAAAACCGAACGTCAGTGTGGCTGAACAGCCATACACCGACCGTGTCACAACCCTTGAGGAAGAAGTACCGTATCCATTGGGGAAAAGAAAGAAACACAGCGTATAAGGAGAAGCAGAAAACCTGAAAGCCGGACTTTTTTCCGCTTTTTCCTCATCTTCCCGGCTGAAAGCGTCACTTGAAGTCTCCTGCAGTCGCCCTTTGTCCGAAGTGATGCGTTCATAAGGCACATTTTCGCCATCCTGCACAACGGAAAACGGCATACTCTCATTTTCTGAAGCCGTCAGCTCTTCCCTTCTGTTGCCTTTTTCCGGCTCTGCAGCCTCATCTGCTCCGAGAAAAAAGACCGGAAAAACAAGCAGGAATGAAATAAGTATGACAATTTTCTGTCTCATTGAATGAAAGTGCAAGCATTCCCCTCCCTACTCCAAATTCACCCCCGGCACACGCCGGCCTGTCAGGCATTCCCACAGTAAGTATACCGTACACTGTTGCATTTGCAACCTTTTTCAATTTCCCCCGGGAAATAACCCCGGCGAGTCATCAGATATTCTCATGCCGTGAGTTGAAGCGCTTTATGCATAACCGCCGTTCTGCTAAAGTTCCGGAGGCAGCGGCGCATATCGGAGTGAACGCAGGGCCGGAAAACACGAAAGTCATGCAGAAAGCCGGAAATCTGACGTAATTTTATTTTACGTTAATTTTCATTACGTAAGGTATTTTAT
>CAVBWE010000182.1:0-6983 GCA_963598715.1 Sphaerochaetaceae bacterium | reverse complement strand
GAACCGCCATCTAATCCTTAGGAGGGATTTGTTCTATCCATTAAACCATGGGGCCCTTCACGAGCTATTATAAAAAAGAGGAGGCCTCTTGTTCAAGATGGCTGGTTCTTTTCTTTCTCATCTGAATTTAATAAAATGGCTTAAAGGAGAAGAGAATGACAGTTTCCAAGCGAATGACACCCAATCCGGTGACATGTACTCCGGATACTCCCGTATTTGAGGCCTTCGAGCTTATGAAGAAGGAAGGAATTCAGCGCCTTCCGGTCCTCGACAGTGACTCCAGCCTGGTGGGTATCGTATCGGAGAAAAGCATCACCAATGCCTCTCCTGCCGGAAAACTCAGCATGGTGGAGTTTGCCCTCCAGCTTTCGCTGATGACAGTCGGCAGCATCATGAGCCGGGAGGTCATTACGGTCTACACCGACGATCCCGTCGAGCAGGCTGCAAGGAAGATGGCAGACCTGGACGTTTCGATTCTTCCTGTTGTCGACTATAACGGAAAGCTTGTGGGAGTCGTAACCCGCTCGGATATGTTCAAGCTCCTTCTGGAACTCTTCGGAACAAGGCACTACGGCATAAGGGTTTGCTTCTCCATAAAGGACAGACCCGGTGTGATAGCAACAGTAAGTGAGGCCCTCCACTCCCTGGGTGCCAACATAATTTCCATCGGAAACCTTGACAGTGAGATGGGTTATTCGACCATCATCATGAAGGTCAACGGAATAGACAAGGAGAAGCTGGGTGATACGATAAGGCCTCTCGTGGATTCCATTCTTGATATCAGGGAAGTATGAAGTGGCAAGGAAGAAGACTGGGCCCGATATAAAGCGTGTCCTCAGTGATGAGGACGAATCTTCCTTCTCTCCGTTCTCCGCAATTGTGCTCCGGGAGAAGAAGGAGGAGAAGAAGAAAAATAGCGCACCGTCAGGGAAGAAGCCTGGCGAGATAGTTCACGGCTATAACCCGTCGCTTTCCTTCGGCGATATACTTTCTTCCTATGAAAGGACCGGAGAGCCCTACAGCATGCCTCACAGGAGCTCATCTCAGCCCGTATCCTTTGGCGATATCCTTGATAAATGGGAAAACGGAGGAAAAAGAAAGAAGACGGCTGCGGGGGAAAGGAAGTCCTCCTACACGGCAACGAGAAACTTCGGCGACATACTCAGTCAATATGAAGGCATATACCGGGAGAAGAAAACAGAGCGTGAGGACGATAATGGAAAGCGCGCTTCCCGGACAGGGCAGGATGCCGGCAGAAGCGGAGAAAAGGCGTCCCAAGGGAAGACTGTGGAGAAGGGCAGAAAGGAGTACGGGAGAACAGGTTCGCACTATTCATCCTCCGTGCCATTTTCGGAGATTCTGGAAAAATACGACCAGAAGACTGCTGAAAGGAAAAAGGATGACGTCAGATCTCCTCTTTTGCCTGAGATTCAGCATGAGGAAGTCATCGGCAATGATTTCTTCATAAGGGATGATGAGGAAAGTGTCCCCGACAATGTCTCATGGTCTGTTCTCGGCGGCCGCAATGAAAACTTCGTGAGGCCGGAAGAAGAAAAAAGGGAGACTCATCCCGAGACAGGGAAAAATGTGAGGCACTCGAAGCCGTATGAACCGAAAACCGACTTTGCAAGGATTCTCAATGAGTACGACTCGGCAAAAAGAAAAAGCGTGAAGCCGCTGCCGCCGGCGGAAAACGAAGGGAAAACGGAGGAGACGGAAATAAGGGAAGAGGCAAGGTTCTTCATAAAGGACGACGAAATCACAGTCCCGGACAATGTCTCATGGTCTGTCCTCGGCGGTGCAAACAGAAATTATGAAAGGCCGCCTTCCGAGGAGAAGGAAAGTGCTGCGGCTTCAGGAATGGAAGAGAAGAAAAGCGTAAGGGTTTCTCCTCTCTACCAGGCAAAGACTCCGTTTTCCTCCATTCTCTCGTCCTATGAGAAGACAGGCGGGAAGGAAAGGGAAAAAACATTCCTCGAGATAATGAAGGAGAAGGGGGACGGAAAGCACACAAGGACAGCTCTCAGCATGAATGAACTGAGGCGCATGGATGTGCAGTCGACACTTGATCTTCATGGGGAGACCCAGAAGAGAAGCGGTGAGATGATACAGGAATTCATCCTCCAGTCGGTATCCCACGGACTGAGGAAGGTTGCAGTGATAACGGGGAAAGGACTGCACAGCGAGAGCGGAAGCGGGGTGTTGAGGGACCTTGCACTGTCTCTTCTTTCATCTTCGCCGTACGTGCAGGAAGTTGCTCCTGCTCCCCTGAATAAGGGCGGCGCCGGGGCACTCTGGGTGATACTCAGGGAAAAGAGTGATGAAAAATGAATGAATAACGGGCCCGCCGGGGCCCGTCTGTATTCTGAATGGAAAGGATTACCTTTCCCTGTAGATGATTCTTCCCTTTGTAAGGTCATAGGGCGAAAGCTCGACCTTGACGGTGTCACCCGGAACAATACGGATGTAGTGCTTTCTCATCTTTCCTGACAGATGTGCGAGGATGACAAGCTTGTTAGTTAATTCGACACGGAATGTTGTGTTCGGCAGGGCTTCCTTTACTACGCCTTCCACTTCGATTGCTTCTTCTTTAGCCATTATTACTCCTGTAAAACCTTGAACAGTGTAGACATGGAGCCGGAGACTGTCAATTGCCGGAAGCAGGGGGAAAAGAAAAGAAGGAATGAGCGCCTGCCTTATTTATTTCCGTCATGAATTGAGTTAAACTCATCCCGGTCCCCTTCCCGCGGGCTCAAAAAGGAGGCGTCATGAGTGCACTATCTGATTATCTGAAGGAAAACGGCGGTAATGTCACCGACGCTATGGCATTCTATCTTTCAGGACTCGATCTTGTGAAGAAGGTCTCTCCGGCGGCAGCCGGAAGAGTGGTGAAGGAACTGAGGGACCAGCGGACGAACCTCAAGCTCATTGCCAGCGAGAATTTCTCGTCGCTTTCCGTTCAGGCCGCTATGGGAAATCTTCTGACGGATAAATATGCCGAGGGTTTTCCGTACCACCGCTTTTATGCCGGATGCGACAATGTCGATGAAATAGAGAATGAGGCAGTGGAGACTGCGAAGCGTCTTTTTGGAGCGGAACACGCATATGTACAGCCGCACAGTGGTGCCGATGCCAATCTGTGTGCCTACTGGGCGATACTGAACAGCCGTGTCCAGGTTCCTTCCCTTGAGCAGATGGGAGTAAGAAACCCAAGCGAAATGAAGAGGGAGGACTGGAACAGGATAAGGGATCTTCTGCATAACCAGCGTCTTCTCGGAATGGACTACTACTCCGGAGGTCATCTTACCCACGGCTACAGGCAGAACATCTCGGCACAGCTCTTTGATGCCTATTCATATTCCGTTGACAGGAATACGGGGCTTCTCGATTACGATGAAATCGAAAGAATGGCCGGGGAGATAAGGCCGCTTATACTTCTTGCAGGCTATTCGGCATATTCCAGGAAGATTGATTTCAGGCGCATGAGTGAAATTGCACACTCGGTCGGGGCAGTCTTCATGGTTGATATGGCACACTTTGCCGGTCTCGTTGCAGGAAAGGTATATGAAGACGAGTACAATCCGGTGAAGTGGGCAGATGTCGTGACGACGACGACACACAAGACCCTCCGCGGTCCACGCGGCGGCATGATACTGTGCAGGAAAGAGTTCAGCGAGAGCGTCGACAAGGGCTGTCCGCTTGTAATCGGAGGTCCGCTTCCGCATGTCATGGCCGCCAAGCTTGTGGCACTGAAGGAAGCTGAAACGGAAGATTTCAGATCCTATGCACACAGAATAGTCGAAAACTCTGCCTTTCTTGCCTCGGCCTTCATGAAAATGGGAGCCAGGGTGCTTACAGGAGGGACAGAGAATCATCTCATGCTCATAGATGTATCACAGTACGGCCTCAACGGACGACAGGCTGAGAGCGTACTGAGGGAATGCGGCATAACACTTAACAGAAATGCGCTCCCGTTTGACGGAAACGGTGCCTGGTACACTTCCGGCCTCAGAATAGGAACGGCGGCCGTCACTACACTCGGCATGGGGAAGAACGAGATGGATGAGATAGCCCGCATCATCGTGGATGTGCTCTCCTCTTCCAGACCGGCCATCCTGACAAAAGGTGAGCACAGCGGGGATGTGAGCCGGAACAGGGCACATGTTGCTCCCGAAGTCAAGCGGAAGGCAAAGGCGGAAGTCGAGGATCTCCTTTCGCGTTTTCCCCTTTACGGAGAACTTGACCTTGAATACCTTGAAAGGCATTTTCCTGTTACGGCAGAGTAAAATGTGCATTTTATCCCGTAACTGAAGACTTCCCGACCTGCGGCTGCGGCTACAGGCCGGGTTTTTACCGGATATCCCTGTCATATGAGGAAAAGCGCCTGCTGCGTCTCCTGCCTCATGCCTTTCCCTCTTCGGTTTGCATGGGGCTTCTTGATAATTTGGAAGACTTCATTTGCCTTTCGCAGGCTACACGGGTAGAATGTCCTTATGGCAAACATACTTATAAAAAACGGTCTTGTTGTGGATACGGAGTGGACCCGTCACAGCGACATTCTTGTCGAGGGCTCACAGATCAGAAGAATTGCAAGGAACATCCTTCTGGAGGATTGTCCTGAAGGCACCCACATAGTCGATGCGTCAGGTCTGTGCGTGCTTCCCGGAATCATCGATGCCCACACCCATTATCATCTTGTGAGCAGAGGAACCGTCACTGCAGACTCCTTCGTCGAGGCAAGCAGACTCGCTGCATTCGGCGGTGTCACTACTGTAGTCGACTTTGCGGACGACAATCACAAATCGCTTTCAGCTTCCACCAGAGACAGAAAGAAGGAGATGAGGCCGATGAGCATCGACTACTCTCTCCATCAGGGGGTTTACGAATATCGTGATTCCCTGAAGACGGAACTCAGGGAACTGAAGGCCTGTGGTGTCGGGGCAGTGAAGATCTTCACGACTTACAGGAATGTCGGCTATATGGTTGACAGGCGTGATGATCTGAAGGCGATTTTCCAGATGTGCAGGGACCTTGGACTCATGGTTTGTGTACACTGCGAGGACGACAGGATAATCAGTGAAATAAACGACAGCTGGAAAGGTGAATACAGGCCTGTCGATCATGCATCTCTCCGCCCGAGTGAGGCTGAGGCCGAGGCCATACGCTATGTCGGTGCAATAGCACAGGAACTCGAGATGCCCCTCTACATCGTCCATCTTTCATCGAAGAAGGGACTCGAGGCTGTCAGGGAACTCAGGGAGAAGGGTGTCAGAATCATTGTCGAGACGACCCCGCATTATCTTTTCCTGGACAAGTCGAAGCTTGAGGGAGAGCTGGGGCCGCTTTATGTCATGACTCCGCCTCTCAGGACAAAGGAAGATAACGAAGCCCTGCAGGAAGCACTTGTTGACGGAGAAATCCAGGTGGTTGCTACGGATCACTGTTCATTCACATATGATCAGAAACTCGAGAGCCATGACTGCAGGACGATATATCCGGGAATACCCGGAACGGAGGAACTGCTTCCCCTCATCTACAATTTCGGTCACACATCCGGACAGCTTTCGATGGGACAGATAGTGAACCTTCTCTCCACCGGGCCGGCAAAACAGTTCGGTCTCTATCCGAAGAAGGGAATACTCCGGGAAGGAAGCGATGCCGACATCGTGCTTTTCGATCCTGCGGAAATCTGGACCATCAGCCGGGAAACAACGCATTCCGCATCCCGCTATACCGCATATGAGGGAACAACCGTAATGGGAAAGGTCAGGATGACATATCTCAGGGGACGCCTCATCATGGGAGACGGCATCTATCTGGGCCTTGAAGGTGACGGCCAGTATGTGAAGGCCCACAGAAAATAAGACAGCCCGTTCTTCCGATACTCCCCCGCGTGCGGGGGACTTCTCTAGCGTCTGCCGGAAGAACTCCGGCCTGCTGCACCGGAAAAAGCTTTCGTCGCAGCATGATGATGAAACGGACGGGAAGAGCAAAAAGAAGAAATAAAGTTGATTCCGGCTGATTGAGTCGGAGCAAAAGGTTCTATAGGATGGTAGCATATGATCAGGGCATTCATTTTTGACATGGACGGAGTGCTTGCCGACAGCACAGGCGTGCCGGTTGAACTCGTGAAAAATTATTTTTCTTCCCTTGGAACGGAAATTGACGGAGAGACTGTCAGGAGAAATCTCGGAAAGGGAATGGAAGCCCTTTTCTCTTCGGCGGCATCGGAGAGAAAAATTGCTGTTGATACTGCTGCGGCACTCAGCTACGCGGAGAAGGCCTATCCTTTGATGATGAAGAATGTATCACCTGTAAAGGGTGCCGCCGAAACCGTGAGAAAGGCACGCTCTGCCGGCATGATGACAGCTGTTGCCTCGTCCGATCCGGCGTGGAAGGTGAAGGCCGACATCAGGAGCACAGGACTTGATGAAAGCGATTTTGACCTGATACTCGCTGGAGGCGACGTACGGCGCGGCAAGCCTTGTCCGGACATATATCTTCTTTCCTGCATAAAGCTCGGTATTGCACCGGAGGAGGCCCTTGTCTTCGAGGGCAGCCTGAGCGGAACAGATGCAGCCCTCTCTGCAGGGTGCCGGTGCGCTGCGATGTGCGGGAGTCTTGAACGCGCTGAAGCGGAAAGAAGCGGGGCAGAGTATGTCTTTGACGGCTTCGAGTCTTTTCCCGACTTCTCTTCTCCCTCCGCCCTGGAGGAGGTTCTCTCCGGCATCCCCCGCAGGAAAAGTGGGACGGAGAAGTATGGTGCAGTACTTATCACTCCTTCCGGGCGGCCCATTACGGCGGAACTGGAGAAAAAGGCAGTCGGAGAAGCAATGAAGGCAATGTACAATGCCTACTGTCCCTATTCGAAGTTCAGCGTCGGAGCTGCCGTCGTCTCTGCCCGAAGCGGAAGAATCTACAGCGGGTGCAACGTCGAGAACGCATCATTCGGAGCAACAATCTGTGCAGAGCGTAATGCCATC
>CAVBWE010000181.1:0-3146 GCA_963598715.1 Sphaerochaetaceae bacterium | reverse complement strand
TCTTAAGAACATATCACTGGGTGAAATGGTAGAGATGGTTCTTCTCTATATGCCCCAGTTTCTTGTATATACATTTCCGATTGCGACATTGACTGCCTCCTCGATGGTTCTTGGAGACATGTCCTCTTCCAATGAGCTCCTGGCTCTGCGTTCTCTCGGTATAAGCCGGCTCAGCATCTATCTTCCCCTGATCATCATGTCGCTCATCCTTTCCGTGTGCACATTCCTGATTTCGGATGTTCTTCAGCCTTATACCAGCGTAATATACCGTGACAGGCTTTCAGTCCTGATGGCAGAAATGCCTACAATGGAAATAGAGAGCAACGGCACGAACAGCATCGGCAACATTATCCTGTCAAACGGAAAGGCAGACGGCAGCGTAATTGAGGACATAGTGCTCTTTACGAAAGACGACAGCGACTACGAGAAGACAGTTACAAGCGGACGCGGGGAACTCGAGATCATCGACCCCTATTCCTTTGTCTATTCACTTCGCCTTGCTTCCCCCAGCATCTTTCTCTCCGATGTTTCCTCAAGAGGGCAGTATGCATATGCCGAAAGTGACAGCGCCTACCTCTATCTTGATTTTTCATCCCAGATTCCGTCCCTTACATCCACCAGTCCCGTCAATCTTTCTTCCAGGGAGCTTCTTCAGACCATCAGGGAAAGAAACACGATGCAGAGCGATGACCGCAGGGAGTACCGGGAGAAGATAGAGGACAGGCTCATTGAAATTTCACATACCCTGAAGAAGGGAAATCTGACGGAAGATGACATAAACATGATCACCGTGGCATTCAGCAGCGTCAAAAATGCGGGAAAGTTTCCCGTGAACTTCTACGGGCAGTATTATAAGAGTGAGCTTGCAAAGAAGATTGCACTCTCATCGGCGTGCTTCTTCTTCACGCTCCTGACGCTTCCTCTTTCACGTTTCCGCGTAAGACACGGAAAGCTTACCGGCTTTGCCATAGCAATACTCATTGCCGTGGGTTACTGGTATGCTCTCTTTGCTGCACAGCTGCTTATCTTTGATATTCCGTTCGACCCGTATATACTTATAATGCTTCCCGATATTGTAATAGCTCTGGCTGCATTCATTCTGATATACAGAAACAGGAAGGGTTGAAAATTGAAAATACTGGACAGATACGTTCTTTCTTCAATACTGAAGACAAGCATAATTGCCACTGTTGTCTTTTCCCTCATTCTTGCAGGAGTCGAGCTCTTTCAGAAAATGGATTCGATACTTACCGATTCCCTCCTGCTTTCCGACGTAATCCGCTATGCCTTTCTGTGCATCCCGAAATACTTCATAATGGTATTCAGCATCTCGCTTCTTTTCGGTTCGACCTATTTCCAGTCTTCCCTCAGTGCCAACAACGAGCGCATAGCACTCCTGAATGCAGGAGTGAACAAATACCGTCTGTTCCGTCCGGTATTCCTTCTTGCCGTTGTACTGACTTTTCTCTGCTTTATTCTTTCTGAAACCTTAATCAAGGACCTTGAAATAAAAAGAACGAGGCTGAGTGAGGAGCTCTTCGGAACTTCATCCACGCAGGATTCCAGAAACATAGTGCTGAAGGGTGAGAACGGGTGGGTGATCTATACACGGCGCTTTTCTGAAGAGGAGAATACGATCCTGTCACCGATACTGATCAGGGAAAACGGCGGAGTTCTCGAAAAAAGAATAAATGCTGAAAGGGGTACATACAGCTCTGATGACTCGTGCTGGATACTCACAGACGTTACACTTTATGAAAAGGATGAAAGCGGGTCCCTCGTAATGAGGAAACTGGGAGAATACAGGCCGGAGGATTTTCATATGGAACCCGAGTACTTCCGTTCGGACAACATAAATGTTGAAACCATGAATCTGAGCTGGGCCTTCGGGTACCTTAGGAAGCTTGAGACTACCAACAGGGAGTCCTGGGCGGAAAAATGCACGGATTATCTCAGGCGTTTCTTTCAGCCGCTCTCCGTTTTTCTTCTTCTGTCGATATCTGCACTCTTTGACTACAATCTCAAGAAGAATGTTCTTCTCTTCTCGATTATAGAATCGCTCTGTGTTGCTGTGGTATATTATGTCTCGGACATGGTTTTCTCCATAGCCGCACATCAGGGGGCGATATCTCCTGTAATGGCAGTAATCCTTCCCGTGGTGACGACTGTCATGCTCTCCATTGTGATAAACGAATTCGGGAGGCGTATTTGATGGGTATTTATACTGAACTGAAGAGATCTGCCGATTCGAAGGCAAGAATAGGAATATTGCATCTTCCTCACGGGGATGTCGAGACCCCGGCCTTCATGCCTGTGGGCACAAACGGCACTGTCAAGGGAATTTATCATGACAAGGTGCGCAGCATGGGCTATTCGCTTATCCTGGCAAATACCTATCACATATATCTGAGACCCGGTCTGGAGGTTCTCGAAGAATACGGCGGGCTTCATAATTTCTCTTCCTGGGACAGGAACATACTTACCGACAGCGGCGGCTTCCAGGTATTTTCCCTTTCCGGACTCAGAAAGATAAGGGAAGAGGGAGTGACGTTCCAGAGCCATATCGACGGAAGCAGACACATCTTTACGCCTGAGAAGGTTGTAAATATACAGAGAATAATCGGAAGCGACATAGCAATGTGTCTTGATGTGTGTACCCCTCCGAAGATCGAGTACAGGGAAGCAAGGGAAGCCTGGAGGATTACCAGGAAATGGGCTGAAAGAAGCCTGGAGGAAAGAAAGAGGCTCTCCGGGAGCTTCAGGGGCAATCTCTTCGGAATCGTCCAGGGAAACTTCTATGAGGATCTGAGGAAGGAAAGTGCAGAGACGATAAGCGCAATGGATTTCCCGGGTGTCGCCATCGGAGGGCTCAGTGTCGGAGAGACGTGGCAGGAATTCAGGGATATGCTGAGCTATACAGCATCATTCATCACTGAAGAGAAACCGCGGTATGTAATGGGAATCGGAAGTCCCGACTACATTCTCTATTGTGTCGAAAACGGTATAGACCTATTTGACTGTGTACTTGCAACACGTATTGCACGTAACGGTGCAGTCTTCACGGATGACGGACTGCTGACTCTCAAGAAGGCAGTGTACCGCATGGACAAACGGCCTCTTCAGGAGAACTGTCAGTGTACGGCATG
>CAVBWE010000180.1:0-22946 GCA_963598715.1 Sphaerochaetaceae bacterium | reverse complement strand
TCATGTGGACCGTGTATCTTACGGAGGGGGATGTGAAGACAATCGAGAGGTCGAACTCCCTCTCTATTCTCTCCTGTATGACTTCGAGATGGAGCATTCCCAGAAAGCCGCACCTGAAGCCGAAGCCGAGGGCTGCCGAGGAATCCTTCTCGTACATGAGAGATGCGTCATTGAGCTTGAGACGCTCGATTGCGTCCTGGAGCTCCTCGTAGTCGTTGCTGTCCACGGGATAGATTGATGAAAAGACAACGGGTTTCACTTCCTTGAACCCCGGAAGGGGAGAAGATGCAGGATTGTTTTTTTCCGTTATGGTATCGCCGACCCGGATATCGCTGATGTTCTTGATTCCGGCGATGAAGTACCCCACGTCCCCCGCCTCGAGGAAGGGCTTGGAGACAAGGTTTATCTGAAAGAGTCCGAGGTCCTCAACCCTGTAGACAGCTCCTGAATGCATGAAGAGTATCTCGTCCCCCGGATGTATTTTCCCCGAGAAGATCCGCGCATGGACGATGACGCCGCGGTATGGGTCGTAATGGGAATCGAAGATAAGGGCTCTCAGCGGCTCATCCTTCTTTCCGGAAGGAGAAGGTATGTACGAGACTATAGCCTCATACAGTCCGTCAACTCCTTCTCCCGTCTTTGCACTTACACGCACGGTCATCGAACTGTCGAGCCCGAGGTCATGGTCTATCTGCTCAAGACATGACGGGATATCGGCAGATGCAAGGTCAATCTTGTTTATGACGGGGATTATCTCGAGGTTGTGTTCCATTGCAAGGTAGAGGTTTGCAAGAGTCTGAGCCTCGACACCCTGGGTCGCATCAATGAGGAGGAGCGCCCCTTCACACGAAGATATCGCCCGGCTCACTTCATATGTAAAGTCCACGTGTCCCGGAGTATCTACAAGGTTGAGCTCATATTCCTCCCCGTCCGATGCCGTATATGGAATCGTAACGGCCTGACTCTTTATGGTTATGCCCCTCTCCCGCTCGATATCCATATTATCGAGAATCTGGCTCTGCTGCACTCCGCGCGTCGACACAAGCCGTGCCTTCTCTATAAACCGGTCGGCAAGAGTGCTCTTGCCGTGGTCTATATGTGCTATGATGCAGAAATTGCGCTTATGGGAAATATCAACTGCCATACTTTACTTGAGGTCCGTAACATGTTCCACGGCTTCGAAGCCGAACATTTCTCTGATCTCCCTGTCTTCGAGGGTTTCCTTCTCGACAAGAGCCGCCGTGAGCGCATCAAGCTGGTCGCGGTGCTCCGTCAGGATATCCATGGTCTCCTTCATTGCAGATGAGAGTATCTTCTGCATCTCTTCGTCGATGCGCCGTGCAGTCTCCTCCGAATAATCCTTGTGCTGCGCTATCTCGCGCCCGAGAAAGAGCGGTTCTCCTCCATCAGAGAGATTGATGAAGCCGAGATCCGACATACCCCATTCCGTAACCATGCGCTGAGCCATGCTCGTCGCCTGCTTTATGTCATTGCTTGTACCGGTTGTCGTTTCACCGTATGCAATCATCTCTGCAGCATATCCGCCCATGCAGATCTTTATTCTGTCGAGCAGATAGCTTTTCTGTATGGTGTACTGATCCTTCTCGGGAAGGCTCATCGTAATGCCGAGTGCCTGGCCGTGGGGAATTATCGTCACCTTATGCAGCGGATCGACGTGCTTGAGATAATAATGAAGAAGGGTGTGTCCCGCCTCATGATATGCCGTTGCCTTTTTCTCTTCATCGGTCATGAATGCACTTTTCTTCGCTACTCCCAGTATGATCTTGTCCCTTGCGTTTTCAAATTCATTCATGCTGACAATGCTCTTGCCGCTCCGTGCAGCAAAGAGGGCCGCTTCATTGACCATATTTGCAAGGTCTGCTCCACTGGTGCCCGGGGTTGCACGTGCAATGCGCGACAAATCTACATCCCTGTCAAGCTGCACCTTCTTCGTGTGTATGCGCAGGATATCGAGTCGCTCCTGAACATCCGGAAGTGCAACAGTGACCTGACGGTCGAAGCGTCCGGGCCTCAGGAGTGCAGGATCAAGAACATCAGGTCTGTTCGTAGCCGCAAGAACTATGACTCCCGGCTCATTGGAGAAGCCGTCCATCTCAACGAGCATCTGATTAAGCGTCTGTTCCCTCTCATCATGTCCACCGCCAAGTCCGGAGCCCCTTGACCGTCCGACTGCATCAAGTTCGTCTATGAATATGATGCAGGGGGCACTCTTTCTTCCCTGTTCGAAGAGGTCACGGACCCTCGCGGCACCCATACCGACGAACATCTCGACAAAATCAGAACCTGATGTATGGAGGAACGTAACTCCCGCTTCCCCTGCCACAGCCCTTGCAAGAAGGGTTTTTCCTGTTCCGGGAGGCCCCACCAGAAGGCATCCCTTCGGTATCTTCGCACCGATTTTCGTGAATTTTTCGGGTTCCTTCAGAAAATCCACAATCTCCTGAAGTTCGTACTTGGCTTCCTTCTGTCCTGCGACGTCCTTGAATGTCGTCTTGTTGTCCTTTGCCTCATACTCACGTGCAAGTGACTTTCCAAACGATCCCATCATCTTGCTTCCGCCCATTGCTCCGGTGGAGCGCAGCATGCTAATCATGAGGAAAATGAATATTATCCAGGGAAGGAGCTCAAGCAGAATCATCCATATCGATGCACTCTCCGCAGAGCCTGAAAGCATCACGCCCGAAGAAAGCAGCCTGTTGACCAGCGTTATGTCTGAATACGGAATACGCGTAGTGCACTCGGTGCCGGCGGAAGTGACATAGGTTATGTTCGTGCTTCCGATGATTTCGGCAGAAACAACCTCCCCCCGGTCAACCATGGAAATGAATTCCGAGTACGAAGTCTTCACGCTCTTTGCATTCTGGGAGTCCTGGAAGAAGACAATGAAGAACGAAAGCGCAAGAAGTATGAGAACTATGAAGGCAATCCTGTTATGGGTGCTTGCCTTCGGATTCTGATTTCCCTTCTTCTCATTTCCTGCTCCGCCATTCGGATTGGCACTGCTTCCCCAGTAGCGGTATTTGTCATACAGATTCTCCCCGTCTTTGTCCTTGCGGGCATTTTCCTTCTTTTCAGGAGATTCCTTCTTTTCAGGAGATTCCTTCTTTTCAGGAGATTCGGCCGCTCCGGGGGAAACGGGTTCCCCCTCGACTATCTCTTCTTTCTTTTCCTTGTCCAATTCGTCCATCAAAATTCCTTTATTCCATTGCTGCAGGCGATTGCTGAAAGCCGAAAACCCGATACCGTTTCAGATTTTCTTCTTCAAGGATTCCAGCGCCACAGCCTCAGCCTCTTTAACAAGCTCTTCACAGTCAGCCATCAGTGAATCCAGCTTTCCAAGCACGGAGGCAAGTTCGTCCAGTTTCGAATTATTGTAAAAGACGGCTACCTCATCCAGAAGTCCTTCCGCTTCCCCGAACTTCTGAATGCATTTGAGGATCGGAGGATACCCATACCCTTCGAACTGGAAGACACGCATGACGGAGCCCATGTTGTGAATGCGTATGCGCATGTCAAAAAGGGCAAAGCGGGCCTTTCTTTTAGGAACAAGGGCTGTGCCTCCGTTACAGATGAAGGATGACGTGAGTTTCCTTACATTCGTGATACCGGCCGTTACCCTCCTGGCACCGGTCTTTCCATCTGCCAGTCCGCTGCTGCGGCATATGAAATAGACAAGAATCAGCATAAAGAGCATGTCTACAATAGTCAGAAGTCCCGAGCAGAACGACTGGCTCTGGAACAGTTTCTCAATCATGTTTTTCCTCCCCTTCAGTCTCACTGTAACTTACGGTTACCTGCGGATGTGCAAGCTTTATGCCTCCGTTCTTCAGGGCATTGAATCCCGCCTCGTTGAAGTAGCAGGATGCACACCACCAGTCTGAGGCTTTTACCCATACATTCAGGTAAAGCTGGACTCCGTCCTGTTTTACTTCCGTTACCCACACCGCCGGTTTACGGGACGGCAGATTGTACTCGGACTTGGTTGCCAGATTGATAAGAATCTCCTTTGCCCTGTCGATATCGCTTGTGTAGTCGATAAGGAACTTGCCGGATACTCTCCTGGTATCGAAGCTTGAATAGTTCTTCACGCTTGATGAGAAGACAGTCTTGTTGGGTATGGTTACGGTCGTGTTGTCGGTGGTTGCGATGACGGTATGAAGGAGCTTTATCTCCTTGACAATGCCGGTGACGGAACCGATTTCCACAAAGTCATTCACCTTGAAGAGATTGCTTGTCACCATCATTATGCCGTTTGCAACGCCGCCTATTATGTCCTGTACGGCAAGACCTATGGCGAGGGTCACTGCACTCAGTGCACCGACGATTCCGCCAAGAGGAATGCCGAGGTTATGCAGACAGATAAGAAGAAGCAGCAGATAAAGCACTATCTTTGCAAGGGAAACCACAAATCCCACAAGTGCATTATCCATTCTCATGTTTATCAGGGTGATCTCAATCAGCCTGAGAATGTTGAAAACCAGGTAAAGACCTATGATTGCAATCAGGATGGTGGAAATATAAGAAAAACCATGCTGATCCATGAACTCCCATAAACTATTCATTTAAACCTCCGTTTGCTGTTTTATTTTCTCCTTGGACGGTAATTTCAACAGGTACGCCTCTTCTTCCCTTATATCGGGCGCATACCCTGTCCCGGCCTCCGAGAAAAGACGAAAGAAATGCAACGGCTTCTCCGTCCTTTTCAAGTATAAAAGCATAAGGCACTTTCAATTCTTTTAAAAGAGAAGAAACCTTTCTTTTTCCGTCTACAAGGTCGATTGTATCACCTTTTTCACAACTTCGGAGCACGCATGAAGAAAGAACTTCAGCATCCAGGGAAAGCTGCAGAGGCCCTCCCGGAGCCGTAGAAACGGCAAACGGAGACGGAAGGGATGTCTTTTCAAGGAGAAACGGAGAGCGGAATGAAAGGGAAAGCTTACGGTACAGCCTGACTGAGTCAAGAGTCACGTAGATGACATAATTCTTGCTTTCCTTCCTCTTCTCTCCCCTTTGTATAAGGGAATCTATTTCCGCCAGATACCTTCTTGTAAGCCTGTTCTCCTCTCCCATTAAGGCAAAGGCCCTGAAAAAAGTACGCTCCCTGGCAGGAGGAAGAGATGACAGGTAGAGCTGACGCGAAAAGGAAACGAATACCGGAGACGAAAAGGAAAAGGGAATGCAGCCGACGGAAAGGGACGCAACATTGCCGGCGATTGCACACAGGCTTTCTTTCGCCTCATCGGAAATGAGGGGCATGATGAAACGGCGCATGTAGTTGCGTCTTATTGCGGTATCGCTGTTGGTCGAGTCATACGACGGAGAAAGCAAAGCCTCGTCAAGGACCGTGAGTATCTCCTTCTTCCCTATGCTCAGGATCGGTCTCCATATCCTGCCGCAGCTCTTTCTTATTCCGCTCCATGCCCAGAACGGTGAGAAGGAGAGGATTCTCATTGCTACGCTCTCCGCCTGGTCATCCCTGTGATGCGCAGTGACTATCCAGTCATAGCCATGGCTCTTTCTGTAGTCTTCAAGAAGGGCATAGCGTTCCTCCCTCGCCTCGGCTTCAACGGAGATTCCCCTTCTTGAGGCTTCCTTCCGTATCCTGAAGGGTGGTATCTCCCTGGTGTCAAACGGAACGGAGAGGGATGCAGCGTTATTCCTGTTTCTTTCCATTTCCTTCCTGATTTCCTCTTTTCCCCTCAGATTATGGTTTATGTAGAGGGCGCCCGACCTTCCGGGGGCCAGGACAGAGAGGGCATAAAGCAGGAAAAGGGAATCCTCGCCACCCGAGAAGGCAAGAAGGATACGTCCCGCGGGCGGAAGATCAACCCTTCCGAGAATTGACATGCTGGATGACTTCATCAAGCGCCTTTCCTTCAAGAATCTCAATGACTGCCCCGGCAGCCATTGTTACGGCACCATCGATTTTTTCCTTCTCTTCATCAGTAAAGGGGGAAAGCACATGGCGCACTATGTCGCCGTCATCCGGCCTTCCGATTCCTATGTATACGTGAATGAAGTTCTCGCCGTAGTTTTCAATTATCGATTTGAGTCCGTTATGTCCCGCACTGCCTCCCTTTCTCCGGATTCTTACCTTTCCCGGGGGGAGGTCCAGCTGGTCACATATGACAAGAAGCGGCTCTCCTTCCCCGACCAGGGAGGAAACGGCTTCTCCGGAACTGTTCATATATGTAAGGGGTTCCACAAGGCAGTCAGAGCCGAGAGCCGCAGTCCGGCAGGGACGAAAACAGCGCTTACGGAATTCTGCTCCCTTAAGCGCTGCGATTTTCTCGACTGTCATGAAGCCGACATTATGCCTTGTATTCTCGTATTCGGGACCCGGATTACCAAGACCAAATACAAACATCTCTTATGCGTTTGCGTCAGCAGATGCAGCAGCTGTCGTGACTTCCGGAGCTGCGTTCTCCTCTGTAGACGGAGTCTCGACATCTTCCTTGACCAGCTTGACCGAGCAGATGGTCTCGTCAGGATCGTCAAGAACCTTGACTGTCTCGGGAACGACGAGATCGGAAACTCTGAGTGCTTCATTGATTGCGATACCGGATACATCGGCAACAATCTTTTCAGGAAGATTGCGCGGATAGCATTCGATTTCGATTTCATGAACAACCTGTTCAAGGACACCGCCATCCCTGACACCTGTAGGTGTACCTGTAAGCTCGACCCTGACATTTGTCCTGAGAAGCTGACCGAATGTGACTTCGAAGAGGTCGACATGCTGGATGCAGTTCTTGAGAAGGTTTTCCTGGATTTCCTTTACGAATACGCTTCTGTCCTCAGCGCCTTCAATCTTGAGTGTGATGAGCGTCGTCTCTGTGAACTGGGACTGCTTCATCCTTACTTCCTTTGCATCAAGTGTAATGTAAAGAGGATCGACACCCTTCTTTCCATATACAACTGCCGGAATTCTTCCGCTTCTTAAGACTCTTCTGGATCCCGAGGAACCGAAGTCTTCCGTCCTGAGTTTAGCCGAGAGCACTTTTTCTTTAGCCATAACTTTTTCTCCTTAACTCTCGTGGGGTGATACCCACTACCATTGCCACGCCGTAAGGCGCCACGTTCAATATTAATGATTAGGAATGAGTTAATCAAGCGCCCGCTTGGCGGAGAGATGCTTACTTGAAACAATTTTCTTTTCAATGTAAGTTCTTTGCATCCTGTTGAGGAGAAAACAAATGAAGAGAACCATCCTGTCACTGTTCCTTGCAGCTGCCGTGCTGTTTTTTTCTGCGTCATGTGACAATGCATCAGAAAGCGTGAGCAATATCGAATATGCAAAACTGATCGGAAAATGGACGCCGGACAAGGGTGAATACACTCTGGTTTTCAACGAAGATGATGTTGATGTCGTGACGGACACAAGCGTGACCACCTTCACTATAAGCATCAAGGAAGATGTCCTGACGCTCGGGGGCAGTGAGGACAGCTATCTTTACTCTGCTTTTTTCGGCGACGGGGAGTCAAAGCTGACACTGACACAGAAAAGCGGGAAATCAGTATTCCCGGACGCGAGAAAGAGCATAACTTTCACAAGAAGCGGCAATAACGGGGCAGTCTGAAAAGCATCAGGGCTGCCATATCGAATTCCGGCTGTAGGATTCTTTCCCTTGCAATTCCGAACGGAGAGCAGAGCGGCGCCGTACATCTCTTTCCCTGCAGCACTTCCGGCAGAACAATGCCCGGCAGGGACGGCATCACGGCGTTTTCCCTGTTCGTCAGCGGAGCGTATCCGTTCTGACGCCCGATGACGCAGAATAAAACCTTTATGAGGAAAAAGACACCTTAAACAGGAAAGAACCAGGAGCGCACGGAATCGAACCGTGATAGGGAGAATCAAAATCTCCTGCCTTGACCTTTGGGCTACGCCCCTGAGCACAAGGGAAAGATAGCAGAAAAGCCGGTTTCAGTCTACAAAAAGAGGTCCTGTCCAGATAAGTCTGGAATCGCTGCCGCTCCAGGCGTTCCGGGAAAGAAGAAACCATACATTGCCGCTGCCGGAGAGCGAGAGATAGTCCAGGGCATCAGTTTCCGGTGAAAGCGAATCATAAAGCGCCGTACTCTGAACCTTTTCAAAGACATTCGGGAAGGATGAACGCCTTAAGGGATATTCAAGTTTTCCGAGCGTGCGTGTTTCGATGGAAAGTGCATCAAGCTTCCTGTAGGCATCTCCTGTCGATACTCCCTTTCCTTCAGGACGGAAAAGAGAGATGTTCGTGTAAAAAGAGGGAAATTCTGCCGGCCGTATTTCCTCCCCTATTCCGCTGACATATGCGCAGCGCTCCCCTGAGAGGAAGAAGGGAACATCGGCACCGCAGGAAAGAGAGAGACTTCTCAGCCGGGATTCATCAAGAAGCCCCGTGAAATCATTCACTGCCCTCAGGATTGCCGCGGCATCGCTGCTCCCGCCGCCGAGTCCTGCCTCCGACGGGATGTTCTTCCGTATTGTGATTTCAGCGCGGATACGGCTTCCGGTCTCTTCACGGTAGAGGCGCATGGCCTTTTCCATGATGTCGGTACCGTTACCTATGTAGCTCTCGTTTCCTCTTATCACAATCCCGTCTCCGGGAGAAAAGGTGACAAGTATGTCATCATGAAGCGGGATACGCAGAAAATATGAAGATATGAGGTGATAGCCGTCACTTCTTCTTCCCGTTACCGTAAGTCCGACATTGACCTTTGCATATGCCTTCAGTCTGTATTGAGTCATAACTGAAGTGTAGTCAAAAGACAATACTTTGAATATTCTTTTTCCATGAACACCATCAGGGCTGTCATATTCGACAAGGACGGCACACTCTTCCCCTATTCCCTCTGGGCCGGACCGCTGAGACGATGCCTGGAGGAAAACCTTCCGGTACGGAACAGAAGAAACAGGGATGAAATAGTCTCGGCATTTCTCTCTGTCCTCTCGATTGACGAAAGGGGAAACATAGGCCCGGAAAGTGCTCTCTTCAGCAGGAAAAAGCGTCCGGGTGCAGTGGTGAAGCTTTTTCTTCTGACACTGCGCTACCGTCTCAATCCGGCCAAGGCGGCAGCGGGCTTTCTCTCCATCCGCAGCAGATACCGCTACGGCTTCAGGAAAGAGCTTGAAGAGTACGGCATGGAAGAAGAGAAGGCCACGCTCATGAGGCTCAGGAAAGACGGCCTCATACTCGCCCTCTTCTCCAGCGATTCGCCTTTCTCCGTCAAGGTTGCTGAAGATGTACTCTTTCCGTTCGCATTCGACTACAGGGTCGATTCTTCATCCCCTGTAAGGAAACCCGATCCCGATACAGTCAGGATTTTTGCAGCAGAATACAACATTTCAGCTAATGAAACCGCATTCGTTTCAGATACGCCGGAAGATCTCCTGATGGCAGGGAAAGCCGGATGCAGAAAGGTAATTGCAGTCGAGGGTTCCTTCACAAGGAAAGAGCTTGAGAAGTACACGGACTGTGTCATATCGCACTTTTCCGAGCTTCCGGACATTCTGTTTACGGCATCAGAGAAAGAATGAACTCATTATAAAAGCCCCCTTGCGGAGGCTCTGAAGACTATTCAGGAATGACCCTCATGAACTTCTTCTTTCCCGCCTTGAGGAGGAAAGCGTTGTCCCTGAGATCGGATGACGTGAGGATTTTCCTTGCATCCGTCACCTTCTCTCCGTTGACTTCGGCTCCGCCCTGGGTGACAAGACGGCGTGCCTCTCCGTTTGACTGGGTAAGGCCGCTGTACGTAAAGAGATCGAGAACTCCTATTCCGTTTTCAACCGTCTCTCCCGCAATTTTCACCGTCGGGATATTCTCGCTTGATCCGCCGCCGGCAAAAAGGGAGACGGAAGCATCTTTTGCCTTCTCGGCTTCATCCCTGCCGTGGATGATTGCCGTTACCTCATAGGCAAGCCTTGCCTTTGCATCATTGATGTTCCTCTTCGGGTCCTCATACTCCTTTATCTCGTCAAGATCCATGAACGTGAAGAGCTTCATGAACCTGACGGCATCGGCATCGGCGATGTTTCTCCAGTACTGGTAGAAGTCATAGGGAGAATACAGGTTCCTGTCAAGGAAGACGGCGCCCTTCTCGCTTTTTCCCATCTTCTTCCCGTCGGCACGCATGATGAGGTTGAATGTGAGTCCGAAGCACTCTTCTCCACCCATTCTCTGGATGAGGTCGATACCTGCAACGATGTTTCCCCACTGGTCGGCTCCGCCTATCTGCAGTCTCGTTCCATATTTTTCGTTGAGCATGTGAAAGTCATATGACTGCAGAAGCTGGTAATTGAACTCGATGAAACTCAATCCCCTTTCAAGTCTCTGCTTCACACCTTCGAAAGTCAGCATGCGGTTGACCGAGAAATACTTTCCGACATCGCGCAGGAACGATATGTAGTTAAGGTCGACAAGCCAGTCGGCGTTGTTGACTATGACTGCCTTGCCGTAACCCTCCGGGGGATTATCGGAAAAGTCAACCACAGCCGAAAGCTGCCGGACGATGTTTTCCGCATTCCTGTTGATTTCGCTTACGGGGAGGATCTTCCTCATCTCCGTCTTTCCCGACGGGTCTCCGATAAGTCCAGTACCGCCTCCGACAAGGGCCACAGGCCTGTGTCCATACTGCTGAAGGTGATGCATTGCAAAGAACGGGACGATATGGCCGACATGAAGCGACGGTCCTGTGGGGTCGGTGCCGCAGTAGAAGGAGACGCTCTCCCTGTCCATGAGGTCACTCAGTCCGTCAAGGTTTGTAGAGTCCTTTACGAACCCCCTGTCAAATAAAACCTGAAGTGCCCTGTTCATACCCTCTTGTACTCCTTCATCTTCTGTCTGAGGAACGACGAAAGCGAATCTACGGAGACTCTCTCCTGCTTCATCGAGTCACGGTACCGTACCGTTACTGTCTGGTCTTCCAGGGTCTGATAGTCGACCGTCACGCAGTACGGAGTTCCGATTTCATCCTGACGGCGGTATCTTCTTCCGACAGCACCTGACTGATCGAAGTATGTTGCAAAGTCGTCTCTGAGGGAGTGCTCGAGATTGGCTGCATATTCCCCGAGTCCGTCCTTCTTGACGAGAGGAAGTACTGCAACCTTGACGGGGGCAATCAGCGGATGGAAGTGAAGGACCGTCCTTGTATCGCCTTCCGGAGTCGGCTCCTCGTCATATGCATCACTGAGTGCCATGAGGACATTCCTTGTAAGTCCTGCACTTGTCTCGACAACATACGGGATATAGCGCTCTCCATTCTCCGGGTCGAGATACGTGAGGTCCTTTCCGGAGAACTTCGTGTGCTGTGTCAGGTCGTAGTCCGTTCTCGAATGGACACCCTCAAGTTCCTGCCATCCCATCGGGAAGAGGAACTGGATGTCATATGCGTCCTTTGCATAGAAGGCAAGTTCATCCGGTCCGTGCTGGTGCCATCTCAGATGTTCCGGATGGATGCCCATCTTCGAATAGAACTTCATTCTCTCCTCCCTCCAGTAGGGGAACCACTGCTCATCGGTACCCGGGCGGCAGAAGAACTGCATTTCCATCTGCTCGAACTCGCAGGAACGGAAGATGAAGTTCTTGGTCGTTATCTCGTTCCTGAAGGATTTTCCGACCTGTGCAATGCCGAAGGGAACCTTGACCCTGCTCGACTGCAGGATGTTCTTGTAGTCGACATAGATTCCCTGTGCAGTCTCGGGCCTGAGATACACAACCGATGCTTCATCACGGTTCGCTCCGATATGGGTCTCGAACATGAGGTTGAAATTCCTCGGTTCGGTGAAGGAGTTGCGGTTGCCGCATACGGGGCATGGAGCGGAAAGATCGATCTGGTCTGCGCGGAAGCGCGACTTGCACACCCTGCAGTCAACCATCGGGTCCGTGAAGTTCGAAACGTGTCCGGAAGCTTCCCAGACCCGCGGATGCATGAGAATGGAGGCATCCAGGCCCACGATGTTGTCGTGCATCCTCGTCATCTCCTTCCACCAGAAGTCGCGGATGTTGTTCTTGAGTTCGACTCCCATCGGGCCGTAGTCGTATGCACCGTTGAGGCCCCCGTAGATTTCGGAAGACTGGAATATGAATCCCCTTCTCCTGCAAAGCGATATTATCTTGTCCATTGTGACTTCAGTCATTTTCATGATTCTCCTTAAACAGTTTTATTGCTCTTTCAAGTCTTCTCCTGCATTCATCCGTTCCCAGGAGTCTTATCGAATCAAAGAGCGGAAGGGATACCGTCGATGCGGTAAGTGCAACACGGATGGGCTGGAAAACGCCGTTGACCTTGATCGAAAGGCTCTGCGAAAGCGCACAGAGTTCCTCCTCGATCGTTTTCTCGTCCTTTCCGCCTTCAATTCCCCCAAGGAGTATTGCGCTTCCCTTTTCGAGTGCCTCAAGGGTACTCCTTTCATCAGATCCCTTTGCTATATATACACCGGTATCAGTAACAGGTTCATCCTTGAAGAGGAACCTCGTCAGCACGGTGCAGTCCGAAAGAGTCTTCATCCTTTCCCTGACGCTCGGCATGAGGGAAAGTATGTACGCCTTCTCCTTTTCCGTCGGCTCCGGAGAGACAAAGCCCGCCCTGATGAAATAGGGCATGCAGAGCTCTTTCAGCTCCTCCGCACTCTTCTGCCTTATGTACTGGCCGTTGAACCAGTCAAGCTTTCCGTAGTCGAACTTGGCGGGAGAAGAGTGTATCGACTCCAGGCGGAAGCATTTTTCGAGGTCCGCCTTCGAGAAGAACTCCGTCCTGTCATCCAGTGACCATCCCACAAGAGTGACATAGTTGATGATTGCCTCAGGAAGATATCCCTTCTCCCTGAAATCCCTTACAGCTGTGGAACCGTGCCTCTTGCTCAGTTTCTGGCCGTCCTTTCCCATGACCATCGGAAGGTGACAGTAGACCGGAGGCTCCCAGCCGAATGCATCATAGAGGAGGATATGAAGGGGGCCGGAGGGAATCCATTCCTGGGCACGCATTATGTGCGTTATCCCCATCATGTGATCGTCTATGACGTTTGCAAGATGATAGGTGGGGAAACCGTCACTCTTGAGAAGGATGGGATCGGGCGAGACATCCCTGTTCTTCCTTGTGATGTCACCCATCAGGATGTCATGGAATGTCGTCTTGCCTTCTGTCGGAACACGAAGCCTTATGACCGGCTTTATGCCCTGCTCCTCAAGAGCACGCCTCTCATCTTCCGTGAGGTTTGCGCAGTGCCTGTCATACCCCTGGTACTCGCTCTTTGTCCTGACCTGTTCCTCCCTCAGCTTTTCCAGCCTTTCCGGCGAACAGTAGCAGTAATAGGCCTTTCCGTCCCTTACGAGCTTTTCGGCATATGCCTTATATATATCGAATCTTTCCGACTGGACATACGGTCCGCAGGGACCGCCGACGACAGGGCCCTCGTCCCATTTTATACCGAGCCATTCGAGAGTGTCATAAAGGTCCTGGAGAGACTCCTCAGTATAACGCTCCCTGTCGGTATCCTCGATGCGGAGTATGAACTTTCCTCCCATGCTCCTGGCGAAAAAATAGTTGAACAATGCGGTTCTTATACCGCCGATATGCTGCAGCCCTGTCGGAGACGGGGCGTAGCGGACTCGAACTTCCATTCCTTTCTCCTGAATCCTTGATAAGGGGAATTCTAAACTGTTGACGGGAAAAGGACAACACCGGCAAATCCCCAATCGCCGGCAACGGAAAACCGCAGTGGTTTGACTTATTGCGTCATGGAAAATAAATATTCCGTTTAACAGGAATAATTATTCGATAATATTCATTATTTATGCATTATTCATAGAAAAACCGTTGACAATATTGCATATTTATCAATAATTAATGCAAATTTATTTAAAGAGGTATTCAAAAATGGATAAATCACAGATCAAAAAAATCGTTCTCGCCTACTCCGGCGGTCTTGATACATCAATCATCATTCCCTGGCTAAAGGAAAACTACAACAATCCCGAAATAATCGCGGTTGCCGGCAATGTGGGACAGAATGACGAACTCGAGGGACTTGAGGAGAAGGCCCTCAAGACAGGTGCGTCAAAGCTCATCGTCGCAGACCTCGTCGACGAAATGGTGGATGAAGTCATCATCCCCGCCCTCAAGATGGATGCAAAGTATGAGACATATCTTCTCGGAACGGCGTTTGCGCGCCCTGTCATAGGAAAGAAGCTTGCGGAGATTGCACTTGCGGAAGGCGCTGACGCAATCTGCCACGGAGCAACGGGAAAAGGCAACGACCAGGTCAGGTTCGAGCTTGCAATCAAGCGCTTTGCCCCCGACATGAAGATCATCGCCCCCTGGAGGGAATGGTCCATCAAGAGCAGGGACGAGGAAATCGACTATGCGGAAGCTCATCATGTTCCTCTCAAGATAAGCCGCGAGACCAACTACTCAAAGGACAAGAACCTCTGGCACCTCAGCCATGAAGGCCTCGACCTCGAAGACCCGGCAAATGAACCCGACTATGACAAGCCCGGTTTCCTTGAGATGGGTGTTTCACCGTTCAAGGCTCCCGATAAGCCGACATATGTCACGCTCGAATTCGAGAAGGGAGCTCCTGTTGCAATCGACGGAGAGAAGATGAAGGCATCACAGATCATCGCAAAGCTCAACAGGCTGGGCGGAGAGAACGGAATCGGAATCATCGACATCGTCGAGAACAGACTTGTCGGAATGAAGGACAGAGGCGTCTACGAAACACCCGGCGGCACGATTCTCTACTTTGCACATGAAATGCTTGAGATGCTCACGGTCGACAAGGACACTCTCCACGAGAAGGAAAAGCTCGCAATTGTCATGGCCGACCAGATCTACAACGGAAAGTGGTATTCAAGCCTCACCGAATCCCTGGTGGCATTTGCAAACGAGTCCAACAAGTTCGTAACAGGAAAGGTCAGGCTCAAGCTCTACAAGGGAAACATCATCCCGGCCGGAACGACAAGCCCCTACTCGCTCTATTCCGAGAACCTGGTGACGTTCGGAGAAAGTGACTACGACCAGGCAGGTGCTGCCGGATTCATCAACGCATGGGGTCTCCCGACAAAGGTCGAAGCACTCCGCGAAACGGGAAAGCTCTGATAACAGGGGAAAATGCAATGGAGAAGATGTGGGTCGGAAGAACCGACGGAGAGACTGACAGCCTGGCTGATGCATTCAACTCGTCACTTTCATTTGACAGCAGGATGTACAGGGAGGACATCACCGGAAGCATGGCCCACGCACGGATGCTTGCGGCGAAGGGCATAATAAAGGAAAGCGAAAAGGACAATATCGTCAGCGGCCTGAAGGGGATACTGGACGACATAGAAAGCGGAAGGCTCACCATAAAGGATGCCGAGGACATACATATGTTCGTCGAGGAGATTCTCACAGAAAGAATCGGGGACGACGGAAAGAAGCTCCACACTGCAAGAAGCAGAAACGACCAGGTTGCACTGGATCTGAGGATGTACCTCAGGCGGGAGTGCGATGAGACCGTGAAGCTCATTGTCTCCCTCATTGAGGCACTCGTGGAGAAGGCAAAGGAGTACAGCGACGCCATAATGCCGGGCTACACGCACCTCCAGAGGGCACAGCCCATTGTCTTCGGTCACCATCTCCTGGCGTACACGATGATGCTTCTCAGGGATCGGGAGAGGCTTCTTGATTCCAGAAAGCGCATGAATGTCTCACCTATCGGCTGCTGCGCCCTTGCGGGCACGACATACGATACGGACAGACGGATGGAAGCGGAAGAGCTGGGATTCGATGAGATATCGATGAACTCGCTTGACGGAGTCTCGGACCGCGACTATGCACTCGAGACTCTCTCGAACTTCTCGATCCTGATGATGCATCTTTCGCGTCTCTCGGAGGAACTTGTTCTCTGGACAAGCTGGGAGTTCGGTTTCGTCACACTCTCGGACGAATATACGACGGGCTCATCCATAATGCCGCAGAAGAAGAATTCCGACATGGCAGAGCTCATCAGGGGAAAGACGGGACGGGTCTACGGTTCACTCATGGCCCTGCTGACGACCCTCAAGGGTCTTCCCCTTGCATACAACAAGGACATGCAGGAGGACAAGGAAGGCCTTTTCGATGCCCTGGATACGGTGAAGATGTCGCTCTCCGTCATGACGGGAATGATCGGCACCCTCAGGGCAAACAGGGAAAAGATGAGAAAGGCTGCAGGCGAAGGCTTCATAAATGCAACGGACCTTGCAGACTATCTTGTCAGGAAGGGAATGCCGTTCCGTACCGCTTACAGGATATCGGGTGAGATAGTCAGGGAGTGCATGGAAAAGAACATGGTACTTGAAACCTGTCCGCTCGACTGCTACAGAAAGCATTCCCCCCTCTTTGACGAGGACCTCTATGATGCTATACGCCTGGAGACATGTGTCGAAAGAAGACGGAGCATCGGAGGAGCAGGAAGAATACAGGAACAGCTAGATTACATAAAGGAAAAACTAAAATGAAGACAAGAAAAATTCTGGTTATCGCACTTTCAGTCCTGATGGCAGTTACACTTCTCTCGGTTTCATGTTCGAAGAAGGGCACTAGCCTCGCTTCCGTCAAAAAAAGCGGAAAGCTCAGCATCGCAACAAGCCCGGACTTCCCTCCGTTCGAATCCCTCACGGACAGTTCGACTGTCGAGGGAATCGAAATCGAAATCCTCTCCATCATATGTGACAGACTCGGAGTGAAGCTCGAGATAAACCAGATGGACTTCGACTCCGTACTTCCGGGAGTACAGGCCGGAAAGTTCAATGTCGGCGTATCGGGAATCTCGGTCACTGAAAAGAGAAAGAAGAACGTTCTCTTCTCCGATCCGTACTGCCGTGCAGCCCAGGCAATCGTCGTTATGGAGAACAGCCCCATAAAGGGCAAGGACGACCTCGCAGGAAAGAAGATCTCGGTCCAGACAGGAACTACGGCAGAGTCCTATACAATGGATAACGGCTATCAGGTCTCCTCATTTGCAGCAAACAATGATGCAGAGGCCGCACTGACATCAGGGAAGGTCGATGCATGGGTAATCGATGACCTCACGGCTGCCGACATGGTGAAATCCTACAATGCCACAGCTGACAGGAAACTCGTAATCCTTTCCGATGAAATGACAAGCGAACCCTATGCATTCGCATTCTCCTTCGGCAGCGAAGACCTCGTGAAGGAAGTCAATTCCATTCTTTCATCAATTATTGCAGACGGAACGGTCAAGGCCATCTTCGACAAGTATGATGCTCCCTACACCAGTCCTCTGACAAAATAGGAGACAGTATGGGATCCTGGACAGGAAAACTCTACGAGACATTCATCGAAACAGGTTACTGGTCGCTGATGCTCGAGGGTTTCAAGAACACACTGATCATCACGGTGGGGGCACTTTTCATAGGTGTCCTCATCGGTACTGTAGTGGCGGTCATCAAATACATGGCGGAGGACATAAAGGCGCTTCTGATTCCCGCCAGGATATGTGACTTCTACGTGACGACCGTCCGCGGCATTCCCGTGGTTGTGCTTCTCCTCATCTTCTACTTCATAGTATTCTCACGGGCAAGCGGAACTACCGTAGGCATCCTCACATTCGGAATAAACTCCGGAGCATACATGGCCGAGCTCATCAGAAGCGGCATCAATGCCGTGAGTCCCGGGCAGATGGAGGCAGGGAGAAGTCTTGGAATGTCGAGGATGCAGGCAATGAAGAAGATTGTCTTTCCACAGGCTCTGAGGTACATTCTTCCTGCAATCGGAAATGAGCTCATTGCACTGCTCAAGGAAACTGCAGTTGCAGGTTATGTCGCGGTTGTGGACCTCACAAGGGCCGGAAACCTCGTCAGAAACAACACATATGATGCGGTCAATCCCCTTCTGCTGGTTGCACTTACCTATCTTGTCCTGGTTGTTGCACTGACAAGAATCATGTCCCGTTTCGAAAGGAGGCTCAACCATGCTAAAGGTAAGTAACCTGAAGAAATCCTTTGAGGGTCTGGATGTTCTCAAGGGTATCAGCTGCGAGATAAACAGAGGGGATGTCATCTCCATCATCGGGCCCTCGGGTTCCGGGAAATCGACGTTCCTGAGGTGTCTCAACCTTCTTGAGAAACCCACATCCGGAAGCATCGTCTTCGAGGGAGATGAACTTACATCCGACAAGACCGACCTGAACAGGCACCGCCAGAAGATGGGCATGGTCTTCCAGCAGTTCAACCTCTTTCCGCACATGAGTGTCCTGGACAACCTTACCTGTGCTCCTGTAATGCTTAAGAAGATGACAAAGGAGAAAGCTGAGGAAAAGGGACGGAAACTGCTTGAAAGGGTGGGACTCCTGGACAAGGCCGATGCATGGCCGGATGAACTTTCGGGCGGGCAGAAGCAGCGTGTCGCAATCGTCAGGGCACTCTGCATGGAGCCTGACGTAATGCTCTTCGACGAGCCGACAAGTGCGCTGGACCCGGAAATGGTCGGGGAAGTGCTTTTCGTCATGAAGGAGCTTGCCGAAAGCGGAATGACGATGGTGGTGGTAACACATGAAATGGCCTTCGCCCGCGAAGTGTCGAACCGTGTACTCTTTCTCGATGACGGCGTCATTGCGGAAGAAGGAAAACCGGAGGAGATCTTCTCCTCCCCGAAATCGGAACGTCTCAAGGCGTTCCTGTCAAAGGTACTTTGAATCATGAATCTCAAGAACAGAAATTTCCTGAAACTCCTGGATTTCACACCGGAGGAAATCCAGTTCCTCATCGACTCTGCCATCGACTTCAAGAAAAAGAAGAAGGCAGGCATTCCGCACAGAATCCATGAAGGGAAGAACATAGCCCTCATCTTCGAAAAGACGAGCACGAGAACACGCTGTGCATTCGAAGTTGCCGCGTCGGATCTGGGTATGCACTCCGTCTATCTTGACAGCAAGTCCTCCCAGCTGGGAAAGAAGGAATCCATTGCCGATACTGCAAAGGTCCTGGGAAGGATGTTTGACGGCATCGAATACCGCGGCTTCGGTCAGGAGAGGGTCGAGGCACTTGCTTCCTATGCAGGTGTTCCTGTATGGAACGGACTTACCGACGAATTCCATCCCACACAGATCCTGGCAGACTTCATGACGATTCAGGAACACTGCGGAAAGCTCAGGGGAATCAAGCTCGTATATATGGGAGATGCGCGCTTCAATATGGGTAATTCACTCATGGTCGGGTCTGCAAAGATGGGACTTGATTTCACGGCATGCGCTCCCCGGGAGTATTTCCCGTCTCCGGAACTTACAGAGGAATGCAGGAAAATCGCTCTTGAGACCGGTGCATCCATAACGCTTGAAACAGATCCCGTGAAGGCCGTAAAGGGAGCAGATGTCATCTATACCGACGTTTGGGTAAGCATGGGAGAGAGCGAGGAAGTATGGAATGAACGCATAAAGACTCTCATGCCTTATCAGGTGAACGATGCCCTCCTGTCCGCTGCCGGAGAAAAATGCCTCTTCATGCACTGTCTTCCCGCATTCCATGATCTGGAAACCGAAACAGGGCGTGAAATCAACAGAAAATACGGCATAACGGCAATGGAGGTGACTGACAGCGTCTTCACGAGCAGCAGATCAATCGTCTTCGATGAAGCCGAAAACAGAATGCATACGATAAAGGCCGTGATGGCTGCAACGCTCTGAATGCTGTTTTTCCCGCCGTTGAAAAGGGATGCAGAAGCCGCTCCGGTTTCCGTGTCCCTTTTTCCGTCAGGAAGGCAGGCTGACTGGAGGCTCCGTCGCCGTACAGCATGCCGGGATAAAGCTTCATTCCGGCATAGGCTGCCTTTAAGGCTTGAATAAGGCGAAATCATCACTGCCCGGGAATGCCGCAGTGCACTCGCTGCTGCCGCCGCTTTTCATCAGATGCCTGCGGTCTGTCCTCCATCTGCAACCTCAGGGCAGAAGACAGGACTGCCCTACCATGTTGACTCCTGAAGGACGTTCAGGAGGTCTATACGGGACTTCACTCCGGTTTTCTGGAAGATGTTTGCAATGTGGTTGTTCACGGTATTCACGCTGATCTTGAGTTCAAAACCGATTTCCTTGTTGGTCATTCCCTTCTTAATCAGTTTTATGACTTCAAACTCCCGCTCGGTTATCCTGAATTCCGCAAAGTCCTCCAGCTTCGGCTCTCCTGTTCTCTTCCTGGACAAGCCATCCTCCTCTGCCTTCTCGATGGCAATGAACATGAAGACAAGATGCATGATGTAGTATGCAAGCTGTATTATGCAGAAGGCCAGGCTTCTCCACTGTATGAAGAGTGCCGAAAGAACAAGAAGAGGCACGGTTGTAAAACTGATGATGGAGAATGTAACTACGGCATGCTTCACGAGCTTGTTCTCGACACTGTTACGGCTGCAGAGCATCACGACAAGGCAGTATATGACGTTTACTGCGGCAATAAGAGGCTGAAGCATCTCCAATAGGGGGGCATTGAGAACAGTAGTAAGGACCGCAGTCACAAGGTACAGAACGCCGACAGCGAATGTCAGCACGATACCGGTGCGGCTCATCGGCCTTGCAATGAGCCAGGACGCAAAACGGCATATGAAGACAACAAGGAACGAAGTATCGATTATGTAGAATGCTTCGAAGACGTAGTTCAGCACAAGAAGCGGAATTCCGTCAAAAAGGAATCCCGCCACGAGATTGAGAGTATAGAACACCGACATTCCAAGCAGTGTTGAAGCAAGTACGATGTTCCACTGCGCCCACCTGTCCCTGTTCTTCTTTGCAAGAATCACTGAAAGCGACAGATTCATCGAGACGATGACGAGGGCTCCCAGTGAGACGATTACGGCAGCCTTGAGCATCAGAATCTGTTTCTGGCCTGAGACATGTTTGCCTTTCCGCAGATTTTCTTCATGTCATCAAGGAAATCGGAGAGGGTCGTAGCCTTGAAGCCCGTATCCATTTCAGAGATGTCGTTGTAGGCTCTTGCATTCTGGTCCGCAACTGCAAGACGCGGATAAATCCTGAAGTTGAGGTTAATGCCGTCAGTCAGGAAATATCTTTCGGTAAGCTCAAAACCTGGAGTGGTTGCCTGAATGCGACGGAGCAGCTCCTCCTTCGTGCTTATCTTTTTGGGAGCAGTTTCGAAAAGCGTGAAATAAAGTTCGAATGACGGTGCGAAATAGAGCATCCTGACTCTTTTCCTGGCCGCATTCTCCTCGCTTCTTGCAACGTCTTCAATTGTCGCCGACAGATCGTCCAGACCGAAGACACACCATACCGACGAATATTTACCCTTCGTACGCAGTGAGCCTGCCTCACTCAGAAGTCTGTCCAGATTGGATGCCGTACTCTTCTGAACCGTAAGGTTTGAGTATCTGCAGTCCTTTCTGAGCTGGTTGAAGAAAACTGTTTCAGCCTCCGTTGCACAGAGCATGAGCATCGATTCCTTTGCTTCAATCTTATTCTTTTTCCTGATGGTCATTATTTACTCTCCTTGTTCTGGAAACAGAAGTCACTTTCGATCGGAAGTGCACCGAAGACACCCTGGAGATAGTTTTCATAGATGCCTACCTTGCTCTTGACACCCCTGAAGTCGGAAAGCGCGACGAACTGTGTTGAACTTCCCTCACCCTTTTCCGCAAACCAGACCGAATCCTTTCTGAGAAGTCCGGCCTTGAGCAGTGACGGGTTGCAGTCAACTACTATGAGCTGGCTGAGCGTATCATTTGCATGGAAGAGCTCAACTATGTGGCAGAGCACATACGGATGAAGGAGCTGACCGAAATCATCGATTACGATTGTCTTTTCGCCGATGAATGCCTTGAAGAACGAAACAGCGATGAGAACGAGTCTTCTCAGGGAAAGGGACTCATTCATGAAAGTCTGCCCGTATGCCTCGGTTCCCTTGGCATTTACAAAACAGTGACTTATACCGACAGTCTCCATTCCCTTGTCGTTCCTGAGAACCTGAAGACGGTAGATGTCCGTAATATCCAGGGCCCAGAGGAAGTTGACGATCTGCTCAGACCAGTCCGGATGCGCCTTGAGGGCATCTATGATGACCTTTTCAGCTCCGGCTCCATAGCCGAGGGGAAGGACATCAAGCGTGTCCTGGAACCAGGAATAAACCTCCGCCGCGGTCTGCCCGCCCTTAAGGGCAGCACCCTGAAGGAATGTCCTGTCTTCCCTGAGTTTTGCAGCCTGCCTCTTCTTTTCACCCCTGTAGTACTTTCCGAAGCGGTAGACATATTCGCCTCCGTTGTAAGTGCGCTCGAACATTATCTTCTTCGAACCGTTTATCGTATAGTACAGGGATTCCTCATATATGCGTTCCTGGGTTGCCTTGAGTGTATAGCGGGCAATCACGCTGGGCTTTGTCTCGTCTCCCACGATTCCTCTGTCCAGAAGGATTTCCATTGAAATCTCAGACGGACGTGTCTTTCCGTCCCCATAGGCGAATGCCGCCTTTGACAGGAATCTTCTGAGAGGATTTGGAGAATCTTCCGGAGCGGAGAGTATCCCCTTTACAGCTTCGAGAGCTCTGATGAAGGTGCTTTTTCCTGCACCGTTGGGACCGATTATGGCACTGGACTTGAGAACGTCGAACTTATCCGTTCCCTTAACAGTCTTGGAAATATCCAGTTTTCTGTCGCTGAGTGCGACGAAAGAAATAGTCTGGGGGTCCTTTACAGACTTGTAGTTTGCAATTGTCATTGACAGCAGCATGGTCTTTCCTCCAATTCACGTAAAATAATAGCAGAACTGCGGAAAAAATCAAAAAAAGACGCAAAGCGGCCGCAAAAGACAAATGATGTCCCGTGACAGAAGAATTACACGCCTTAAAACGAATGCCTTATACGCATTAAACATCATTTCAGACTTGTAAAATCTTCTTTACAGAACATCATCAGCAAAAAAACAGAAAATTATACTTTACGTATATCAAGTATTTCAGAAGAGATAGCTG
>CAVBWE010000179.1:0-9631 GCA_963598715.1 Sphaerochaetaceae bacterium | reverse complement strand
ATATCATTCACATGTGCAACATTCGCCACTGAGGAAGAAGCCGAAAATGCACTGAATGCGGTAAAGGGCGGAACGGAATCAATGGAAGATGCGGTGAAGTCATCTCTCGATTCATCATCGGCAAACGGAGGAAAGACGGAAAACTGTTACAGATTCCAGATGGACAGAAACCTCTCGGAAACTGACAGCGAAAAGGTCCAGGAACTCTACAGTGCCGGGAAGGGTGACATCGTCGGACCTGTAAGTACACAGGGCGGCTATGCAATCTATCGTATCGACAGCGCTTCTTCCTCACCGGACTTCACGTCAAGAGAGGTACTCGATACGGTCAAGACCTACATTTCGGAAAACGACAGTGAAGTGATGAAAGGCTATCTTGACTCCGTCATAGATTCCGTCTATGCAGAGGCTGTGAAGGATTTCGACGGCGCGGCAGAGAAGTATGCACTCTCCGTCGAGTCGGTGAACGACGTGGCACTCAACACAGGAGACAGCCAGTACATCTACTCGTATAATTTCACGGCAGAGAATTCCGGCTTCACGGGAAACAGCAGAAACGGTTACATCTATTCACAGGCACAGAACGACAGGGAGTGGAACGAAGAGCTCTTCTCCAGCGCCTACAACACCGTCCTGTCACCGGTTTATGTCAACGATGCCTATGTCATTGCACGTCCTGTTGAGTCTGCAGGAAACAGCGGCAGCTACTTCACGTCTTTACTCGGCAACATGTATTCGTCATATGCTCCGCAGCATTCCCTGGTCGACTGTGAAACGAAAATCATCTCATCAGACAAGGTCGAAGACAACTTCATCGAGGGCTATCTCCAGGCTGCATTCGGCTATTCGGCAAACTGACGGGAGAAAAATAACCGCAAAAGGGCGCAGGAATGCGTCCTTTTCTATTGCCGGAGCTGACAAAAACCCGTCACTTGAATAAACTGCACTCATGTCATACATTCTCGATTCATCCCCCTCAATCTTCAGATATCTGTCAGATACGGGTCTGACGGCACGTGAGGAGATATTCACATTCCTGAATCACAGGGAGAAATCCGCCATCATATTCGACTTTGAAAGAAGAAGGGTGAACTCGAGATGCATCGTAAGAATGATTGACTACAGAGGCAGGAGAATTGCCGAAAAGCGGAGCCGCACACTCAGGTTCACGATAAAATCAACGTTCGCAGCAAGGCCCTTCGAGGACGAGGGAATAACATTCACCGGCGGAGGCTTTACTGCAAGCGCAGTTGCAAGGAACAATACATACAGGATAATCGCTGCCCTGCCCGATATGGTTCTCGCTGACGGCACGACGGGGCTCAAGGCAAGGCTTTCGTTCTCACTGGAAAAAAACGATGCGTCCTTCAATCTCCTGTATTCAAAGGGGCGTTCAGTGGAGGCAATTCACTCTTCTCTTGCTCATTCGGCATCCGGACTCCTCATAATGAACGGAAAAAAGACGGAGATAAGAAGTGAGGACTACACAGTCGAGAGAATATGGAAATCAACAACTTTTCCGCTCCGGAGGAACTCCTATTCATCATACTGTTACGGACGCGGAGAAAATCCATATGCCTTCATCCTCTCGATTGAAGAGAAAAAATGCATAGCCGTGATTGACGGGAAACTCAGATGCTACAGCGGCGTGGAGATGAAGAAGAACAGCGACGGCAGTTACACATTCTGCGACAGAAAGGATGTGGAAATACATTTCTCCGTCTTCTCGACCGTCAATGAAAAGACAGGGCCGTTCCGTCAGAACCGGATACTCATGTACGGACTCTTCTCGGGGCATATCTCCTCATCAGGCCTTGACGGAAGCTTCGGCTGCATTGAGCTCTAGTCTCTTTTCTGATAGACTCGACGGGTTGAAAAGAAAAGTATCATATGAGTGAAGAAATTACAAAGACAACATTCCGGGATCTGGGACTGACGGAGAAAACCCTTGAGGCCCTTGAGAAGAAAGGATTCGAGGAACCGACCGAAATCCAGAAACTGTGCATTCCCCTCCTTCTTAATGAGAAAACGGAGGTCATAGGACAGGCCGAGACGGGAACAGGCAAGACTGCCGCATTTGCCCTTCCGATTCTTGAAACGGTTGATGCCGGTACTCCTGAGGTGCAGGCCCTGATCCTGACACCGACAAGGGAGCTCTGTCTCCAGGTTGCAGAAGAAATCAACTCCCTCAGGGGAAACAGGAATTTGGAATGCATACCCGTCTACGGCGGAGCCGGGATGGAGAACCAGATCAAGAAACTCAGGAAGGGAGTACAGATCGTAGTCGGTACCCCGGGAAGGATTCTTGACCACATAAAGAGAAAGACCCTCATTCTCTCGTCGCTTGACTTCATGGTTCTCGACGAAGCCGACGAAATGCTTGACATGGGATTCATCGAGGACATAGAGGAAGTGTTGAAGAACGTTCCGGAAGAAAGGCGCATGCTGATGTTCTCGGCAACGATTCCTCCCCGGATACAGACTCTCGCTTCCTCATTCATGAAGAATCCCGTAATAGTGAAGACACAGAAGAGACAGGAAGCAACGAAGAATGCCGACCAGATCTACTATGAAGTGAAGGAAGAGGACAAGACCGAGGCCCTTACGAGGATAATCGACCGTGACAGTGACTTTTACGGCGTAGTCTTCTGCCGCACGAAAAACCAGTGTGACGAGGTCGGCCACACACTTCAGGCCCGGGGATATGAAGCCGAGGCGCTTCACGGAGATCTTTCACAGCGCGAGAGAGAGATAATACTGAGAAAAATGAGGGAGAAGACAATCCGCATCCTCGTTGCAACCGATGTTGCCGCAAGAGGACTCGACATACGGGATCTTACCCACGTAATAAACTATTCGCTTCCCCACGATGCGGAAATATATATACACCGTGTAGGAAGAACGGGAAGAGCAGGAAAGGAAGGAACAGCCATAACCTTCATTACGCCATCCGAAGCAAGGCGCTTCTCATACATAAGGAAGGCGAGCAAGGCGGAGATAAGGCGTGCTGAGATTCCGTCTCCGGAGGAAATAGTAGAAATCAAAAAGGAAAAGATACGGGAAGAACTCGAGAATGCACTGACTGTAAAGGCTGACGACGAGTACAGGGATCTTGCGTTGTCCCTCCTTGAAGGAAGGGACAGCACAAATGTTCTTGCCTCCGTCCTCCGTCACTTCTGTCACAGTTCTCTTGATGCCGGCTCTTACCGTGACATAGGAACAGAGAAGCAGAAGAAGAGGAAAAAAGACAGGGAACGCCCCTATGACAGAATAAAGACCGCCAGTATGGACGAGAAAGGGATAACGAGACTCTTCATCGCCATGGGAAAGAACGACGGCATGACGAAAAAGGAGCTTGTGGACATCATCCATGAAGAGACCGGAGTCCGGGACAGGGACCTCATGGATATATCGGTAACGGATGACTATTCGTTCATCAATGCCCCTTATGATACTGCAGAGCATATTCTTGAGGTATTCAGGGACAGAAAATCTGACGGAAAGCCTGTTGTCACGAAGGCACGCCTGCCGCGTTCGGAAAGCCGGAAGGCATCAGCGGAACATGCTTCAGGCGGCAGAAAGAGAAAGCAGCACTCAGAAAGAAGAAATGAAAAGATAGAGAGGAGAACAAAACCGTCAGTCAGGGAAAGGCAGTCACATAAAAAACGGGGACGATAAGAAGAAGCGTCCCCATTGCCTTACCGTTTTCAAATGAATTCTGAGGGGTTATCCGCATCAGAAGCCAATTCTTCCGGGTGCTGAAGTTCAGATATGGGAAAAATCATCATACCGGTTCCTGAAATAGCGTCTCATGAAGCCGTTCTTCTTCTTGAGCATTTTCGAGCCGCGTGTTATGCGGCAAAGGCTCATTGAACGCTCCGATGCGATATCCCTCTGGCTCTTTCCCTTCCACAGGTCATCCATCAGAAGATAGCGCTGTATTATGTCCCGTATTTCATTGTCAGTCAGCATATCGTCAAGAAAAAGGGAAAGGTCCTCAGGGTTCCTTATCGAGAGAAGTATTGCTGCAAGCTCCTCCCTTCCCCTCTTTTCCTCGGCTGAGTCTATGATGACCCTTTTGTTTCTTCCCATAGTAACCATTGTAACTGTCCATCTCTTTTTCCGTCAACAGGAACTAGAAGAGAGGGCTCATTATGCGGGCTGCAGAGCGGAAAATCCGCCTTGGCAGGGGAAGTCTTCCCTCGTCCCCGGAATGTATTTCCTCGCAGAGAAGGAGCGTATCCTCGAAGTTCTTCTTCAATGATGATATTACGGATGAACGGAAGAAAAGGACACTGAGCTCAAAGTGAAGATAGAATGAGCGGTAGTCCAGGTTCGTCGTACCGACGACTGCAACTTCGTCATCGGAGATGAAGTTCTTTGAATGTATGAATCCCGGAGTATACTCGAATATCCTGATTCCGTTCTTGAGAAGAATCTCGTAATTCGACCTCGTCACCTCGAAGACGCTCTTCTTGTCGGGATAGTGCGGAGTGATTATCCTGACATCGACTCCGCTTCTTGATGCAATTATCAGAGCCGACTGCATCGACTCGTCCAGTATGAGATACGGTGTCGTTATCCATATATACCGCTTTGCATTGTTGATTATCTGAAGATATGTATCTTCCGCAATGGTCTTGTCGTCAAGGGGGCTGTCATCGAACATCTGCACATAACCGTCACTGTCGCCCTTTCTTGTCGGTATGAACGACTCCAGCTCGTCCACCTCCCCCGTAAGACAGTCCCAGTTACGCAGGAACATCACAGAAGAGTTCCAGACTCCGTCTCCCGTAAGCTTCACGGAGTCATCCTTCCAGTAACCGAACTTTATGAGATCGTTTGCATATTCGTCAGCAAGATTGACACCTCCCGTGTAGCATACATTTCCGTCTATATTGAAAATCTTGCGGTGATCGCGGAAATTCAGCCGGGGATTGACATGAAGCCTTATCCTGTTGAAGGCAATTGCACGTATGCCATACCCCTTGAGAATGCTGTCATAGTCGTGCGGAAGGACATTGATCGACCCGACATCATCATATACGACACGGACATCCACTCCGCTCTTCGCCTTCTCCTTCAGTATCGAGAGAATCCGGGTCCACCATTTTCCCTGATCGATTATGAAGTATTCGATGAAGATGAACTTTTCAGCCTTCCCTACTTCCTCTATTACATCCAGGAAAAATTCTTCCCCGTCATCAAAATACTTCACCGAGGTGTTCCTGTATGCGGAAAATCCCGTGATGTTCTTCACAAGCTGGCTCTCCCGCATGAACACGGGAGACAGGGCATAGAGCTCCTCATCCGCGTTCTTGATGGAGAATGACGTATCATCGGGAATCCTCCGCCTGAAGTCTGCAACCTTCTTTTCAGAGAGGGAACCTATCTTCTTGTTTGCAAAGAGAAGGTACAGCACGCCGCCGAAGAACGGGAAGATCACGATGACGAACATCCATATGAGACGATAGTCATTCTTCTCCTTGCGCGTGATTATGATAAGTGCCATCAGCATGGAAAGAACAATGAAGAATATGTACTTGCGGTGTCCGAATGCAGAACGGAGCACGAAGTAAAGAAGGAGGGCAAGCTGTCCGCCGAAGAAAATCACCATCCAGAGCATTCGGGAGGAAAAAAGCCTGTACAGTTTCTTAAACATTTTCCCCTCTCATGCTGAACTCGCATCCGCAGTATTTCTGACGGTACAGTCCCATCTGTCTCGAAAGGGTGCAGGACAGGGCAAAGCCGTCCTTCTTCTTGAAATCGATCTTCTCAAATCCCTCAAGGTCTTCCCCTTCACGGAATATCCTTTCACTGTTCTTGAAGCGTGACACGGTCAGCGTAGTGCAGAAGTGTCCTATGCCTTCCTGCCTGGCCATGGCTTCTGCAAGGAGAAGATTGAAGCGGAAGCAGCGCGAGCAGCGTTCTCCGCCTTCCCTCTCGTCCTCGAATCCCCTGACGGCATTGCGCCACGCATCATGGTCATATTGTCCCTTTATGACCGGAACATGATAGCAGCCGGCAACAACAAGGAGGTTTTCATAGCGTTTCTCATATTCACTTCTCGGCCATATATTTGAATTCGAGAAGAAGAGTACGGGTTTCCATCCTTCAGAGAGAAGCCTCAGAACGGAGGAAGTGGCACAGGGGCCGCAGCAAACGTGAACTAATATCTTTTTTTCCATTGTTGTAGATTCTGATTCATCATATTATTCAATATTAATGAAAAAAACTCCACAGAGGTTTGAATTTATATGATAACGAAAGAATCAAAGAGAAAGGCTCTGTCCTATATCGTTATGGGTCTTCTTGTGCTGGGGGTACTCCTAATCACAAACAAGGGAAATATAAAATGGGCCGGTGTCGGACTTTTCGCGCTTGCCCTCGTCCTTCTGCTGCTCAACAGCGTGGGAACCTACTACTATGCAAAGGGCTCGAAGGCTCTCAGAGGAGAAAAGCCCGATATGAAGGCTGCCCTTTCATGTTTTGAAAAGGCGGTGAAAGCAGGAGTGGATGCTCAATCGGAAATAGTTGCGGCCACACTCTTCGTGCAGTACGGTGACATGGAAAAAGGGCGCAGGGTACTTGAAGAGTACGCTCTCTCTTCTGACAGGAAGACGAAATATACCGCATTGATTTCACTCAGCATGTACTGGTGGGTCAAAAGAGATCTCGAAAAAGCCATAGCAACGGCCCGCGAAGCATATGATGCAGGCTACAGGGACAGGAATCTCTACATAAATCTCATGACATATTATCTTGAAGACGGCGAGTACAGGGAATTCAGAAGGCTTCTGAAGGAAAGCCGTACAATGAAGCTCAGTGCCGCAGCGACGCTCGATCTTGAAAGTGCATATCATATGGCCCAGGGAGACTGGGAAAAGAGCGGAAGTGCGCTCAGAAAGCTCTTTGATGTTGCAAACCCGAAGTTCATCGACCCCTATCTGCATGAGGCGCTCGTCTGCCTACACTACGGAGACTGGGAGGAAGCAGTGAAGTCCCTCAGGGCGATAAAGGATAACGTCATGCCGACCAACACCTCGATTTACAGTGAAAAGGAGATCGAGACTCTCGCCTGCTACATTGAGGACGAAAACACGAGATGGGGCTTCAGAAAGGCCGTGGAAGATGACCCTGCCCTCCTGATAAGGCGTGAGATGCCGAAATTTGAGAAGGGTGTTGAAAAACCTCTCTGTCCAGTAAAACCGGACTTCGCAGCAATTGACATGGAGAGCGGAAAGATAACCGATGATGACGAGGCCGAAATTGACACGTCAATTACAAAGGAAGACGAAGAATGGCTCAGGCGCCACGGTGAAGAGTAAGTCACAGGCCCCGGAGAACCGGGGCTTTGCATCAGAACGATGATGAGAATACAAGGGAAGCAACAAAATGCCTCTTTGAATCCCTTCCGTATTCGTATCCGATGCGGAAAGTTACAGGAAGCTTTATCAGGCCGATGAGTGACATGGACGATTTCAGTTCAATTCCCGCAGAAAAATTGAATCCTGTCTCATGGTTCACCAGTGAGGAGAAGAAGAGGCCGCAGGAAGAATCATCGAGAATCAGGAACTCTCCGAACGTCGGAGAAGAAAGAATCCTCATGCCGAATGATGCATTGACAAAGAGATTATAGAAGGAACTGGACGTTCTTATGGACGAAGGTCCGTAGACTGTCGTATTCGAAGTATAGTTATCCCATATGAATATCGGAACACTTCCCTGTCCGTCTATGCTGAAGCGCACTCTGCCCGAAACTGAAGTATAGAACAGGCGTGAAAGATTGCAGCTGGTATTAAGGCTTGCCTGGAGGTAACTGCGGATTCCGTCCTCGAAGAACGAATCACACGTGAAGAGGTATCCGGCATCTCCTCCTCCGCTGTATTTTCCGTCTGTCCATGTCCCCTGGAAAATGAACGAGAAAACAGTTCCCTCTCCTGTGCCTCCCTTCGTGTCCATGTCATATGCATACTCGAGACTCTGGGAAAGCCATATCCTGAGATCGTCACTGTAGGAAAGATATATGTCGACGCTTTCCTTTGTATTGATGAAAGGAAAGTATGATGAGTTCGGCCTCAGAAAATCAGCATAGCCTTCAAGTTTGAAGCGCATATTCGAGAACGGGAACCATGAAAACTCCATTCCTGCAGTCAGGAACATCTCGGATGACGAAAGGTTCTGGTAATTGCTTCCGATTCCGCTGATGAATGAAACGTCGAATGCGGAAAAAAGCAGTCTGTACTCAAGTCCCGCAGTAAGGCTGTTCTTCATGAAATGGGGAGAAAATGAAGAATTGAGGCCCATGAAGTCGATGCCGAGAAGGCTCGCAGACGTACTCTTGAGCCTTCCGAAATAGCGCAGTGACCGCTTGAGGTCGTTTATTCTCCGGGCAACACTCTCATTCCTCTGTCTTCTCTCCTCCATATCGCGATCCATCGTCTTATGAAGGGCATTGAGTTCCTCACTGTGCTCCATGGCTGATTCATAACCTATCTGTGCCATTTCGCTGGCCTTTCTGAATGCCATGAAGGAAAACTTCTCGACATCGCAGCGTATCCAGATGAGGGATGAGAATTTCTTGAGTTCGCTTGATGCCTTCTGCCTCTTTCCTATGTCGAAAGAGGAGTTGAGGATGGTTACAGGGTTATAGAGGTTGATTGTATCGGCATCATAGAATGTAGTAGAAAGAATGACCGTATCTGAATAATCATACGCAGCATCAATCGGAGCAAGAGAGATTACGCCTCCGTCCACAAGAAGATGACCGTTATACATGAAGGGATCAAAATAGACGGGAAGAGCAAATGAACCGACAAGAATATCGGAAAATGATCCCTCCGTTATCCTCACTTCCCTCTTGCTCACAAGGTCATCACAAACTACCATCACAGGAATCTTCGTGTCCTCAAGCCTGTAATTCCTGCCAACGACATAGTCAATAAGGGCCCTGAAGCCGTCTGCACTGAGAAAGCCTCCCTCGGCAGGAAGCGTCAGAGAAAAGTACGACGAGATGTCACCTGCATTAAGCATTTCCTCGATTTCTGACGGTGAAACACCCGAAGCATAAAGCATTCCGATTATCGAACCCATCGAATTCGACACAATGAAATCAGGCTCAACACCTATCTCGTCCAGATATTTCAGGACCCCTATGTGTGCGCAGGCCCTGGCGGAACCTCCCGTGAGAACAAGGCCGATGGGGTCCCTTTCTCCGCCTGTTCTTGCAAGTATCCTTTTTCTGAAGTTCTCATCACCATAGACAATCGCCTCATCTGAAAGGAGAATTTCCTTCATGAATTCATCTTCCGCATAAAGGGAATCATCTTCCGCAGTGTCAGCAGACACTGGAATCATAATAAAAAGGAAAACAAATATCAGAAGGATAATTTTCTTCATAAAAATCATTCTAGAACTTCTCCTTCCTACATTCAACTTCAGAAAATCCATCTTGTTGAATAAAAGCTTGCATTTCTGCTAGTATTCCGACATATGGCGTGATGGCGGAACAGGTAGACGCAGGAGACTCAAAATCTCCCGAGGGCGACCTCTTGTGGGTTCGACTCCCACTCGCGCTATCCTTTGCGGCAGGTTTTGATACAATTCAGAATCTGCCTTTTCTATTTCATAA
>CAVBWE010000178.1:0-9246 GCA_963598715.1 Sphaerochaetaceae bacterium | reverse complement strand
GGAAATGAGGAAGGACGAAATCGAATACATGATCTGCTCCTTTGCAGAGAGTGCAAGACTGCTCAGGCAAGCAGGAGTTGACGGGGTCGAGGTTCATGCAGTGCACGAAGGATACCTTCTTGACCAGTTCACGCTCAAGTACGTCAACAGGAGAACAGATGAATACGGCGGAAGCTTCGAGAACCGCTACCGCTTCGCCTGTGAAATCGTCAAGGCAATCAAGAAATCATGCGGAAACGACTTTCCTGTATCCCTGCGCTACAGCGTAGTCTCGAAGACCAAGGGATTCAGGCAGGGAGCCCTCCCCGGAGAGGAATATACGGAAGCCGGAAGGGACATGGCAGAAAGCGAGAAGGCTGCAAAATATCTTGAGGATGCAGGATATGACATGCTCAACTGTGACAACGGCACATATGACGCCTGGTACTGGGCTCATCCGCCGATCTACATGCCCGAGAACTGCAATCTCAGGGATGTCGAGCACATAAGGAAATTCGTCAGCATCCCCGTTGTCGCCGCAGGAAGGCTCAATCCCGCCGATGCCGCCGACTCCATCAGGGAAGGAAAGATTGACGCAGCAGGATTTGCCCGGCCGTTCCTTGCCGATCAGGAGTGGGTTACAAAGCTCATCGAGGACAGAAAGGATGACATCAGACCGTGCATACTCTGCCACAACGGCTGCTTCAACATGTGTCACTACAAGGGTGTTCCGAACGACCAGGACCTCAGCGATTCGCTCCATCTTGCACGCTGTGCCGTCAATGCCGAAACCATGCAGTGGAGGAAACACAGGATCATTGCCGCTAAGGAGAAGAAAAAGGTTGCCGTGATAGGAGGCGGAATCGGAGGCATGGAAGCTTCCCTCGTCCTGAAGAAAAGAGGGCATGAACCCGTAATATATGAAAAGGGCAGCCGCCTCGGAGGAAATTTCATCGCAGCTTCAGCCGAGTCCTACAAGGGTAAGCTGAGAGAGCTTCTTGCCTGGTATATAAGGGAAATCGAGAAGAACGGCATAAAGGTCGTTTTCAATACGGAGGTGACGGATCTCAAGGACATAGAGGCCGATGAGTACATCATTGCAACAGGAAGCACACCGCGGATCCTCAAGGCAGTGAAGGGCCATGAGAGGATGATTGAAGCCTGTTCCTTCCTCACGGGAAAGGAAACGGCGGGTGAAACCGTTGCAGTGATCGGAGGGGGCCTTACAGGATGCGAGATCGCATATGAACTTGCACTCGGCGGAAAGAAGCCGGTAATCGTTGAAATGCTGGACGACCTGATAAAGCAGAAGGGAGTATGCCTTGCAAATTCCTCATATCTGAGGGAATGGTTCGCTCTTCACGGCGTACCGGTATATCTTGAGACAAGACTTGTCGAGGTCAGGGAGAAAAGCATCATCTGCACCGGCAGGGACGGAAAGGAAATGGAAATAATGTGCGACAGCGTCATATCGAGTGCCGGCTACATTCCTTCACCCCTGACAGGCGAAAAGGAAAAAGTCCACCTCGTCGGGGACTGCCTCAAGGTCGGGAACCTGCGCTCAGTCATCTGGAGGGCATACGAGGTTGCGATGAAGATATGAGCCGGAAAGAAGCCGGCTTTCAGGTAAGGGGACCGCACCGGGCGGTCCCTTTCCATGCAAAACTATCTCTCGACTTCGACCCGTCCGTCTTCATATACCCTTATTCTGTCACCCGTCCTGACATACTCCAGGAATTCATCTCCCAGCATGTCCACTGTCGGCATCTCAGCATCGGTCCAGACTTCGCTCAATATGGCACCCGCCGCAGCAAGGGAATCGATGCTCCTTGAAAAGAGAAGACACGCCGGCTGCCGTTTCATGCTGGAAGCACAGAAGAGTACAAGACCTCCCGTCGTCGAGCCTATCGTCTGCGGCATGCACAGTGCCTTGCCCGCCATGCTTCTGTTGTACAGGTCGCTGTTGTTCTGGTCCGAACACTTTCCGCTTCTGTCACCGAACATCAGTGCATGCTGATAGGACGCCAGCGTATTGAAGCCGCTTCTCGTCACAAGTGCCTCGGCCTCCGCATTTCCCTTTACCACTGCCCTGCCTTTGAATATCTTCTTCATACTTTTCCTCCCGTGATGATTTCCAGGAGTTCCTCTTCCCTGAAAAACCTTGAAGACGTGTAAGTCCTGAGCTTGTTGGAACAAGTTATGACAGGCATCTTCCCGCACATGGGGTTGTTCATATACATGAGGGGACAGATGTGGGAGAGGATTACACCCTCATCAAGAAGCCGCTGTCCCTCCCTTGTCTTCGAAAAAGCCTCCATGACGGCGGGAGCCGCAGTCATCACGGTCCTTACATCGACTTTCCTCCGTCCCTTTCTCTTCAGGGCGTCATCGATCCTTCCGCTCCAGTCAAGAAGCTGCCCGAACGAAAGATGCGGGCATCCGATGAATGCAAGCTTCGGCTTTGCATTTCTGTCCTTCCATATTACCGGGTAGTTTTTTTCCACCCTCTCCAGCTCCGCATCGTCTATGACATATGTCCTGTAGCCTTCACGCAGAAGCGATCTTCCCTCCCTTTTTGCTTCAGGCGTCAGATTCTCGATATGATAAAGTCCGACAGCGCCGTTGGAGGCAGTTGCCGCTCCGAAGTCCTTGAAATATGCCTTCGCTTCGTCATCGAGAGAGCCGAAATAACCGTCGAGTCCGGAAACGAACGGAACTTCCTCCATGACCTTCATTCCGATTGCAGAGCCCAGAAGCTGTGCCTCAGGCCGCCCTGAAACCTTTACTTCGACAAGCCAGTCAGCCTTTCTCCCTTCGTCAGTGAGGAGACCGAAGAAGGGCACACACCCGACGATTGAACCGAAGATGTCGATTATTCCGGAATTGCGGTTGCACCTTGCACCCAGTATGCTGTTGGCATAGACGACGGCAGAGCTTTCCGCCCAGGAAAGGATGTCTCCCTCCTGCGGGATATTGCCCACTTCATCCATATAGCAGGTACATGTGTAGGCATCCGCTGCGAGTATTCCGAGTTTTTCCAGCTGTGCGTCGTACTCCTTCTGCTTCGAGTACATCACACGGAAGAAGATGTCCTGCAGCAATGTTCTCGGCACGCACGGCTCGAGGGGCATCGGGTCCACCGTGAACTTCTGCGACGACACGGCACCTCCTGCAATCAGGGTGTCCATAAGTTCATATACCGGCTTCATCACCGATAAGCCGAACGATGTTACAAGATGCCCGTATTTACCGGTTATGTCGACCATCTTCGTGGCGCCGAACGTTTCACCGTACATGACGAGGGTCTTCATCACCTTCGCCTTGACATCGCCTTCCTTTCCGTCAAGAATCTGCTGCTGTCTTTCAGTCAGTACCATATTTTCCTCTCACCTCCGGCTTCTGCCGCTAACCGATTCTAACCCCCATACTGTAAATTATCGAATGTTTTTTCACTTTCTTCATTCTTGCAGGGCATTCAGAGAAAATAAAACTGTTGCAAAAATAACTTACCATGACTTATCCTCATCCATGAAAATGAAAGGTGGAGGGAAAACCGGCGGGAAACCGCCAGGTCAGCCTGACCTTTGCCTTTCCATTATCACCAGGCGTCCGAAAAGAAAACGGAAGGAAAACCGGATTCGCCCGTCAGCGTCAGGCGATGTCTGAGAGCTCTCTGCCTCTGAGGATATCGGGTGGCTTACGGAAGTGCCTGGCAGTTGAACGGAAAACTGAGGAGATGACCGATGAAGAAGGGAATTACAGTCCTATTGGCAGCTTTTACAGGCCTTATGCTTATGGTCTCATGCAGCAACGACGCAGATGCCGGCAGATACAGTCTCGGCGACAGGGGGCCCGGAGGCGGCATCATATTCTACGATGCACAGACCGTTCAGGAAGACGAGTACGAAGCAGACAACGGCAGTGTTATCAAGAAAAGCTGGAGATACCTCGAAATGGCACCGGCGGATGTCGTCGGGAATGACGGAAAAGCCCTGAAATGCACATGGGGGGAAAGCGGAGTCATCGGCACGGGAACCGGAATCGGCTACGGCTGGAAGAACACCGAAAAAATCAAGAAGAAGGGCATAGAGAAGTTCCCTGCCTTCGACGAGTGCGCAAAGTATACATCAAACGGCTGCACGGACTGGTTCCTTCCCAGCAAGGACGAGCTGGACGCAATGTACCGTTACCTGGACACGGAAAGCCACAACATGGAAGATTCATACTGGTCAAGTTCGGAGGACAGAGCCGAGAGCGAGGCCTGGTGGCAGAAATTCCAAGACGGCATAAAGCCTTCCGAATCAGGGCAGCAGGCCGGCACGCAGGGAACGGCAAACCGGGGGAGCGGAATGTACTGTGTGCGTCCTGTCCGTTCGTTCCTCTGAAAAACCTTCATATCACGGGAAAGCATATGAAAGTTGTCAGTTCCAAATTCACCCTTCGTGGTGTATTCTGATAAAAAAGGAGAAAAAACAGTGAAGAAAGCACTTGCTCTCATAACAGGTTCACTGCTGCTTGTGATGCTTTGCGTCTCATGTGACGGAAGTACGAAAACGGCAGACTCAAAATACAGTATCGGAAAAACGGGCCCCGGGGGCGGCATCATATTCTACGTTTCGGATAAGGTCATGACAAGTTCAATCACGGACATGAACGGAGACGAAAGGAAAATAAGCTGGAAATATCTTGAGATTGCACCCGAGGATGCACCCGGAAAGGGAGATGTGGAACAGTATGTGTGGGGAGCATCCGGAGACCTCAAGACAGGCACCGCAATAGGAGACGGATGGCTCAACACACAGAAGCTCGACTGTGACGATATAAGAAAATACCCGGCAGCCGAGGCATGCAGGAGTTATGAAGCCAACGGATTCAGTGACTGGTTTCTTCCGAGCAAGGATGAAATGAAGGCGGTCTACGAGAACCTCAAGGGCAACGAGGAAATGAAATGGAAGACAGGCTACGGCGGCTACTGGACAAGTTCGGAAAACACTGAAGACACGCTCGGTGAAGGCGCATGGGCCTGGAATCCGCAGGATGGAACGTACAAAAAGAAGTACCGCACCAACACGGCAGTCTTCGTACGCCCGGTGCGTGCCTTCAGATAGGCTCAGCTCGTCATTCCGTTAATCCCCTTCCCGTACGGAGGGGATTTGTATTGACTTTATCCGTATTGTTTTAAAAAATAAAACGAAAAGGAGAAACATAACTTGAAAAAGATTTCAGCCATACTCTCTCTCATTCTTATTGCGTGTGTGCTTTCCGCCAGCCCCGTACAGGAGAGCACGTCTTCCATGCCGGAAGAAAGGACCTTCACCGACAGTGCAGGACGCACCGTCACCATTCCGGCAGAAATAACGAAGGTATGTCCCTCGGGAGCGGTTGCCACGATGTTCCTCTCGGTTTTTGCACCGGAGGAAATGGTTTCCGTCAACAGTACGCCGGGTGAGGCCACAGCCGCTTTCCTCCCGGAAAGAATCGCCTCCCTTCCCGCAACGGGTCAGTTCTACGGAAGCCGGTCGAACCTCAACATGGAACAGATTCTCACCCTGGATCCCGATGTCATAATCGACATGGGCGACTACAAGGACTCAATAGGGGAAGACCTTGACAGACTTCAGGAGCAGATAGGGATTCCGGTGATATTCATCGAATCGGACCTCAGCCACATGGCAAGTGCATTCCGCACTCTCGGCTCTCTCTTTTCCAGGGAGGAAAAGGGAGAAGAGCTTGCCCTCTTTGTTGAGGACACTCTTGAAATGGCCGGGACGAATTCAGCAAGGATCACTCCCTCAATGAGAAAGAGCGTCATGTATGCCACCGGTCCTGACGGACAGAATGTATTTGCTTCCGGAAGCACCCATGCCCAGGTCATTTCCATCATCGGGGCGGACAACGCCATCACACTGGACACTTTCTCGAACAAGGGCACGGGAGACGCAGTCAGCATGGAGGAGATCCTCCTGGCAGATCCCGATGTGATTGTCTTTACCCCAGGCTCTGCCTATGACACGGTAGCCGGAGACAGGGCATGGCAGGAACTTGAAGCCGTAAGGAAAGGCTCATATTATGAAGTGCCCTCATCGCCCTACAACTGGATGGCAAATCCTCCGTCAATGAACATGCTTCTGGGAGTATGGTGGCTGGGAAACCTCGTTTATCCGGAAATCTATTCATATGACATGGTTGAAAAGACACAGCAGATATACAGCCTTCTATGGAACCGTGACATCAGCGCGGCAGAGGCCGGAAAGCTGCTTTCACTGCCTGGCGCCGGACAATAAAGAATCCATCCCCGGCACTTCTCTCTGTTGACATACGTTTTCCGTTCGGGAATAGTATGTCTGCGGAGAGTTTTTTTATGGAAGCAGATTCCCAGGAGATTCTGAATGTATGTGCTGAAATGGGAAGGATACTTCTCGAGAACGGGGCCGAAATCTTCCGTACCGAGGATACTCTCTCACGCGTTGCCAGACACTACGGAGCAGATAACTGTGACTTTTTTGTCCTCACCAACGGAATACTCTCCTCCGCAACGGACAGGAAGGGCACATCTTCTGCAAGGGTACGCTTCATTCCATCAACCTCCTCGAACCTGGAAAAGGTTGAGGAGGTCAACAGACTTTCAAGGAGAATATGCTCGGAGGAAGAGCTCACGCTGGACGACGTGAAGAAGGAGCTTGAAAGAATCGATTCACTCCACAGCGAACCCGAGTATCTCATTGTCGCGGCGACCGGTCTGAGCTCATTTACATTTGCGCTCCTCTACAGGGGGACACTGCCGGATGCCGTGATTGCCGCCTCTGCAGGCCTTGTTCTCGGCTTCTTTCTCGAATTCTTTGCAAAACGTCATTTATCGAAGATAACGAAGAACCTTTCCGGAGCCGCAATCGTAACGCTTATATGCCTCACCTTCCACCACTATGGCCTCAGCGACAACATGAATGCGATGATTGCCGGCTCGATAATCCCCCTCATTCCGGGAGTAACCTTCGTCAACGGAATCAGGGACATAGCAAGGGGAGACTATCTCTCGGGAGTCGTGCGCCTTCTGGACTCCCTCTTCGTCTTCCTGTGCATTGCAGTCGGGGTCGGAACGGTCCTTGCAGTCTTCTCCAGATTCCGGGGAGGGCTCAATCTGTGACACCGCTGATGATCATGGCCTCATTCTTCGGAACGGTTGCATTCTCCATACTCTACAACATACCCGCTTCCTACTGGCTGACATGCGGTCTCATCGGAACGATGGGCTGGATCGTATTCTCGTTCCTGAGAGGCTTTATCGGCTATGCCTTCGCAATATTCGCATCTTCCCTTCTCGTTACGTTCCTCGCCCGTCTTACCGCGGTAAGAAGGAAAAGTCCCGAGATACTCTTCCTCATCTCCGGAATCTTCACCCTCGTTCCGGGTGCCGACATCTACTGGACGGTCTATTATATCGTCTCGGAACAGTCAGAGAAAGCGATTGAAAGCGGAACGGATGCCCTGAAGGCATGTCTTGCGATGGTTCTCGGAATCGTAATCATGCATGAACTTCCGCAAAAGCTCTTTCTCCGGCTCGGGGGCGTAAAGAATGAGGAAAGATAAGGCCATCGTCATAAGCGTGGATGCAATGACGGGTGAAGACCTTGAAAAGCTTTCAGGAAGACGTAATACATCCCGCCTTCTTTCCCTGTCGTCGCTTGTCGAAAAAACCGAATGCGTTCTTCCTTCATATACCTATCCCTGCCATGCGGCAATACTCACAGGCTGCTATCCCGACAGGAACGGAATCTATCACAATGAAATACTTGCCCCTCCATATGAGGAGAACGAATGGTTCTGGTGGGCAGACTGCCACAAAAGACGGACAATCGTGGACGAGGCCCGCCTGCATGGCCTTGTCACCGCATCGGTGTCATGGCCGACACTTGCAGGAAAGGCGGCGGACTACACGATTCCCGAAATCTGGCCCACAGGAAGATGCACGGACAGGGAGGAAATGTACAGGAAGGCAGTCTCCCCTTCTGCATGGCAGATATTCTCGCGCTACAGGAAAATCATCGAAGAGAGGAAAAGGCGCTTCTATGACATCTACTCCGTTTCCGCCTCAACGGACATCATAAGGGAGCATTTCCCGGACCTCACGCTCATACACCTCTCGGAAATCGACACTGTCAAGCATGAGTCGGGCTGCCGCAGCAAAAAGCTCGAAGAAGCCTGTGACTTCATTGACGATGCACTTGGAAGGATCATGGATGCAGCAGAAAGTACGGGAAAAGGCGGAGATACGACGTACTTTCTCCTGGGAGACCACGGACAGAAGGATGTCGGCAGAGTCTTCTCAATCAACCGCGTCCTCATGGAAAAGGGTTACGTGGATACCGACGGGAAAAGGATCACCGGCTACAGGATGCTCATACAGCCTGCCGCATTCACTGCCCTCGTCTTTCTCCGGGGAATAAGCGAAGAGGACGCAGCGGCGGTTCTCGAGGACATACGGAGGGAATATCCCGGGACAATCGACAGGATCCTCACGAAAAGGGAAGCGGAGGAAAACTGGCACCTTTCAGGTCCGTTCTCCCTCGTCCTCCTGAACCGGAGTTCCCTCATCTTCTCCTTCTCGCCGTTCCTGCCCGTCATGATGGACAGGGAAAATGCCATCAGATACGGCTTCCCCGTTTCCGCTCACGGCTATGCCCCCGGAGACGGGCCCAGTCCGCCGTTTCTCGTCTCCGGACGGCGCTCGGCAAAGGGCGTGAGGATACAGAAAGCCCGTCTTGTCGACGAGGGACCGACAATACTCTCGCTCTTCGGCATCACAATGGATGACACGGACGGAAAAGTCATAGACGGCCTCATCAGGGCAGATGAATGACGCGCGGGATGGAGAGAAGGATGCAGTACGGAGATTTTTCCTTATTCTGAATAGAATTATTTGCATTGCACAAAACAGTGCACATTCTTCGGTACACTAAAGGCAAAGCGCAACTTCTTATCGGCATAAGGCGCCTTACGTGTTGAAAAGTACAGTAATTGAGGTTATTCTAGGAAAGTGCTGTGAAGAGAAGAAGGGATACTTTGCCCTTTTTCTTCTTTACGTAAAAAATTTGATTATTCCCTAACGGACCTAGTCCGGGCAAATCGTCAAGGAGGCTCTATTCATGGTGAGAAAAAAGAAATCCATGGACGGCAACAATGCAGCAGCTTGGGTGAGCTATGCATTCAGTGAAGTTGCCTGTATCTATCCTATCACTCCATCCAGTCCTATGGCGGACTTTGTTGACC
>CAVBWE010000177.1:0-3939 GCA_963598715.1 Sphaerochaetaceae bacterium | reverse complement strand
CTCTGATATGGCGGTGGATACGTCACTGATGAGGGTGAAGGAAAATTCTTCCACGGGTACGGCAGCAATACTGCTTGACGACAGGGGAGAGAATTCAATCATCATCTACGGCGGAGGCAATCAGGAAAATGATGAAGAATACATATCATCAGTGATTTCGCGCTTCCGCGAAGGAGACTGGATTGTCCTTCAGAACGAAACAAGCGGACTGGAATTCATCATCCGTAAGGCAAGGGAAGCAAAAATGAAGATATGCCTGAACCCTTCTCCGATGGATGATGAAATAAGGAAACTGGACCTGAGCGGCGTAACGCTTCTTGCCGTGAATGAAGTGGAGGCTCTTCAGATGACACGGATGGAAAGCAGCGGCAGTATCGAGGAATACGGCAGAGTCATCAGGGAAATATCATCACGATACAGAAACATGATGATCCTGCTGACAGCGGGAGAAAAGGGCGCACTGTTCCTGAAGGACCATGATTCTGATATGCTTTATCAGAAAGCAGTAAAGAGTGGAGCTGTTGTTGATACCACGGGAGCCGGAGATACGTTTCTCGGCTATTTCCTTTCTTCGCTCATTGAAGGAGAAAGCGAAGAAAAGGCACTGGAGACGGCTGCAAAGGCAGCAGCAGTTGCAGTCTCACGAAAAGGAGCAATTCCGTCAATTCCGGAAAGAAATGAGGTGAAATGATGAAAAGAAAAATACTCTTTATAACGTTTATCCTTGCCCTGTCGGCACTTACGGCGTCATCACTCAACAGGGGAACGACATACCTTCCGACCGACAGAACGTGGGAGGACTTCGTGAAATACTGCTCGACGGTTAACGGAAAAGCAGATTCGACAGCCCAGGATCTTCTGAGAAAGGGAAAGGAAACCGTATTCAGGGATTATCTGAGGGCACTGACGTTCTACAGTGACGGAAAAATGCTTGTGACAAACTCCTCATATACAGACGTCTATATCACTCCCGTCTGGATATCGGAAGGACGGGTGCTGATTCCGCGTTCCTGTTCAAACGCAATATTCAGCACGTCCTACAGCGAGAACGGAGAATATGAACTCATAAATTTCGGTTTTCTTTCTCCGGACGAGTCTTCGATATCCCTTAATCCGAACATTCTCAGATACTCGAACTATTTCACGCTCTACCGCAGATGAATCCCTGCCCGGGCAGGGACCCGGGATTCAGAACGAGACTGTCTGAAGATAGCTTCTTGACTTTCCGCTTTCAAGCTTTCTTATCGCAAAGCGCTTCTCGATATCATCGGAATATGTTTCGACCTGCCCCGTTCCATCCCAGAATTCGATGCAGGTAAAATCATTCCTTCCGCCTGCAGGGGCCCATATGATAAGGTACCTGAAGCCTTTTCCGGAAACCTTCGTGAAGGGAGAGTCTTCATCCCCGAGTCCGATCCATTCCGTTTTGAGGGTATCAATGTCAAGAATCAGTGATTCACTGTCAATGAGGCCCTTGAGAGGAATGCATCTTCTTCCAAGCAGTCTGTCATCATGAAGGAGACCGTCATTCTGCGAGAAGGAACCGGCACTCTGAGGAGATGAGAAATGAAGGAAGCACTTCTCCTGATTAAGGGGAAGGGCATAGGTGTAATGTGAACCCGTCGAGTAATACATGGTCCTCTCATCCTCGTTCTTTACTTCATAGCTTATATTGAAGTTTTCCCCGTCAAGGCTGTAGCCGATTCTGTAGGAATATCTGAAGGGATACCTGAGAAGTGTTTCGTCATCCCATCTGTCCTCAAGTACAAGGTGAGTGTCATCGGAAAGGATTACCGAGAGTTCCCTCTCTCTCAGGAAACCATGGTTCGGCATATCATATTTCCTGCCCTCAAAAGTATAGCTGTCATCCCTGCTCTTTCCGCAAAGGGGAAAGCAGACTGCCGTACGGCGCGGCCAGACCGAGCTGTCATACTGCCATGCATGCTCACTTCCGTCCTTTTTCCTTACAATGGACTCAATGTAACCGGCTTTTGTATTGAGCATAGCCCTTATGAATTCGTTTTCAATTGTTATTACGGACATATATTCCTCCGCAGAATATTATACACGCCATGTAAAAGATATCAAATGGAGAAGGTCTCCTGCCCAGAAAGACTTCCCAGACGGAGAGCTCTGAATGAGGAGAAGACTGTCCTAAAGCGTCCCGACTGCTCCGGGAAAAAAGATAAGGACACATATGTCCCGGGAGTCAGGGCAGCTTTTCACCAGACAAATCTTACCGGCCGTACGTACCCTTCTGCGTTACGAGGCATTTCCAGATTGCCGGACGATCTCACACCCTTGAAAGAGTGAGCCGACGCCTTTACGCCGTCACCATCGCCCCACTCCGAACTGGACCAGTAGAAATCACCTTCAGCTTCATGCCATGAACCGCTTTCAGTGAGGTATTTTATATTGTCATGCATCAGCTCAAGTTCATATATGCTCGGCAGGAACCAGTCGGTGAAGACTTCTCCTGTTATCCGGTTTGTGCATTCATATTCCTGACAGGCCTTTGCGGCAGGAAAACTGTTCTGACTGTCCTTACCTGCAAATTCCATAAGCTTCGCAGTATTCTTCTTTCCGCTTCCGGTAACCGTATCTGTCCCGTAACCGCCTTCAGTACCCCACTGGATCTTAGTCCCGGATACATCCTCCGGTGCAGCTTCAAGATATGCCCAGCCATCTGTTTTCCATTTCGGATTCTTATAGAATACATATCCTCCGGCAGGACCGGGATCTCCGATATTATACGCCTTTATCCAGACCGCGTATAAAGTTGTATTGCCTGTAATCTTCGTGTTGTCGAAATCATATTCCTCTGTTCCGTCCGGAGAATCAGACCACCTTACAAAAAGATAACCGTTTCTTGTCGGGTCATTATCGGGTTTTGATGCAGGAGAATTTCCGGAGACTTTCTGCTCCTGAACTTTCGATCCGCCGCTTCCCGTGTCAAACGTGACCACATACAGTGTCCTGCTGTCACACGAGGCCAAGAGAACAGCTGAAATCAAAATCAGAAACAATAATCCAAGAATTTTCCTCATTTCTATCTCCTGTATTTTTCCGGTATTCAAAGGATAAGCCACAAAGGTTTCATTTAAAACTCTTTTTTAGACATTCTGAAAAAAGCCGCCTCACAAAATCAGATAAAGCACGGCATAGGAGATTTCCACATTAAGCCGGAACATGAAAATTGGCATCAGATGAATCCCGTATGAAAGACCCTCTCCGGATGAAGAGGGCCTTCGAATCACCTTTAACGGATTATTTGACAAATCTTACAGGGCGTACATAATTTTCGTTAGTACGAAGAATTTCGGCACCTTCCGACGATGTTTTTGCTGCAAACCCGTCAGCCATTGCATTTTTGTTTTCGGCGTCAGTTCCCGCCGAGCTTGACCAGTAGGTACCGTTTGTATCATCTTCCCACGTTCCGCCAGAATCCTTTGCCCTCAAGTTGTTATGCATTTCGACAAGCTCATCGATACTCGGGAGGAACCAGTCATCATATTTTACCCCGGTAGTTTCATTTTTACATTCATAGTCTTCACATGCTTTTGCTGCAGGGCAGTCAGTGCCGAGCTCATAAGTATTTGTTATTCCCTTTCCGATGGCAGTTCCGGTATTTACCGCTTTTCCGGAATAATTCCATTTTTTCTTTTCGCTTATGTCCTTCGGAGCAGCTTCAAGATATACCCAGTCATCTGTTGCCCTGTTCGGATTCACATAGAATATATAGCCGCCGGCCGGACCGTTCTCACCGATATTATAATACTTTATCCATACAGCTTTTATAACCGTATCTGCAGTAATCTTGTTATTTCCGAAATCAAAAGCGGCTTTTCCGTCTTGAGCCACTGACCATCTTACAAAAAGAAAACCTTCCTTTGTCGGATCATCAGGTTTCCTTGCCAGACCGTTTTCAGAAACTGTCTG
>CAVBWE010000176.1:0-4864 GCA_963598715.1 Sphaerochaetaceae bacterium | reverse complement strand
CCCGATGACAAGAAGGCCGTTATGGCTGCAATCGGAGAAAAGACGGAAAACGGCTATTATCCAGAGAAACTCTGGGAGAAGTGAATCTCCTTCTTTTCTGATGCCGGTTGATAAAGTATGTTCAGTGTATATGTCGATGCCGATTCGTTTCCCGGTGTGCTTCTGGATATTGTAATCAGAAGGATAGTGAAGGAAGACGAGAAGATTGAAAAGGCCGTCTTTGTTTCCGACAGGGTAGTTCCGGCTGTCAGGGATGCAGTTGAACAGAATACCCACAGGAAGAGAGAAGAGGCAAGAAAAAGAGGTGTAACAGATCCTCTGCTTCTCAGAAAAATCAGGAGCCGAATGACGTATGTCGTGGTTCCCAGCGGGCCCGACAGCGCGGACAATGCAATTTTTGACATGGCTGCTGCTCCGGCACTCTGTCTCACGCATGATATTCCGCTTGCCTCGCGGCTTGCAGCAAAGGGTATTACCGTAATTGACGACAGAGGTCATATCTACACAAGTGACAATGTCGGAGAGAGGCTCAGCAGCCGCAATTTCTTCACCTATATGAGGGAGTGCGGCATCATGAGTGAAAGGACACAGCCTCTGAAGAGTTCCGACGTGAATGCGTTTGCCTCATCTTTCGACTCCGTGATTCTCGCTCTCGGCAGAATATGAAAGAGAGGAGTTACCGAAGAAACCGGTAACTCCTCCTGTTGCATTTCAGATAGTCAATAATCAGCAGGCGGACCTTGTTTCCGCCTGATTTCTCAGTATTCGCATGTTCCTACAGCCCTCGGATACGGAATGACGTCGCGGATGTTCTCGACTCCTGTAACATACCTTACGGCCCTCTCGAAGCCCAGCCCGAAGCCGGCATGGGGAGCGGAACCGTATCTGCGGAGATTCATGTACCACCAGTAACCGCTCGGGTCCATGTTGAGTTCCTTCATTCTCCTCTCGAGTTTTCCGTAGTCGCTCTCTCTTTCGCTTCCTCCGATGATTTCTCCCAGCCTCGGAGCAAGAACATCCATGCCCCTCACTGTTTTACCGTCATCGTTCTGCTTCATGTAGAAGCTCTTTATCTCCCTGGGGTAGTCAGTGACTATCACCGGACGTTTTGCAACTGTCTCGGTAAGGTATCTCTCATGTTCCGAAGCAATATCGCTGCCCCATTCGACAGGGAACTCGAATTTTTCGTTATGCTTCTCGAGAATTCTGATTGCCTCGGTATAGGTCATGTGCTCGAAGGGTGAGTTGATGACGTTCTCAAGCGATCCGATGAGTCCCTTCAGGACAAAGTTCTCAAAGAAAGCCATGTCATCCCCGTTCTTTTCGAGTACACGGCTGAAGATGTACTTCAGAAATGACTCTGCACACTCCATATCCCCTTCAATGTCGCAGAAGGCCATCTCAGGCTCAATCATCCAGAATTCGGCAAGATGACGCGACGTATTGGATTCCTCGGCGCGGAAGGTCGGTCCGAATGTGTAGATGTTCTTCATCGCCATGGCATAGGTCTCGCCTTCAAGCTGACCGGAGACAGTAAGGTTTGCAAGCTTTCCGAAGAAATCCTTCGAATAATCCACCTTTCCTTCCTTTGTCTTCGGAACATTCATGAGATCAAGCGTTGTCACCTGAAACTGTTCACCGGCTCCCTCGCAGTCACTTGCCGTTATAAGGGGAGTGTTGACATATACAAAACCGTTCTCCTGAAAGAAGGAATGGACTGCATAAGCCATTGTATTGCGCACTCTCGTGACTGCTCCGAAGAGATTCGTGCGTGGTCTCAGATATGCCTGCTCCCTCAGGAACTCTACCGTGTGCCTCTTCTTCTGGAGAGGGTAGTCGTTCGGACATTCTCCGACGAGGGTGAGCGTATCGACAACCATTTCAACACTCTGATTTCCACCCATGGACTTGACGATTCTGCCTTCTGCACTTATTGCGGCTCCCGTCGATATTCTGTCCAGGACTTCGTTGTTATTGAAGGAAGCCTTGTCTATCACAAGCTGCAGTCCCTTGAGAGAGGAACCGTCATTGACATCCAGAAAGCAGACATTCTTGCTGTCCCGCTTTGTTCTCACCCAGCCTTCCGCCGTTACTTTCTCTTCGCTTTCTTCGCGCTGGAGGAGTGATTTGATTCTTTCCTTCATAACTTATCTCCGATTCATGAATTTTGTGTTTATATTCTCTCTTTACCGCTTTATCGGTCAAGCATATTCCAAAAAATCCGGGCTTGGATTATGCTTTCTTCCTGATGCTTTCAGAAGCGGAATGCAATCAGGCGGGTAGTGGAGATGATTCATTATGTTGTTCTTTCGACAGGCAGCTGCGGCAACTGTTACGTCTTTCATGACGGAAGGGAAACATTGCTCGTCGACTGCGGTGTGACGCTGACTAAGCTCAGAAGCGAACTCGAACGTCATTCCATCCCCCTTTCGTCTCTTTCGGCCCTCTTTATAACTCATGTTCATCCCGACCATGCGAAGGGGGCAGGAGCGCTGCTGCGCAGTACCGGTATTCCGGTCTATGTAAGTGAAAGGTGCTATCATACGGGAGCAAGCGAAATAGAGAGGCAGAAGATGGACCGGAAACAGCTCAGGACCTTCAGATGGGGAGAAAGCGTAGAGGCCGGTTCGTTCTGTGTGACAGGCTTTCAGACTTCTCATGACTCTCCCGGCTCTACCGGATATTTCATCGAGAACGGCGGCATATCCCTCTTCCTTATGACCGATACCGGAATCATTCCTGAAGAAGCCTATTCCTATGCCGGAAGAAGCCGCGTGAAATTCATCGAGTCAAACTATGACGAGAGGATGCTCGAAGACGGTCCCTATCCTTTGTGGCTGAAGCAGAGGGTGAGGGGACGCTATGGTCATCTCTCGAACACCGATGCGGTGGCATTTGCCTCCCGTGTATCAAAAAAAGGAGACCAGGTTTCGTTCATACACCTGAGCGACAACAACAATGATGTTTCCCTTCTCCGGTCTCTCGCCGGAGAGCACATAGAAAGCGGCATTTTCGTGAAGTGTGCAGAACGGGGCGAAATGTTCGAAGGCTTTGTCGAATAGAAAGGCTGCAGCGTAAAAGAACAGGATCTGTTTCTTCCTCATTCCTGATCTTCTTCCTTTTGGAAAGACTACCCTGCAATAAAGCTGCAGGGCAGGAGAAAGGAGCTCCTTCTGTCCCTGGAGAAGCCGGCATATGAAGCTAATGGAAGGCCGGAAAGTAAAGGCAGTGCACTTTTCTGCACTGCCTCGCTGTATTGTTTCAGAAAGAAAGGCAAGTCGATTGTGCGCTCTTTTCTCACCTGTTCTCTTTTTTCCCGGCTACTGTAAAATGGAGTACCAGGCCAAGAGCAAGGCCCAAAACAGACGGCACCAGCCATCCGAGCCCGAGATTCGAGAACGGCAGGATACTTCCAAGAACATCCAGAATCGATTTTATCAGGCCGCTGCCGTTGATACTCTGAGGAAGGGCGGCAAGAAAATCATGCATGGAGCCGACTGCCGTGAAGGCAATCACGCTGTTGTAGACTTTTCTGTCATTGGAATAAAACCTGCCGAAAAGTGCCAGAAGCGGAAGGGTTATCGTGAAGGGGTAGAGGAACATCAGTACCGGCAGGCTTATCGAGATGATGTTCGTAAGCCCTATGTTCGATATGAGGAACGACACTCCCGTGAAGATGAAGACCCATACCCTGTACCCGGGGCCGTTCCTGAAGAGTTCGGAGAATGTTTCCGAACAGGATGTGATGAGTCCTACGCTCGTCTTCAGACATGCAAGCGTTACTGTTATTGCAAGAATGTAGAATCCTGCCGTCCCAAGATAGTGGTGTGCTATCTCGCTGAGTGCTATTCCTCCGTTTGACGACACCTCGAAGAGCCCCCTGGACTGCGTTCCGACAAGGGTAGTTCCGAAATAGATGAGGGCCATCAGCGTACAGCTGAAGACTCCGGCAAGGGCTGTGTTGCGTGCTACATCCTGGCTTTCACTGACACCAAGACTCTTTATTACGTTTACGACGATGATTCCGAATGCAAGAGAGGCAAGTGCATCCATCGTATTGTAGCCTTCGATGAATCCCTTGAAGAACGGAGATGACGAATATGCCGTGCTTACAGGCACTTCACTGACTTCTGCACTTGGATTCAAAAGCGCAACTATTACGAGAATGAACAGAAAAACAAGAAAGCAGGGATTAAGGATCTTTCCGACCCAGGTAAGAATCTTTCCCGGGTAGAGGGAGAAGATTAATGAAGATATGAAAAACAGGAGTGTGAATATGAGAAGGAAAAGGGATGTGTTTGCACCGTTCGGGAGAATGTGTTCAATGCCGACGGTGAATGATGTCGTTGCACACCTGGGGATTGCGAAGAACGGGCCTATCGAGAGATACAGGGCGCAGGTGAATGTCATTGCGAAGAAAGGATTTACCTTGCCTGAAAGGTCATAGAGTCCGTTTGAACGGCTCATGCCGAGAGCCGCAACGCCCAGAAGCGGCAGTCCTACACCGGTAACAAGAAAACCCAGCGTAGCAGGGAGAAAAGCCGCCCCGGCTTCCTGTCCCATATGGACAGGGAAAATCAGATTGCCGGCCCCGAAGAAAAGGCCGAAAAGCATGCTTGCAACATAGATGTACTCTTTCAGGGTCAGATTCTTTTTCACTCTGTCCTTCCTTTACTGTCTAAAAAATTAAATTTCCATTAATCATAACAGAAGGAAAGAATTATTAAAGAGAAAAATGAAGATTTTTTATTTTTTTCATTTTACCGTGAAAAAACGGGCACTCAGGCGACAAAAAAAACCGACTCCTGGAGGAATCGGTAATAGCAAGGACAGGACTCGGACCTGTGACCGACCGGATATGAGC
>CAVBWE010000175.1:0-3857 GCA_963598715.1 Sphaerochaetaceae bacterium | reverse complement strand
GGCTGCTTCAGGAAACACGGATACGGATCTTGCACTCCAGCTCAAGAGAACTCCCATCTATACTTTCGGTATCACGAACGGTGCTCTTTCAGGTGCAGTCGATTACAAGACGGCCATTGCAAACACCGACACGATCACTCTTGAAAGGGATACGGATAATGTTCTCGGAATCAAGACGAACAATGCCTATTACCTCTCATATGTCTTCTATGAATATGACAAGGTCAACCTGACACTCTCTCTCAGCGGAGACCTCGCAAAGACCGGAGTTGCAACTCCTGCAGACAACCAGAAGATTCCTTACTACCTTACAGTTGCAGAGGCAGCAGAGTATAATGAAAGCAATACTGCAACAGGTAATAAAATTTCAGGAAAGGAGAACATCAGCTCTTCGGCAGCAGCAGAGAAGGACAGAAGCTATACTCTCTCCTATGAGAAGACAGAGGCACTCGGAAACCTCAGATACGCTTCCCTCCAGCTCACAGTCAAGCCGCAGAACGACAATCCTCTTCTCGGAAAGGCTGAAGGAAGCTACAAGTCAACCATCACAGTCAATGTTGTCAGCAAGGGCTGATAACCCTGACGGAAAGGAAAAACACTCCTTCGGGAGTGTTTTTTATTGTGCAGAAATAAATTATCCGGAAAAACCTACTCTCCGCTTTCCACGATCCTTGCCAGTCCACCCTTGCTGGTCTCTCTGTAGAGTGACGGTATTGCGGTTCCGGTTTCCATCATGACTTCAACAACATCATCAAAACTTACCTTGTGTCGTCCGTCACTCATCAGGGCAAAGGATGCGTGGTCGATAGCCCTCATCGCCGCCATTGCATTACGCTCGATGCAGGGGACCTGGACAAGCCCCATGAGAGGATCACATGTAAGCCCGAGGTGATGCTCAAGCCCCATCTCCGCAGCATACTCGACCTGATGCACCGAGCCGCCCAGAAGCTGTGTCGCCGCAGCTCCCGCCATTGCGCATGCAACACCCACTTCTCCCTGACAGCCGACTTCAGCTCCGCTGATTGAACCGTTCGACTTGACGATGTTACCTACAAGTCCAGCCGTAAGGATCGCCCTCTGTATCCTTATTTCAGGTATCCGGTATTCATTCTGAAGATAATACAGTACTCCGGGAAGAACACCGCAGCTTCCGCATGTCGGTGCAGTCACGATTCTTCCTCCGCCTGCATTCTCCTCACTTACGGCAAGGGCGAACGAAAGGGCGCGGGATGTATTTCCGAGGCTTCCGGCAAAGTCTATCGACTTGGCGTGAGAGAGACATGCCTTTCTCTGAAGTTTCAGTCCTCCTGGAAGAACACCTTCATTCTCGAGACCTCTTGTTATTGCATCCTTCATCACGGCCCAGACTTCTCCTGCATATGAAAGGATGTCCTCACCCTCATATTCAACTGCGACCTCCCACATCTGATAGCCGTGATAGTCACAGTAATTGAGCATCTTCTCCATATCACCGAGAATGAGTTCGGGATATACAGTATCGTCGGCTTCTCCCTTCTCGCCTTCCTTTATGATCTTTCCGCCTCCGACGGAATAATACGTGTCCTTTATGTCTCCCGAGACGAAAGTAACGGCATTGGGATGAAAAGGCTTGAAATCATTCGGGAACCATACGACCTCATTATCAAGGCCGTTCTCCGTCAGAACCGATACTATGGCCCTGTCCGTGAGATGCCCTCTCCCGGTTGCCGCAAGCGAACCGTAGAGTTCGACTCTGACCTTTCCCGTTCCGGGATGCTCCCTTACAAATCTCTCAGCTGCACTTCTGGGTCCCATCGTATGAGACGATGACGGCCCGTACCCTATCCTGTATAGTTCCCTTAGCGATTCCATAGTCTGATTTTATGGCTTACGGGTAATGCTATCAACTCCATTTCCCGGCTGCTTTATGCCTGATACGGTATTCGCCGTCATCTGTTATTACGATTTCAAGAATCATATCCCGCTCCGTGTTGAGGTAATACCATATTCCCGGCAGCAGCGACAGCGTTCTGCCGTCTCCTTTTCCTCTGAGGGTGAAAGAAGACTGGTGTGAGAAAAGACTCACCCAGTAGCCTGAAAGTACTGAGTCGAGGGGAACACTGTATTTCCTGGACAGGGAAAGCTTTCCCGATGAAAGCGTCCCCTGAAACAGCCTGGAGAGGAACTCGGTCCTGTTGAGGGCACCGAGGTCCGGATTCTTCTTCATTATTGCGCGGACAGACACTTCACTGACCGCCTGAGGCATCGTCTCTGCAGCATCAAGAAGCATCGAGGCAAAATATCCTGTGGCTGAATCCAGGTATACAGTTGTGCCTTCTCCCTCTTCCCAGAAGCCGCCGAAGGGAGAAAGAGTTCCCAGCGGATACAGGGCGAAAACTGAAAGAGACGACGGGATGACACTGAATGTGCTCTTTTTTTCATCATTTCCGAGATACCGTGTATTGACGCTCTCCCCGTCAAAGTATCTTATCTTGTACCACATGGGTTTTCCCGTGACCTGCTCCCACGTCAGGTCCTCAAAGAGGGAGACCGTGATATCCTTTCTGATATCGGCCGTGCATGAAACAAGAAGAAGGAAAACCGGAATTATGAAAAAGATTCTGCTCATACAGCCTAAACGCTGTTTTCCCCCGGAAAGTCACTCTTCTCGGTGTCATACGTTACAGCGCATACTCTGCTCCGGGCTCCGGGATAATCACGCCGACTTTTCCTTCGGCCTTTTTTCTGAAAATCTGAGGGTCTGCCCCGTTTTCCCTGAAAAAATCGAAATGTGTCGGAAAGACTGTCCGGATACCTGTGCCGAGAGCAAATGACACAGCCTCATCTTCATTCATGTTCCCGATGATGCCTCTGCTCTCCCTTTCCCTGTCCCGTCCGTTTATGGGCAGAAAACCATAGTCAAACGGGCCGGCTTTCCTGACATCTTCAATAAGCCGTTCGGATACTATCGTATCACCGGCGTGAAAGAGAGAAATGCCGCTGCATCTGATTGCGTATCCGTTAAAGACGGAAAATCCTGCCCTGGAATGTTCATAGCCATAATGAAGAACAGGAATCGGGATGACAGATATGGCTCCGTCAGAATATTCCTCATAGTCCCGGAGATATATTTTGTTTTCTTCTTCCATATCCAGGGAATCAAGAATGTGGGCAGGCGCAATGACACGGCATTTCCTCCCGCGCGAGGTCAGATCAGTTACAAGTGCTCTGTCAAAATGATCGGCATGATCATGGGAAATCAGGAAAAGGTCGATATCCGGACACTGCGACACCGCAAACGGAGGCTTAACGACCCGGCGGGAAATATCCGTTCCCTTGTAATACAGATCCGAAACTATCACATCCGTGGCAATTTTCTTCCCGGAGGAAGCAATGATGAAACCGCATTGTCCCATCGAAATCATATGACCGTCACTCAGGGTCTCAATTGCACTTATGAGTCTGCTGCCGTCTTTCTTCCACATTCAATCACCCCTTCAGACCTGAAGTCGCAATACCCTCTACAAAGTATTTCTGTGCAGCAAAGAAAAGAAAGACAAGAGGGAGAATCGAAACAAGGGCCATTGCCATAATCTGGTTCCACTGCACTGCAGAAGAAGTGTCAAGGGATACTCTCAGTCCAAGCGAGATGGGATACTTTTCAACCTTGCTTATATAAATGAGGGTGTTGAAGAAGTCATTCCACGTCCACATAAACTTAAAGAGCCCCGCTGAAAAGAGCGCCGGCTTCATCAAAGGCAGCAGGATCCTGGCATAAATACCGCAGGGATTGCATCCGTCAATCGTTGCAGCTTCATCCAGCTCCTTCGGAATTCCCCTGATGAACTGGACCAGCATAAAGATGAAGAATGCATCAC
>CAVBWE010000174.1:0-11404 GCA_963598715.1 Sphaerochaetaceae bacterium | reverse complement strand
GAAAAAACCGAAGGTAATCGGAAGCGGAGAAAAACTTCTTGAAATGTAGATGGAAACGACCCGGAAAAGGGTCGTTTTCAATTGCTGACGGAAACTCAGCGGAAATTGAATCTCGAAGCGAGATACAGCAGAATCCTGGCGCAGCAGTAAGTGCCGCCGTTGAGAACCAGGAACCAGAATACGGACATGAAAAGGGACTGCTCATACACCTTGAAGAACGAAAACGGTCCATATACGGCACCGGCTATGTTCAATGCTCCGATTACAACGGCATAGAGAGAAGTCGGAATCATGGCATGAAAGGCAAGCTTTCTGTCAAAATCCCAGCAGTCACCGAAAAAGACGAATGAGACGACGGAAAGTACAGGACACAGGATGTGCTCAAGAAAAAAGGAGTCCGACAGAAGCAGATACGAAGCGCCTTTTGAACCGAAGGGAATTATGACAGTGAAAACAACTATGATTGTCACCGTGAGTCCGCATACCGAGAGATATTGAAGATACCGTGCAAAATGCAGGGTTCTTGCAGACGCCCCGGAAAGCTCCTTTGACAGCTCCAGTGAGCACCACAGCGATGCAATGAATGCCAGGATGTTGGCATCATGCGTATAATAGAGGAAGAGTGTATAATTCAGGCTTCCGTCCCTGTTGATGAATACCCTCAGAAGAGCAAATGCTTCAAGAAAGACCATCACGAGATTCAATATCAGTGCAATGATTTTTCTTCTTCTGGCGGTCATATTCACAGGTCCTTTCTTCTCCGCGTCAAAGATATCTGTCAGTAAGGGGCAATGGCAACAGGAAGAAATGAAACTTAAAGAAGAATTTACATCTTTACAGCTTTTAGAACAAAAAAGACCTGTTTTTGAACGATAAAGAACCGTCAGAAAAGCCTGGCATGGCTTATTCATTATTACTTTTACCGGTTAACTAACCATATAAGGGGGAAAAGCCATGGCAGCCGACATTCTATCAGGGGAAGCAGATGCTCTGTTTTCCGAGCGCGTTGTTTCTTACAACAGAAGAAAAAGCGGAGAAAGGAAGAAAGAGGAGGAAGCATTCATACGCGAAAGGACAAAAATGCTTATCTACAGGATTTGCCGCGACCAGCTCTTCGTGAACGAGGACTCGCTCTCGCTTCTGTTTCTCAACATTCATGATGATCTTGAGAAAATCATCGGCTCCTACCGCATAACAACGAGGAGCTACAACATCTACCTCAAGCAGGTCTGCATTTACCGCATGAGGAGGATAATGAAGGACGAACAGTCAAGGAGGAACCTGGAACAGGAATATATCAGGGAAACGGATGAACTCTACACAACCGATGATTCATTTCTTCTGGGCGATGAGAGTGAAGAATACTCGATTCTTCCCTCCCGTCCCGACTTCTACGCTCTGATGGACATGCCGTCGCTCATCAGCCATATCGTGACGACAAGGAACAGAAGCGACTACAGAACACATACAGTTAAGGAGAATGCACTGAGGAAGAAACTGGAAAACCGCTATTTCCGCAGGAATTTCCTGTTTTATCTTCTTGCCAAGACAGAACAGGGAGAAGATGCATTGACGCAGGACTACGCCCGTGTATTCCAGACTGATGAAACAGCATTCCTGAGGCTTTTTTCCCTCAAGAACGAGATCATAAGCAGAAACTGTCCGGAAAGACAGAAGAACCTCGACATTGCGGCAAAACACTGGAGGATAATGGCAAGGCTCAGGAACAGCATGTACAGGGCACAAAGCAGAGAGGAATATTCGGTCCTGAAGGAAAACTACATTGCGCACTCGAGATGTCACAGGAACAGACTCTCCGATGCAGGAAGATCCATGAGGGGGCTCGGGCACTCCGAGATAGCAGAAGTTTTCAATATCTCGCGCACCGCCGTCACGATGGCAATAAGTTCATGCAGAAAGGAGCTGGAAGTGATAAGCTCCATGTTTTCCGTCTAGCCGAATTTTGACGCGGAGAATACAATTCTTCCATGAAACTTTATTTTGCATCCGGCAATGACCACAAGAAAAAGGAAATGTCCCGCCTTCTGGGAGGAATCAGCCTGATTCTCCCGAAGGAAGAGGGAATATGCTTCGACCCCGATGAAAACGGCTCTTCATTCATCGAAAATGCACTTATAAAGGCTTCCGAACTCTACAGGAAAGTCGGAAGTCCTGTTCTTTCAGACGATTCCGGACTCTGCGTCGACGCCCTCGGAGGGAAACCCGGCATCAGGACGGCCCGCTATGGGGAAGAGGAAACGGGACGGAAGCTGACAGATGAAGAGAAATACATGTTCCTTCTGGAGAACATGAAGAACGAAGGAAACAGAAAGGCAACCTTTGTGTGTGCCCTCTGCCTTTACCTCTCGCCGTCCCGCATATATGTGATTCAGGAGGAAAGCCGCGGTTCCATCACACTTTTTCCGTCTTCGGGGAAAGGAGGCTTCGGCTATGACCCGGTTTTCTACAATGATGAAGCGGGAAAAACAGTTGCAGATCTCGATGAGAAGGACAAGGACAGGTTTTCACACCGCGGCAAGGCAGCCCGCATAATGAAGAAGCTTATAGAGGAGAAAATGAAGAATGATTGAAAGAAAGGACCGCAACAAGTCAGATACATGGGACCTGAGCGCACTGGCTGAAGACAGAAACGATTACAGAAGAAAAATCAGGGAGCTAGAAAAGAGGCTATCAGACCTTACAAAGTACAGAGGGCGCCTCGGTGAATCCTCATCTTCATTCCATGAGGCATTGAAGACCTATTTCTCATTCATGCTTGATGCTGAAACCGCCCTTCACTGGGCCTGGCTGAATTATTATGCCGATTCAGCGGATGCACTCACTGCAGAGGATGCCGGGCTGGCGGATGTCCTCGGGGCAAAAATTGCGGAAGCGGTAAGCTGGATGGAACCCGAGCTGATGAAAATGGACGGGGAAACACTTCATCTGTACCTTTCGGAGGAAAGGAATGCCGACTACAGAATATATGTGGAAAAGGCACGGCGGATGAAGGAACATGTACTTTCGGACAGGGAAGAGAGAATCCTGAGTCTGTTCGATGCAAACAGCGGCGGTTACCAGGCTGCCTTCAATGATGCAAACAACATAGACCTTGATTTCGGTGAGATAAACGGCGAGAAGCTGACCCATTCGTCATTCATCAGATTCATCCGCAACAGCGACGAAAACATCCGGAAGGAGGCATATGAAAAGCTTTACGGGGAATATGAACGCCACGAACACGTACTTGCCCGCATATTCGAGGGCTCGATAAAGAATGACATATTCCTTTCCCGTTCACGCGGCTATGACTCCTCCCTCTCGGCAGCCCTCTTTCCCGACAGGGTCGACAGGAACGTGTACACGGGACTGATTGAGAGCGTCCATTCCGCATTTCCGCTTCTCCACAGATATTACCGTATCAGGGCAGAAATCATGGGAAAGGAAAAGCTCAGGCACTACGATGTCTATACACCCCTGACAGAGCCGGCAAAGAGCCGCCACACATATGATGAAGCCGTGTCGCTCATAGAGAAAGCCGTGCAGCCGCTGGGAAAGGAATATACGTCTGTTCTCGTGAACGGCCTTACAGAGGGACGCTGGGTAGACAGATATGAAAACAGGGGAAAAAGAAGCGGCGCATTCTCTTCCGGGGGCTATGTCGGAAATCCATATATCCTCATAAACTACGAAGAAGATGTTCTTGACAGCGTATTCACTCTCATCCATGAGGGCGGTCACTCCATGCACTCATACTATTCGGCAAGAAACAACCCGTTCCCTTCATATAACTACACGATATTCGAAGCTGAGGTTGCATCGACCTTCAATGAGAACCTTCTTTCCGCATATCTCATAAAGAATGCCGCGTCAGAGCAAGAGGAAATGTATCTGGTTGCAAAGAAGACGGATGACATAGTCGCAACATTCTTCCGTCAGACGATGTTTGCAGAATATGAACTTCTTCTGCATGAAGCAGCGGAGAACGGAAAGCCGCTTACCGTTGACTATATGCGTGAGACATACCGGAGGCTTCTTGAAGCCTACTTCGGACCTGTTCTTGAATTTGAGGAGGTATCAGACCTGGAGGGATTGAGAATCCCGCACTTCTACAATGCATTCTACGTCTATAAATATGCAACGGGAATCGCAGCATCGAATGCACTCTCGAAGAGGGTCCTCAACGGAGGAGAAAAAGAAAGGGAAGAATATCTGTCCTTCCTCAAATCCGGAGGATCATGCTATCCGATGGAAGCGCTGGAGAAAGCCGGAGTGAACATGAGGGACGGCAGTGCAATAGATGCAACCGCGCTTCTCTTCGGAGAGCTTCTTGACAGACTTGAATTTTTGAGAAAAAGAAAATCAGCTGACGGAAAGTGCTGATATAAGGCCGTCGGAGAGAATGAATGTAATGACACGGCCGCCTTTTCTCTCGAGAAGCCGGACTTCATTCTCTGCCGGCCTGGAAAGCAGAAAATCATCCAGGGGAAGAAGAGAAGAAAGTATGGACGAATAGGCAGAAGCAAAGAAAAGCGGAGAGGAAGCATATTTTTCAAGCCACTCTCCCGTGTATTCGCTTCTTGCGGCATTCCATATGAGCTCTTCCGCACTCCCCTCCTCCACATTCAGGACTACGCGGCCGATTCTGCTGCTCCTGGGTGCAATGGAGGCAGAAAGAAAAAGAGAGACGGACAGAAGTAATATGAATGCAAAAGCTCTTTTCATGTAATGAGTATACCCCGAAAAACCCTTATATGATACACTTCAGGCGGCCGGAATGCACTCACGGCGGGAGGAAAGGACAATGAACGGAAATACGGCAGAGAACATTTTGAACAGCGGCTTCGTCCACTTTGTCAAGGACCCTCTGTGGCAGTCAGTTGCAATGACGAAGGAAATCAAGGACCTGATGGAGGTAAGGGATGTGCAGAAACTCTCACGCATCAGGCAGAACGGACCGGCTTATCTCATTTACCCCGGAGCAGTCCACACAAGGCTCAGCCACTCGATCGGAGTATATCATCTGGGACGCGAGATTCTCCTCTCACTGGCACGTAAAGGCGAGGATCTGCCTTTCACGAAGACAGGAATCATGAGTTTTCTGACGGCATGCCTGCTTCACGACATAGGTCATTTTCCATATGCCCATTCTCTCAAGCAGCTGGCAGTCAGGGAGCACGAAGAGATAGCCCGGGATATGATTATGAACCGTGAGGAACTCCGCTCGGCCGTCTCTGAAGCAGGTGCAGACCCGCTCATGACTGCACTCATCATCGACAGTAAAGTCCCGTCGGACGACAAGGAAACCGTTTTCTACAGAAAGGTTCTCTCCGGTACCCTTGATCCCGACAAGCTGGACTATCTGACAAGAGATGCGTATTTCAGCGGCCTGACATACGGCAGACAGGACACTGCCTTCATCATCTCGTCCCTTCTCTATACGAAAGGCAGGCTGTGCCTGGAAAAGGAGGCCATAAGCTCGGTTGAGCAGATACTCTTCTCGAAGTACATGATGTACCGTACGCTCTACTGGCACAAGGGTGTACGCTCGGCAACGGCAATGATCAAGAAGGCACTCTCCGGTGCACTTCTCATGGGCGCAATACGGTATGACGAAATATACGGCCTTGATGACGGAGAATTCAACACGCTCTGTCTCTCGAGAATCAGTATGGCTCCGTGTCTTTCTCTTGTGGACAGGGTTGAACACAGCGACCTGCTGGAAAGGAAGGCGATGAAGGACTATGAGACGGACGGCAGGATAGAAAGGAATGCACTCTCCCCTGAAAGCAAGGAGAAGATGGAAAACACAATATATTCCCTGCTGGTGAAGAAATACGGAAAACTGAAGGAACATGAAGTCATAATCGACATTCCCGAACCCATAAATTTCGAGAGTTCAATCGACATAGCTGATGAGGACGGCAATATCAGGAGCATCAGAGATGAGGATATGGTTTTCACGGGAGAAGTATCGCTTCTCTTTCAGAGAAGGCTGAGGAAGACAGCCCTCTATCTTCCCCGTTATGTTGAAACGGAAGATGCCAGGAGGGCTTTCATGGAATATTCGGAAGAAAGATAAATGAACGGCATCAGAGAGGATTACAGAAAGCTTATCGACGGGGAAATTCCGCCATGGATCATGAGATTCATCAAGGGCGTCGGAAAAACGATAAACGAATACGGCATGATCGGAAACGGGGAAAGCATTGTCATCGGGGCATCCGGCGGCAAAGACTCGCTTGCGCTTGCTCTTGCACTCGCACTGAGACGGAGATGGATCAGTGACAGCTATGACATGAAAGCCGTAATGATAGACTGGGTCGAGCATCCGATAGAGAAAAGCTTCCGCGCGAAGCTCTCGCAATATTTTGCCGACCTCTCCATTCCCCTTACGATTCTTGATGAGAGACAGTTTCCCGAGTCCTTTGAAGGAAACTTCAACTGTTATCTCTGCGCCCGCAACAGGCGGCGCATCCTCTTTTCCTGGGCAGAGGAACACGGGATAAGGAGAATAGCTCTGGGGCATCACCTGGACGATCTTGTCGAAACAACAATGATGAACCTCTGTTTCCGTGCATCCTTTACGACAATGAAACCGAAGATGGACTTCTTCGACGGGAAAATTCAGATAATACGTCCCCTTATTGAAACCAGGGAAAACGTAACGCGGCGCATCAGTCAGTGCTACGACATTCCGGTAATAAAGCCGGTGTGCCCGTATGACCAGACAAACATACGGAGCCGCCTGAAACCCATAATATCCGAACTCAGTCATATCGACAGGCTGACTCGCGAGCACATCTACAATGCACATGATTTCTCGGCACTGAAAAAAGACGGTTTGGAATGATCGGCTGCTCTGTGCTATCATCAGGATACAGGAAGGGACAGTCAGCTTTCTGAAGAAAATCCTTTCAGAAAACGGGCTCAGTGTCCCGGAATAAAGGGAACAGATTGAAATGGGATGCATTAATCTACTTCCGCCAAGACTCTCCGCAAGGATTGCCGCAGGGGAAGTCATAGACCGTCCACAGGCGGTATTGCGCGAATTCCTGGACAATGCAGTCGACTCGGGAGCCGACGAAATTTCCGTTACGACAGATGGCGGCGGAATAGACCGCATCATGGTAAAGGACAATGGAAGCGGGATAAGCCGTGATGACTTTTCCGTCATAGCCTCCCCTCACGCCACAAGCAAGATACATGGAGAAGATGACCTCTACAGGATAACTACACTGGGTTTCAGGGGTGAGGCACTCTACTCCATAGCATCCGTTTCGACATTGACAATATCGACCGTACATGAAAAGACGGGAGAAAAATCGACACTGACAATCGACAACGGGGAAAGAGGAGACATATTCTCCACGGGACCGGAAAGAGGAACCGTCGTAAAGAGCGAGAACCTCTTCTTTGACATTCCCGCCCGGAGATGCTTTCTCAAGCGCAGCTCCACGGAAGGCTCACTCTGCCGTACGATGCTTCTCTCGAAGGCCCTGGCCTTTCCGGGGATCGGATTTTCACTGACCATGGACGGCACACTGCGCCTCCGGTGGCCGAAGGGACAGACTCAGCTTGAACGGGTCATGATGCTCTACCGGGATAACGGAATATCTGAAGCGGATGTATGCTATCTGGAAGAGAAGAAGGAAGACTATACAGTGCGCATTGTCGCATCCGGCAGTGCCATAAAGCGGTCAGACAGAAAGGAAATAAGAATCTACGTAAACGGGAGGCCGGTTGAGGAGTATTCCCTTGTCCAGGCCGTTATATACGGCTATGGAGAACTGCTTCCGGGAGGAAGCTTCCCGTACGCATGCGTTTTCATCGAAGACAGAAGCGAACTTGTAGATTTCAACATACATCCCGCAAAGAAGGAAGTCAAGCTTAGAAACCTTCCTGAGATACATCACACAATCTCGTCAATGATAAAGAACGGAATCGAACGCAGGATTCCGGAGATAAGAAACGACAGACAGTTTTCACTCTTCTCCTCCCATGAAGAAAACTCTGTCAGATGTAATGAAAAGCCATCCTTTTCCCGTCCGGCTTCCACTTCGGCAGCAAAAGCAGCACCGGAAACACAAGATACATACATAAGGGAGAATACCCCGGGTGAAAAAAACGGCGGCATCCTTTCGGAAAGAAACACAGAATACACTCCACACGATCCCTCATGGCTTGAAAAGGCAAAGGCATTGAAAAAGCTGAGGGAGGAGGAAAAGAAAACCCCGGCATCGGAAAATGAGGAAGAAAAGGAGACTCCGGATGATGAAATACGCTATATAGGCCAGGCCTTCAGGCTCTTTCTCATCTGCGAGAGGAAAAACGAACTGTACCTTGTAGACCAGCATGCAGCCCATGAGAGAATACTCTATGATGAGATCATCTCGCAGAAAACCGTCCAGAAACTCCTTGTACCGATAAGAATCGAGGTTGATGACATAACGGATGACTACCTCGACAGATTCTCCTATGTGTACACGAAGCTTGGCATAATGCTCTCCAGGATAAAGAAGGGAGAGTGGGAGATAGACGCCCTGCCCGCCGTGTGCAGGGGAATCGAGGATACGATAACCGACTATGTGACATCGGCAAAGTCAGATGAGCATGAACTCGAGGAAAAGCTCTTTGCCGCAATGGCATGCCACGCCGCCATAAAAAAAGGAGATGAAATCGACAGATACAGTGCAATGGATATACTCGGGAAGGTCTTCAGGATGGATGAGCCGTGCTGCCCTCACGGGAGGACATTCCTTGTCAGGATTACAAGGGAAACGCTCATGGAAATGGTAGGAAGGACATAGTCAGAGAATACAGGCATTCCTCAAGTGAATTCTGTTGCCGTGTCTGTCCGTGTAATCCGCATCTGCCTTCACCGCATCCCCTGCACTTTCCGTTTTCTCTCCGTCCAGGCCGTAAAAAGTGATGAGCACATCGTCTTTCGTCCTTGCTTTTTCATATGAGTAGTCTTTCTCTTCCCTTGAGATTTCAACCTCCTTGCGGAAGGTCGGCCCCAGGGAGGAGTAGATAAAGACTTCATAGCTTCCGTCTTCAAGGAGTGCACCTTCCGTAATGCCCAGAAGGTCGCTGGAGTACATGTCATCATCCCCGCTCATCTTCATGAGTCTTCCTTCCCACCGGAGATCCGAGTCCGGTGAAACAAGAAGAAATGAATAGTCAGCAGTTCCGTCACCGTCCTTGATTGACGCTGAAAGAAGCGCATTCTCCTCCCTTATGCCGTTCTCCAGTGTTATATCACGTTTGAGTGTCAGAGACGGCACGGAAAAGCTTTCCCGGGAGCAGGAGAAAAGAGTGAGGACAAGAAGAAGCAATACGGCCTTATATTTCACTGAGCATGGTCCTTACAGGATTTGCATAGGTATTGAGGACAAAAAGCCTGAGATCCGGGGAGAGATGATCAAAGCGCGAAAGGAATGAAGCCTTCTGACTGTCCGTATACCGGTCACTGAACTTTTGTGTGTTCTCGACTGTGTCATAGGCAATGTAGTTCGTGTCGAAAAGCCTGTATGAGAGATGTATCTGCCTGTCGATTTCACGTGCCACTTCTTCGGGAGTATTCAGATCCTTTTCAATGGGATTACCGATTGAGATGTGTACATGTCCCTTCTGGCATCTCAGTCCCTTGACCATGCTTATGAGATCCTCGTACTTCTTCTTTTCGTACCTCCCCTCATTCATTTCCTTGCTTTTTTCCTCACGGCCCTTGTTTATGTCGTTGGGATCATACTGGTAGCTGATTGCAACAGGCACTATGTTGCATCGTCTTATGAGCTCCGGAAACGGAATGCCGCTGTTGCGCTGCGAGAGATAGAGCATCTTGATGATTACAGGATGAGTGGCATCGATTCCGTCCTTGCTTCTTCCGCTCTTCTGTGCAACCCAGATTGACTTGCAGTTTTCCGTAACCGTACCTACGAAATACTCCGACAGTTTCATGGAGGCAAGGAATTTTTCCCGCATGGGAAGATTTCTCCTGACTATTATTCCGCCGTTGACGCGAAAGAGGTCTTCTACAAACTGATTCACCATCAGATTGTCTCCGACAGCCATTTCGCAAAGCGGCTTCCTCTTTTTCAGAAGCGCGTAGTCAAGAAGCATGCAGTCAAGAATGATGTCACGGTGATTCGATATGAAGAGATATCCCTTCCCTTCGTCCAGGTTCTCGCCACCCGAAACGGTGAAATCAGTCATGGTGGTGTTTATCACGGCAGGGATGAAATATCCTGCGGTTATTGACTTCTGGAACTCATCATAAGAGTGAACGTCATCCAGCCTCTCCGTGACATCCTTCACTACCCTGGATATCTTACTGAGATCGCCTGAGCAAATCATGCATGCAAAGGCTCCGATGTACTCCCGCTCCGCCCTGAGGCGTTTCATGGCCTCGTCAAAATCCTCTCCGAAATACGGCTCTATGTCCCTGTAGCTGCTTCTGTCCATGGTGTTCCTCTTCTGAAGGTGCAGTAATTATATATAATCCAACCACATTGAACAATAAAAAATCTCCCCGTTAACCGAATTGCGGGGAGACTCGGACATCCTGGGATCTCAGAGAATATAGGGAACCAGAAGATTATGCGACTGATAGACCACATAGGTCTCGACATCAAGCACATTATCTATCCTGGTAAGTTCATTGGAGAAGAAATTCAGCAGTGAAAGATCCTCCTCCTCACTCAGGACAAGCTTTGCGATAAGGTCATAGCGCCCGGTTACGACGGCTACCGAAACGACACCGCGCAGCTTCATGAACTCCTCGGCCTTCTTCGCAAGTTCCATCGTTGAAAGCTTTATGCCCATATAAATCACCTGCAGTCCGGGAACGTATTCCGGATCCACCATGCCGATGATTTTCAGAACTCCTTCCTCAAGAAGCTTATTGGCACGACTCCTGACGGTGTTTTCCGTAATGCCGAGCTCCTCTGCAATAACGGAATACGGCCTCCGTCCATCCTGGAGCAGTCTTATTATCGCCTTGTTGGTGTCATCTATTTTTTTCAGCATCGGCTGCCGTCCTTTCAGATCAGGCCGTCCTTGTGGTACGCCTCGATTGTTGCGAACGTCTCTTCACCGATACGGAGGAGATTCTCTTCGCTGTTGGCTCCGACATGGGGCGTGAACGTGACGTTCCTGCAGCCGAAGAGCGGGCTTCCTGCCTCGAAGGGAGGTTCCGTTGTGTAGACGTCCGTGCAGAACCATGAGAGATTACCGTTATTGAGGGCTTCTGCAACAGCTTCCTCATCAACGCACTTGCCGCGGCCGGTGTTGATGATGACAGGCTTTCTTGTCATCTTTGCAATGAGCTCCCTGTTGACCATCTTCTCTGTTTCGGGAGTGAGAGGAAGATGCATGGAGATGTAATCTGCATCCTTTACTG
>CAVBWE010000173.1:0-6799 GCA_963598715.1 Sphaerochaetaceae bacterium | reverse complement strand
CCTCAGGAAGAAGGAAGGAAAGATCGGATTCTGTCTGCTCGTGAACAACATCGTCAAGGGAGCAGCCGGCGGTTCGATACAGAATGCTGAGGCATTCGTATCAAGATACGGTCTGAGATGACAGGAAGGGCGGACTCACCATCCGCCTTTTTTATACGGCTGTTCACGTTCTTGCTCATACACAATATAATGAAGATGTGAGCAGACTCGAAAGAATAATGGATATGATCAACGTTCTCTGCCTGGAGGACGGAAGACTGAACTACGCCTATATAAGGGAACGCTACGGCATTTCCAACCGTGAATTCAGGAGGGACATCGAATTCATCCGTGAAAGGCTGACTGATATAGGCTACATGGACAGGTTTTCCTCGGTCGAGTTTGTCCGCAGGAGCGGTGGAAGCTACTATGTGTTTTCGGGGGACAAGCCGAGGCTCAATGAAGCATTTGTCAGCTCCACGATTGCCGATGCACTCTCGAGGGCGCAGTCGAATCCGCTTAAAGAGCAGTTTGAAGGCCTCAGAAGTGACAGGGACGAGGAAGGTGCTCCCGTAAGGTATATGTATACAGCCCTTGAGAAGGTCAACTGCACGATCTTCTCGAAGATTGTAAATGCCATAAAGGACAGACGGCGCATAAAGATAAGATATGTATCTGCGAAAAACAGGGAGAGTGAGGTCACGGTTTCTCCCATGCTCCTCATCAACTATTCCCAGATATGGTATCTCAAGGTTGAAGCTGCATCTTCTGCGATAATAACCTATTCGCTTTCAAGAATAAGGGAAGTCATATATACCGACGAGCACTTCACGTACGACAGGGAAAAACTTGAGAAAAGTGAGGGCAGCTATGGTATTTTCTCGTCTTCCGAAAAGAAACCGGTGTGGTACACCATGCGTTTCTTCTCTGTTGCTGCGAACATAGTCTCGAACCAGACCTGGCACAGGGAAGAGAAGGGAAGATGGACTGGAGACGGGGTATACGAACTCAGCGTTCCCGCCGTAAGCGACATAGAGGTCATGGCACGGCTTCTGAGTTTTGCCCCTGAAAGTGAAGCCGTTGCACCGCCGGAGTTTGTGGAGCGCTACAGAAGGATAATCCGGGAATGCGTTTCCCGTTTTGGAGAAGAAGAGAAAAAGTGATCTATACGGTACTCGACAGCGATGAAAAGATCATCAGGTGCGTTGCGCAATGGGGAGGAAAGCCCCTTGCCGTGGATTTCGAATGCGAATACAACCTGCACATATATGGAGAGCATCTGTGTCTTATCCAGGTTTTTGACGGTGAACACTACTGGATTATTGATGTACGGAGCCCGGGAGTCACACCTTCCGGCCTCAAGGTTTTCTTTTCTTCCGCATCCGAGAAGGTCTGGTTCGACATTCAGGGAGATGCAGCACTTGTATACAGAAAGTATGGTCTCAGAATTGACAATGTCTTCGATGTCCGTGTTCCTGCCATGATGCTTGGAAACCGCGGAAACCTCATCTCCCTGATAGAAACATACCTGAAGGTGGAGATGCCGGCTGACAAGAAGAAGAACCAGACGGCCTCATGGCTGCGGCGTCCGCTTGATATGGATCTCATAGAGTACGCACTCAATGATGTCAGATGGCTTTTCGACCTCAAGTCGGTTCTTCTTGAGGAAATCGGGAAACGGGGACTTGAAAAGGAACTTCCCGGCAGGATGAAGGGAGTCACCCGTGTCAGGGAGCCCCTTCCGGGATGGAGGCATATAGGAAACTGGAGGCAGATGAGTGCGGAAGTCCGGGATAATCTCAAAAGCTTCTTCATTGTCCGTGACTGCATTGCGCGGCGCTTCAATGTTCCGCCTCACCGTGTCATGGACAAACACACGCTTCTTTTTCTTTCGGAAAATCCGCCGAAGGACAGAAATGAACTCAGAAAGAGGATTATGAACGAGCCGCCGCGTTTCCGCTCCATACTGGAGGAGAACCTCTGGAAGGAGATGGAAAAACGAAAAGGGGAGAAGAAGGCCGCCGCTAACGGCTCGCCGATGCAATCTGGAGGACATCCATCGGGCAAACACTGACACACCTGCCGCATGCGATGCACTTTCCGCTCTGTCCTGTTACGGGAGAGGTTGTGATTACATGCACCGGACAGACACGGCTGCACTCTCCGCAGCCTGTGCAGAGTTTCCTGTCTATTGTCCACACGCCGGAGGGAAGCTGTTTTATGGCACCTGCCCTGCATACAGCGGCACACTTTCCGCACTGCAGGCATGTGACGGGCTTCCATTCTCCATTCTTCTCAACGATTTTAAGAGCACCGTACCTCGGATCCCTTTCCCCGAAGAATGTTTCAGAGCATGCCCTTACGCATTCGAGGCATCCTATGCACCTTGAAGAGTTATTGACGAAGAGCCTCTTTCCCTTATTGAGTGTCTTTTTTTCATTGGGCCTGATGAGGTAGGGCGTACTTTCCAGCGGAAGACTGTGATGAAGTACATGGTCCCAGTGGTAGTAGGCGTTGCTGATTGCCGGAGCTGTCGGAATGGATGTGATTTCACCGATTCCTATTGCGCCGGATGAAGTCATGAGACCCGGCTTCTCGATTATTATGGGAGTAATGAGCGGAAGTTCATCAGCCCTGAAAAGCCCGAGGGAACCGTATTTTTCCAGCGGCCTGCAGTCCTTGAGCCTGAAGCGTTCCCTAAGGGCATACCCCATTCCCATAACGACGCCGCCTTCTATCTGACCTTCGACGTTCAACGGATTCACGGCCCGTCCGACATCGTGGGCGGCAACCATTTCCCTTATTGTTCCGTCTTCGTTGAGAATGCAGAGCTGGGTTGCATAGCCGTATGCGACATGGCTTACCGGATGCGGCACCGGAGAACCGAGCCTGTCGGTTTTTGCAAGATATTCGCCATAGTATTCCTTCCCCTCGAGCTGGCTCAGTTCATTCTTTTCAAGCTCGCTTCTGAGCAGCAGGGAAGCTCTTCTTGCCGCTTCTCCCGTGACGGTTGTGTGACGGCTTCCGCTCGTCGTTCCGCTGTCGGGGTCATTTGTGGAAGCTCTTTCAACCGTGATCAGGCTTTCGTCAAGTCCCGTGATATCTGCAGTAATCATCTTCAGGACCGTCCATAGTCCCTGTCCGATGCAGCTTCCGCCGCAGTGGATATGGACTTTTCCTCCCTCTACTGCAAGTTTTACCCGTCCCCAGTCCTCAAGTCCTACTCCGACTCCGGCATTCTTCATCGCGCACGCAATACCCTTGATTTCAGCACTGTCGTATTTATCCTTGACTGCAAGAAGTGTTTCCACAAGCCCTGTTGAATTGTCTGCTATCTGCCCGTTGGGAAGTTCCTCTCCGGGGCGTATGGCATTGATGTACCTGATGTCCCATTCGCTTATTCCTACTTCCCGGGCAAGGGAATTGAGCATGTTCTCGATTGCAAAGCAGGTCTGGGTCACACCGAAGCCGCGGAACGCGCCTGCAGGGGGATTATTCGTGTAGTAGGCATAACCGTCTATGCTGAAGTTCTGGTAGTTGTACGGGCCGGATGCATGCGTACAGGCCCTTTCCAGTACCGGTCCTCCGAGCGAGAGGTATGCTCCGGTATCTGCAATGACCTTTGCAATGACCCCCTGTATTTTTCCTCTTTCATCGACACCGACGGTGAAGTCCATCTCCATGGGATGGCGCTTGGGATGAAAGACAATGGACTCCGGACGTGAGAGCTTCATCTTGACGGGTCTCCTGACAATGAGTGCCGCCAGTGCCGAAAGATGCTGTACCGTCACGTCTTCCTTTCCTCCGAAACCGCCTCCGACAAGACAGTTCTCGACTTCCACCTTGTCATAGGGAAGGCCCAGGAACGGTGCAGTTTCATGAAGGGTGTCGTAGACGCCCTGGTCGGTGGAATAAATCTTTACGCCGCCGTTTTCAAGCGGAACCGAGAGAGCGCATTCCGGCTCGAGGAACGCATGTTCCGTGAACGGGGTCGAGAAGTGGGCCGAGTAGACATGTCTGGAGTTCTTGATCGCCTCACGGGCATTTCCTCTTGCCACGTGCTTTTCGACTGCGAGATTTCCCGGCGTATCTTCATGAACAAGCGGTGCACCGTCCTTCATTGCCTCTTCCGGGCTTGAGACAAACTCCAGGGGTTCGTATGTGACCTTTACAAGTTTCTTTGCCTTCTCGACTTCTTCAGGTGTCTCTCCGATAACGAGTGCTACCGGGTCTCCGAGAAAGCGTGTTATCTCTCCGACATCTGCTATTGCGTTCCAGTCCTTCCTGATGTGTCCCACAACACGGTTTCCGGGAACATCCCGCGCCGTAAGTATCCTTACGATGCCCGGCTGTTTTTCAGCTTCCGTGATATCGATGGAGAGAATTCTGGCACGGGGGTAGCTGCTTCTTACACATGAGGCATGAAGCATGCCGTCTACATAGAGGTCATCCGGGTATTTGCCGCTTCCCGTGACCTTTTCCCTGACATCGACCCTGTGCCTGCGCTCACCGATTTTCCACTTCCCGCCGTCATCCGTGATACTGATTTCACCCCGCATGACGGAGGCCGCCAGTTCGATGGCCTTAACGATCTTTACATATCCCGTACAGCGGCAGATATTGTTGCGGATGGCATGCCTTATTTCCTTTTCCGTAGGGTTGAGGTTTCTGTCCAGGAGTGCCTTTGCACACATGACCATACCGGGAATGCAGAATCCGCACTGCACTGCACCGGCTTCTCCGAAGGCATATGTGTAGATATCCTTCTCTTTCTGTGTGAGTCCTTCGGTTGTGACGATGACTTTCCCGTCGACGCTTCCTGTTGTCTCGGTGCACGCCCTGCTTGTCCTGCCGTCGATGATTATCGTGCACGTTCCGCAGGCACCCTCGCTGCAGCCGTCCTTGACGCTTGTCAGGTGCAGCGTATCCCGGAGATATCTCAGGAGACTCGTATTCTTTTCGGTTCTGATGATTTTTCCGTTGACTGTAAATGAAGACATCATCAACTCTCCTCCGTCAGCACAAACATGCATTAAAGGAGGCCCCTTAGCTTCTGTCTGGCAGTGGCAGCGGTCTGTGATACCAACCCGCCTTGATTTTCCCTCACAATACGGCTTTTGTAAAGGTAAATCCTCAGCTGAGCTTTATCACGAGCTCCTTTCTCTCCGTTTCGAGCTGCCTGTAAATCACCCCTGCTGCATCAAACATTCTTCTCGAGGCTTTAGAAGCGTCGCTGTCATGATATTTGTCGGAAAGGTAGTATATCTTTCTGATTCCGCTCTGGATGACGGCTTTTGCACATTCATTGCATGGAAAGAGTGCGACATAGAGCGTTGCCCCCCTGAGGCGTGCAGGGTCGCAGGAATTGAGTATCGCATTGAGTTCCGCATGGCATACATAGGGATATTTCGTCTCTCCCCAGTCTCCTTTCCTTGCCCATGGCAGTTCATCATCGCTGCAGCCTGACGGGAAACCGTTGTAGCCGACTCCTATGATTTTCCTGTCTGATGACACGATGCACGCTCCAACCTGCGTGTTCGGGTCCTTGCTGCGCATTGAGGAAAGTACCGCCACCCCCATGAAGTATTCATCCCAGCTTATATAGTCCTGTCTCTTGTCGCTCATAGATAGCTCCCTTTCAGAATTATACATGGAGGGAAAATAATTGGAAGAGAGGCAAAAGGCATTTCTCCTTCCCCTTTCTCTCACGCTTTTCGTATGCCGTGCGGATACGAATTCCTTACCGAGTCCCCGAAGCTTGTCTTCGGGCAAGAAAAATCCCTCCGTTTCCGGAGGGAGAAGAAATTCTTTCTGTCTTACATGATGACCTGGAAGCCGTTCAGAAGCGGGGAAATTGTTTCCATCATGCTTGGAACGACTGCAAGGAGAACACCTGCCGCAACTGCCGAACCGATGACACCGGATACGTTCGGGCCCATTGCATGCATGAGAAGGAAGTTCTGTGTATCTGCTTCCTGACCGACCTTGGAGGCAACACGTGCTGCCATGGGGACGGCGGAAACGCCGGCTGCTCCGATGAGCGGATTAATCGGGTGCTTGGGATCGAGCTTGTTCATGAGCTTGCCCAGAAGTACTCCGCCTGCCGTACCGAAGGAGAACGCGACTGCACCGAGCAGAAGTATTCCCAGGGTCTCGAGATTCAGGAACCTGTCTGCTGCCATCTTGCTTCCGACTGAAAGACCGAGGAAGATGGTGACGGTGTTCATGAGGGCGTTGCTCATTGTGTCTGCAAGTCTTCCGAGGACTCCGCATTCCTTTGCAAGGTTACCGAACATCAGTGCGCCCATGAGCGAGACTGCCGAGGGAAGGAGAATGCCGCAGAGTGTGATGACGAGGATCGGGAAGATGATCTTTTCCGTCTTCGAGACAGGTCTGAGCTGCTGCATCCTGATCTTTCTTTCCTCAACTGTCGTCAGAGCCTTCATGATAGGCGGCTGGATGACAGGAACGAGAGCCATGTAGGAGTAGGCTGCAACTGCTATCGAACCGATGTAGCTCGGGGCAAGACGCGACGTTACATAGATGGCCGTAGGACCGTCGGCACCACCGATGATTCCGATTGAACCTGCAACGTTAAGAGTGAAGTTGATTCCCGGAATGTATGCCAGGAGCACTGCACCGATGAGCGCCATGAAGATACCCAGCTGTGCTGCAGCACCGAGCAGGAGTGTCTTCGGGTTTGCGATAAGCGGTCCGAAGTCCGTCATTGCACCGACACCCATGAAGATGAGTACCGGGAAGAGACCCGATTCGATACCTGCATCATAGAGAATCTTGATGAAGCCCGTAGCAGCGAATG
>CAVBWE010000172.1:0-7058 GCA_963598715.1 Sphaerochaetaceae bacterium | reverse complement strand
CAGCCTTCTGAGAGTCGGAAAAGCACTCCGGGGAGTCGAGAATGGCCGAGAGGGATTTCAGGCCCTTTCTGCCGCCGGCAATCAGCTCCATCATATTTCCCGGAACAGGCAGTCCCCTTCTTTCTCCTTCCGCCTTCACGTCGACGATTCCGTTTTCCGTATATATACCGAGTGATGGTCCGTTTTTTCCCTTCAGCTGACAGAGCTTCATGACTTGTTTTCTCCTCTGGTCTGATTATATCACCTGAAATTCCGTAAAACGAGATGAAAAAAGGGAGATTTTTCCATTACGGGAGAATCAGGCGGGAATGAGAACTTCATCATATGGACTTTACTCATTCTTTCTGTTATTTTCTCCCCTGAGGGAGTAGGAGCGCCTGGCGAACAAGTCAACATACTGGATCAATCCTGGCTTGTTGTAATTCCGAGACTCATGCCGTCGAGGTATGGTCTTTTTTCATCCCTTGAAGCGGCTTATTCTTATTACAGGACAGAAGAGGAAATCATGGACTGGAATCTACTTGTTGCAAACAGCGTACTTCTGGGTGCAGGACTTGCCGTCGACGCATTCAGCGTCTCGATTGCCAATGCCATCGCGGAACCGGCAATGACACGGAGGAAAAAATTCCTTGTGGCTCTGACTTATGCCCTCTTTCAGATTGCCATGCCTCTCATCGGCTGGCTCTGCGTACACACAATCACGGAATACTTCACTGCCTTCCAGAAGTTCATCCCGTATATAGCGCTCGTTCTTCTCGGTTATATCGGAATAAAGATGATTATCGAATCGCGTAAAGCCGGAAAAGAAGAGGTGAGCACTGTCTCACTGACGGCAGGAACCCTTATCATGCAGGGAATCGCAACAAGCATCGATGCACTCTCCGTCGGCTTTGCAATAGCGTCTTACACAAGCGGAGAAGCGCTGATAAGCTCCCTCATCATAGGTGTCGTGACATTCTTCATCTGTTCATGCGGGCTGTGGCTCGGAAAGAAGGCCGGAGAGAAGCTCGAGAGCAAGGCAACGGTTTTTGGCGGTATCGTCCTCATTCTGATAGGAATTGAGATCTTCATGAAGGATCTCTTCTTCTGACGGGAAAATGGAGTATATAGGCTATTACGACTCTCCCCTGGGTCAGATGACGCTCTCGTCTGACGGAGAACATCTCACGAGGCTCTTTTTCGCTTTCCAGAAGCATTTACCGTCACTTTCCGGAGAATACAATGCCTCTCTCCCGGTGTTTGCCGAAACCGTTTCCTGGCTCGAAATCTACTTTGGAGGAAGAGAGCCCGGCTTCATGCCCTCGCTTTCTCTCCGTGGCACGGCATTCCAGAAGGAAGTATGGGATATTCTCCTCACGATTCCCTATGGAAAGACAATGACCTACGGGGAAATAGCAGGAATAATCGGAAAGCGCAGAGAATGCAGGATGTCCGCACAGGCCGTGGGACAGGCTGTCGGTCTCAATCCCGTATCCATAATAGTGCCGTGCCACCGCGTCATGGGAAAAGACGGAAACCTCACGGGGTATGCCGGCGGCATTGAAAGAAAGATCCGTCTCCTCGGCATGGAGAATATCGACACATCTTCGTTCCATGCACCCAGGGGAAGAAGCTGACAGCGGACAGAGAAGGATGCTGAAGGCACCGGGGCTTTACTTCCTTTACTTTTTCTGCGACAATACCGTTGCAGCAGATACTAGGCAATGGATGCCTCCCAACCCCGCCAGGACAGGAATGTAGCAACGGTCAGAGGATTTTTCATGTGACCTAACCTATTTGCTGCATTTTCTTTGCCTTTTCCGGTGCAGTTGTGTTCTTCTTCATGACTTGAAAGAAATCTGCGGTAAGTCTATCTTACTCGAAATCATATTGACCGGAGGCGGCAAATGTCAGACATCTGCAGAAACGCATTGGAACTCATAGGAAGGACACCGCTCTTTGAAGTGTGTGCAATAGAGGAAAAATACTCCCTGAAAGCCAGGGTCCTGGTAAAACTGGAATATTTCAACCCTACTGGAAGCGCAAAGGACAGGGCCGCCGCAAAGATAATACTTGATGCCGAAAGGGACGGAAGGCTTACCGGCGGCGCCACCATCATCGAACCGACAAGCGGAAACACGGGAATAGCTCTCTCATCAATCGGGGCTGCCAGGGGGTACAGGGTGATAATCGTCATGCCGGAAACCATGAGCGAGGAGCGGAGGCTTATGATGAAGGCATATGGCGCAGAGCTTGTGCTGACTGACGGAAAGAAAGGCATGAAGGGAGCAATCGAAAAGGCAGAGGAGCTTTCTTCCTCGATTCCGGGATCTTTTATTGCAGGACAGTTCGTAAACCCCAGCAACAGCCGTGCCCACTACGAAACGACCGGCCCGGAGATATGGAGAGACAGCGGGGAGTGCTGTGATATCTTCATTGCAGGAATCGGTACAGGCGGAACGATATCAGGCGCAGGAAAATACCTCAGGGAAAAGAACCCCGAAATCGAAATAATCGGAATCGAGCCCGAAAATTCCCCCGCAATCACCGCTCACCGTTCAGGAACACATGCCATCCAGGGAATCGGTGCGGGATTCATACCCGACATATATGACAGCTCCGTTGTCGACAGAGTCGTGACGGCATCGGATGAAGAAGCCTTCAGATGGGCAAGGGAAATGGGGCGGACGGAAGGCCTTCTTGTCGGAATCTCAAGCGGAGCGGCACTTTCAAAGGCTGTCGAAGAGGCTTCAAGGGAAGAAAACAGGGGCAAGACCATTGTTGCATTCCTTCCCGACGGGGGTGACAGATATCTTTCGACGGCGCTCTACAAAGAGGAGCAGGAAACAGATTGATTCTTTTGGATAGCCGTATCCCTTCTTAAATGTTATTATCATTCCATGGCATATGAAGTAACTGCGACAAGAAAGAGACCACAGGATTTCGACAGGCTTGTCGGACAGGAGTTTGTAGTATCGACACTGGAAAATGCAATCAGAGAGGAAAGGATTGCCCATGCGTACCTCTTTGCAGGTCCGCGGGGAGTCGGAAAGACAAGCTCAGCCCGGCTTCTTGCAAAGTCCCTCAACTGCGAAAGGGGAATGTCCGCACACCCGTGCGGAGAATGCTCTTCATGCCGTGAAATCAAGGCGGGAACAAGTCTGGATGTAATTGAAATCGACGGTGCATCCAACACTTCCGTGAATGACGTGAGAAAAATCAAGGAGGAGGTTCTCTTTCCTCCTCAGTCATCCCGCTTCAAGATTTATATCATCGATGAAGTCCATATGCTCTCCGGATCGGCCTTCAATGCCCTGCTGAAAACAATCGAGGAACCGCCCGAGTATGTAGTCTTCATATTTGCAACAACCGAAATACAGAAGGTTCCGGCAACAATCAAGTCCCGCTGTCAGGTGTTCCGCTTCCAGCTCATCCCGCAGGAGAAGATAGAGGAATGTCTCAGGGAGGCCGCCGGGGACCTTGGGATAGAAGCTGACGAAGACGCGCTTTTCTGGATAAGCCGGGAAGCAACGGGAAGCATGAGGGATGCCTATACCCTCTTTGATCAGGTTGCGTCCTTTTCATCAGACCACATAACACTGCGCAAGATTCAGGAAAGACTCAACATAGCCGGATTTTCAAAGATACGGGAACTCGTTTCGCTGTCTCTTCAGGGAAACACCGGAGAGACAATGGAAAAACTCGGGGAGCTCCTGGCAGGCGGAGTCTCGCCTGAACAGATCACACGTGACGGAGCGGACTTCTTCCGTTCGCTTCTTTTCTACAAGAGCGGAATACGGAGGCCTTCCCTCCTTGGGGTTGAGGAAAGCGAGATTCCGCAGGATGTGACAGACCTTCTTTCACGCGAGCAGCTGGAAGCGGGACTGAACGCATTCCTGAATCTGTACAGGGACCTCAGATACACACTCTCCCCGCGCTTCGAACTCGAGCTCGTCTTCTCCCGCCTTGCATCCCTTCCGTTCCTGGTTTCGTCTGACGTGCTCGTGAAGAAAATCGAGGACATGAAGAAAGGCATTGCAGAAGGAAACATCGTAATAAAAAAAACCCCGAGAAGAATAATTGAAGCTTCCTCCGCATCAGGCGATACCGCTTTGGACGGGAATACAGAAGAAAAAAAGAAACAGGAAGCGGAAAAGAATGAGAGAAACAGGCAAGAGCCTTCCTCCGTTCCGCTTGTCTATACGGAAGAGGAGAAGGATGAGACAACGGCGCCCGGGGACGAAGACTTCCTCAGGAAAGTCTGCGATGAACTGGACTCTTCAGCACGCTCGCTCATCTCATCCTGCCTTCTTGATGCGAAAACTGAAAGAAACGGCGGAGAAGTTGTCATCACCGTCAGCAATGCAATGGGAAGGGACCTCCTCACCGAAAACAGGAAAAGCATAGAAAAAGCCGTTTTTAAGATAACGGGAGAACAGCTTCTGCTCAGGGTGAACTATACGGCACCGAAGGAGGTTCTTCACTCTGGGAAGATGAAAGCCCTCATGGGAATCTTCGGAGGAAAAATAATCACGACGGAAAAGCCGGCAATCGTAAAAAGCGAAACGGAAAAGGAGAGACCGGCTGAAAAAGGTAAAGAGGAGAGAGGAGTAAATGATGAATCCGCTGGAAATGACTCAGATGATGAAGACACTGAAGGAGGAGATGGGGAAAACCCGGGATCTGAAGGAGAAGACTGAGAAGGAACTCAGACAAAGGAAGGTCACAGGCTCCTCCGGGGCAGGAATGGTTGAGATAAAGGTAAACGCCATGTATGAAGTGGAGGACGTATCCATAAACGAAAGCCTTCTCTCTCCGGAAAACAAGTCCATGCTTGAGACACTCATCACCTCGGCCTTCAATGAAGCCGGAACAAGAATCGAGGAAATCAAGAAGGAAGTTGCTTCGGCATCCCTTCAGAGATTATTCGGCGGAGAGCAGAGATGACAAGTCTCGATGAACTTATACGGCTTCTGAAGAAACTTCCAGGCATGGGAGACAAATCTGCCACAAGACTGGCCTATCATCTGATAAAAACTGACAATTCTTATAATGCAAAGCTCGGAGAAGCTATTGTAAGCATTCAAAACAAAATAAAACCCTGTCCGGTTTGCGGCTGTTACATGGAAGGAGAGAGCTGCCAGATCTGTGATAATCCGCGTCTGGACCGGACTCTTCTGTGCATAGTTGAGAATCCGGAGGATGTGGTGTCGATATCTGCTGCGGGAATCTATAACGGACTCTATCATGTACTTGGCGGCGCAATAAACCCGATCGAAGGGATAGGGCCGTCAGCACTCAGGTTCCGCGAACTTGCAGAAAGGGTCAAGAACGGTGAATTCAGGGAAATCATTATTGCTACGAACCCCACCGACGAAGGAGATACCACAGCCCTTTATATCAGGAAAATGCTCTCCCCGTACTCTCTCCAGTTTTCAAGACTTGCTTCCGGAATTCCGATCGGAGGGGACCTCGGCTATGTCGACAAGACGACTCTTGCCAGGTCCATGAGGGGTCGCATCAGACTCTCCTAGCCCCTTCTGGATCAGAATCACCGCCAGGCCGAAGAGGAAGAGGAAAGCGGATGGGAATATCACAACATGAGGATGCGTCAGTACAACGCTCCTTCCTTCCGAGAGTATTCTTCCGATTGTAGGCTTGTCCGGAGAGATTCCGAGCCCGAGAAACGACAGTGAGGACTCCGTGATCATCATCGAAACCGCTGATGATGCAAGATGTTCCCCTATGAGGCCCTTCATGGAATAAATGATATGGAAAAAGATTTTCCCCTCCCTTATTCCGAGGCTTCTCTCTGCAATGACCGAGTCCTCCCTCTCCCCGGTCCTGAGGAGAGGATTCAAAAGAAGAAAGAGCACGACTGACGAAGACAGGGCAAGAGTCATGACCAGGAAGAAGCTTCCCCTTCCCCCGGCAGAGAGGAAGAAGAGGGCAAGAACGATCTGGGGAACGGTCCTGACGGCCTTTGCAGACGAGAGGATGATTTTCCCCGCCGCACGGCTTTCCATCGATATGAAAAGAAGCAGCATGGAAAGGATGAAGGCAAAAAGAGTACCTCCGGCACTTACCGTGAAGGATGTGAGAAACCCCGAACAGGTTCTCCGGAAGAGATCCCTTCCTTCTCCGTCGCAGCCGAATATGTGGCCGGGAGAGGGAGATGAAAGAGAATCTTCCATGTTCATCGTGCCGTTTGACCCGAATACAAGGCCCAGAAGAATCATGAAAACCAGTATGACGACTCCGGCTCTAAGCTTTGCCATTCTCTTTGTCCCCCCTTCTGTCAATCAGCAAACTGATGAGTGATGAGAAAAAAAGCACCAGCGATATGATCAGAACCATTATCATAACGATGACAAACGAAAGTGAAGTGTCTCTCTGGAGGGCTCCTCGGACAAGGGCCCGTCCCATTCCGGGAAGCGCAAATACAGTCTCGACAACAGTAGATGAAGCAAAAAATGAAATAAGGCTCTCGGCAGAGGCCGTTATCATTACAGGAAGTGCCGGTTTGAGCGCAGCTTTTCTCACCAGATCACGCTCCCTCATCCCCGAGGCTCTCGCATATGTGATATAGCTTTTACCCATTGAAGAGTTCAGTGCCTCACGAAACATTCTCATCATATATGACATATTGATGAAGGAAAGGGAAAGGGAAGGCAGGAAAAGCGTTCCCAGATGAGCAGCAAGCCCTTCACTGAGCCCCCTGTAGCCGGAAGACGGAAAGAGTTTCAAGGCTGAGGAGAAGAGGAGAATAAGGGCTACGGATGTGATGAAGGAAGGAAGAATCATAAAAACGGATGACAGAAAGACAAGAATGCAGTCCTCCGCTCCTCCCTTCTTCCCTGCGGCGGAAACGGAAAGAAGAAATGAAACCGGAAATGAAAGAAGAAACGAGAAAAGGGCAAGGGAAAGGGAAACGGGCAGTGAGAGAAAGACAACCTTCCTGACGTCCTCCCCTCCGATTGTCCGTCCCCAGTCAAGCAGAAAAAAGTTCTTCATCATCAGAAAATAACCGCAGAAGAAACCACCGGGACTCCTCGCTGCATCCGGGGACTGCTTCATCA
>CAVBWE010000171.1:0-2938 GCA_963598715.1 Sphaerochaetaceae bacterium | reverse complement strand
GTCCTGTATTGAACAAGAGGCTCTTCTGTTTCACGGTAGATGATTTTTCCGTCCTCCAGAAGTTCAACGCGGCTTCCGTCAATCTCCGTTCTTCGTTCTATGTCTCCCTTTCTGAGTGCTTCCAGGAGTACTGGATAGTATTGTTTCTTCATTTCTCTATTCTCCCGAGTATCTCAAGTGTTTCGTCTATCTCGTCCTTTGTCGTGAACGGCCCCGGAGAGAATCTCAGCGTTCCCGTCGGAAAGGTTCCCAGTGCCCTGTGTGCCATCGGAGCGCAGTGAAGTCCGACTCTTGTCTCTATGTTTCCTTCCTTCAGAAGTTCTGAAGATATGTATGCGATGTCGTTTCTTGAAGAGGTGACAGAGACAACGGAAGTCCTGGGATCATTGATTCCCGCACCCTTTATCGTAAGGGATGGTATTCTCATTATGCCCTCCATGAGGCGGAGTGTCATCTCAAGCGCGGATGCGCGGAGTCCGGAGATGTTCCCGATGGTATAGCCCAGGGCCTTTTCGGTTCCTATGAGCCCCGGAAGATTCTCCGTTCCGGCATTCAGCCTGTCGGGAAGCGTTGAGGGAATCAGGATGCTGTCGCTTTCGCTTCCTGTACCTCCCGAGACAAGCGGGGGAATGGTCTCGGCAATATCCCGCCTCAGTATCACGCCGCCGCATCCTTCGGGGCCGAGGAATGATTTATGACAGGTGAATGCGACTCCTGCAAGATTGTATTTATCCATGTCAATTTCAGCAAAGGGTGAGGACTGCGCAGCATCAAGAAAGAAGAGGAGGTTGTGTTTTTCCGTGAATTCTGCAATTTCCTCAAGGTCCTGGACTGCGCCGCTGACATTTGAAGCGTGGCACATTATGACTGCACGGGTGTTCCTTTCAAGAAGGCTCTCAAGAGAGGAACAGTCATTGTATCCCCTTCTGTCCGAGGGTATTAGAGAGTAGTGCACTCCTGTCTGTGTCAGGGGTCTCATCACTGCATTGTGCTCGCTTGAGGATATGATTACATGGTCCTTCTCCGAGAAAAGTCCCTTTATCACCATATTCAGTGCCTCGGTGACACTGGAAGTGAATGCGATGCACTCCGGATGAGGATAATTATAGAGAGAAGCTATTTTCTCCCTCAGCGAATAAAGCGTCTCGAAAAGCGAAAAGGAAAGGGCACTTTCCGTTCTGTTGGGATTGACGACTCCTTCTTCTATGAATGCCTTCATGCTTTCCCCGACTCCGGGAGCCTTTGGCCAGCTTGTTGCGGCATTATCCAGGTAGATTCTTTTCATAGGGAAATTGTAGCACGGCACAAGGCACTGGGGAAGATGACCTGACAAGCTCAGAAAACGGAGCATTTTTTACGGGAAAAATTAATTTTTCCAATAATCATTGTATTTTTCAAAATATTATGGAAAAATATCTGCAGGAATAAAAAATCATGAAAATCACAAAAGAAAAACGTAATCTCGCTGTTGCGGGACTTGTCGTTGGTGCATTTGCAGTAGTGCTTACTGCATTTGGCAATCCGAAAAACATGGGATTCTGTATCGCATGTTTCATCAGGGACACCGCCGGTGCCCTCAAGCTTCATACAGCCGGTGTTGTGCAGTATGTGAGACCTGAGATCATCGGAATAGTTCTGGGATCATTCATTATCTCCCTCATAAAGGGTGAATTCAGGCCGCGCGGGGGTTCTTCTCCGTTTACGAGGTTCATTCTCGGTTTCTTCGTGATGGTGGGAGCACTCTGCTTCCTCGGCTGCCCATTGAGAATGGTTCTCCGTCTTGCGGGCGGTGACCTGAATGCACTTGTTGCCCTTGTCGGCTTTGCATGCGGAATTGCAGTGGGATGCTTCTTCCTTAACAACGGCTTCTCCCTTGGAAGAGCCCACAGGCAGAACAGTATCGAGGGCGGGGCATTGAGCGGCGTTACTCTTGTCCTCCTTGTGCTTTCCCTTACGGCATCTTCTCTCTTCGCTTTCAGCGAGAAGGGTCCGGGCAGCATGCACGCTCCCGTCTTCATGGCCCTTGTTGCCGGCCTTCTTGTCGGAGCATTTGCACAGAGAACAAGACTGTGCATGGCAGGCAGCATAAGGGACATCATTCTTCTTCAGGATACTACGCTCTTTACCGGAAGCCTTGCAATTTTCATTGCAGCCCTCATCGGAAACCTTATTACGGGAAACTTCAGTCTGTCCTTTGCCGGTCAGCCTGTTGCCCAGACAAACGGCGTATGGAATTTCCTCGGAATGTTCCTTGTAGGTCTGGCATCCGTTCTTCTCGGCGGCTGTCCGCTGAGACAGCTTGTCATGGCAGGAGAAGGATCTTCAGACAGTGCCGTGACGGTACTCGGGCTTCTTGTCGGCGCTGCATTCGTCCATAACTTCTCGCTTGCGGGCAACGCAACGGACAACGGACCCAATACATACGGAAAGATTGCCGTTATCGCAGGTATAGCAATTGCACTTGCAATAGCATTCGTAAACAGCAGAAAAAAGGAGAACTGAGATGAAAGAAATAGACTGCAGGGGCCTCAGCTGCCCGGAACCCGTCATCAATACCAAAAGGGCTCTCAAGGAAAGTCCGGACGGTGTTGTCGTACTTGTCGATAACCGTGTTCCTCTTGAAAATGTCTCCCGTTTTGCTTCAGCCATGGGATACAAGGCAGCTTCTGTGGAGAAGAACGGAGAGTGGACAATAACAATAAGGAAATAAATGAATATGTGGCAACGTTCCATAATCACTATGGAGCGCTGCTTTTCAAAAAGAGAATCGGAGAAGAGTGTTCCCTCAGACCCGTACCGAGAACGCTTTCATCCTCGTGCGGAACTGCGGCCTTCTTCTCCGTGCCTTTTTCCCAAGATATGATAAACGAATATCTTGAGGGTGTTTTTGTCCATGAGAATGACGGCTACAGGAGGATATATGGAGAAGAGTAAAAAG